>JAEWSD010000236.1 GCA_023398615.1 Bacillota bacterium
TACTGGAAACAAAATACTCCAGAATACCGGTATATGAAGATGACATTGATAATATCATAGGTGTTTTATATTTCAAGGATTTTATGAGGGCAGCCATAAAAAAGGGATATCGGAATGTGGACATACGCTCCATCCTGATCAAACCATATCTTGTTCCCGAAAGTAAGGTCATTGATGATTTGTTTAAAGAATTACAGGAGACTAAAAATCACATTGCGGTATTGATAGACGAATACGGCAGATTCTCCGGAATCGTTACTATGGAAGACCTGGTAGAAGAAGTTATGGGAGACATTGAGGACGAATATGATAATACCCTTCCGAAGATTAAGAAGCTCGACAGCTCCACCTATATCATTGACGGATTGCTGACTATCGATGAGCTGAACTACAAATTAGATCTGAATATTTCTTCGGAAAATTACGAAACCATCTCGGGCTTCCTGATCGATACTATGGGAGAAATTCCGCAGGAACGCGATGACCGGACGATCGAGATTGATAACCTGGTATTTAAAATAGAAAGTGTTAAGAAAAAACGAATCGATAAGATAAAATTATATATTGGCAGTAAAGAGGCATAATTCAAGGGGCTGCTGCAAAACTCATACTACGTTATAAGTTTTGCAGCAGCCCCATTTTTATACAATGAATCAACCAAATATTGAAAACGTCAGGAATATTGTAGCAGTCAAAGAAGCTATCAGAGTAACAACGGTTATCTGCGTATTTATGGAAGGGCCTGCCGTATCCTTAAACGGATCGCCTACGGTATCACCTACCACCGCTGATCTATGCGTATCTGAGTTTTTTCCGCCGTTATGGCCGGATTCGACATATTTCTTTGTATTATCCCAAAGACCGCCCGAGTTGGACATAAATAAGGCAAATATCAAACCGCTTACAATATTACCGGTAATGAACCCGCCGATTGCCTGAACACCGCCTACAAAGCCTACCAGAAGCGTGGCAATAATCGTCATCAGGCCGGCAGGAATTAATTCCTTTATAGCACCGTTCGTAGCAATCTCAATACATTTATCATATTCGGGAACAACACCTGCTTTACCTTCCTTAAGCCCGATGATCTCTCTGAACTGACGATGAATCTCGCTGACCATACGCTGTGCATTCCTGTCAACACCTAACATCAGCATGGCGGAAAATACCGGAGGAATGGCGGCGCCAACCAGTAAACCGAAGAAAACGATAGGATTTACAACATCAAAACCGGTAATAACCTCTTTGCCCAATTCTACCGCCGCCGTATTCACCTCGCTGATAAAAGCTCCCAGCAGTGAAATTACGGTAAGTCCCGCAGCACCGATAGCAAAACCCTTTGTTATGGCTTTTACCGTATTGCCCGCACTGTCAAGGGAATCTGTTATTTCAAGGGCTTTATCACCCAGATCACCCATTTCAACCAGACCGCGTGCATTATCTACGATCGGGCCGTAAGCATCATTGGATATAATCATACCTACTATGGAAAGCATTCCGACCGCCGCCATAGAAATACCGAACATGGCATATCCGTCACCAAGCGGTTCACAGATCCGATAGGCTGCAAGAGCCGATATGCCGATACCTATCATGGCAGGCAATGTACTCATAAGTCCATATGATATACCGGATAAAATGGTAAAAGCAGGACCGGATTCCGAAGCCTTTGCAACCGCGTGAACCGGGGGCTTCGTATCGTCGGTAAAGTAATCACTTGCAATACCGATAATTAAGCCGACAGCCAGACCAATTGCGCTGGCCAGCCAGATTCTCCATTCGAATTTAAACAGATAGGTTGCAAGTGCCGTTAAAGCGCCAAAAATTACCGTTGTTACATAGGTATTACTGTTAAGCGCTCTGGTAGGATTGCCGTTTTCCTTCATATTGGCGGTTAAAACGCCGACAATGGAAGCTAACAGTCCGATTGCCGCATAGCAGAAAACCATACTTGCATTTAAGGAACCGCCCTTCGCCCTGTCAAGACCAACTGCCATCACAAGAGCAGCCGCCATGGAAGCAACATTAGAATCGAATAAATCTGCCCCCATACCGGCTACATCGCCTACATTATCTCCAACATTATCGGCAATTACAGCTGGATTTCTCGGATCATCCTCCGGTATCCCAAGCTCTACCTTACCAACCAGGTCGGCACTGATATCCGCAGTCTTCGTAAAGATACCGCCGCCTGCTTTCGCAAACAATGCCATTGAACTGGCACCGAAACTGAATCCTAAAAGTGCGGTTGTATTATCCGTCAGCAACATTACCAGGGTAACTCCCAGCAGGCTGGATCCGACTACTGCCATACCCATAACGGCGCCACCGCGAAAACCTGACATAAAGGAAGGTTTAATTCCTTTTGTGGAAGCTTCTGCCGCTTTAATATTTGCTATCGTTGCAATGCTGATTCCAACCTTACCGGCAATACCGGAAAATACTGTTCCGCATATATAAGCCACAGCCATTATAATATTCTCCGTAATATTCCCGCTCCATATCGGTGAAGGAAGGAATATCAGGATAACAATTGCTGCTACAGAACAAAAACGAATCAGAGTCTTATACTCTTTCGCAAGAAAAGTGTTTGCGCCTTTTCGTATCAAGCTTCCCACTTCAGCTATCCGCTTATTAGAGGAAGGCTGAGATGCTACCCATTTATAAAGCCACAATGCGGCTCCAAAAGAGAGTATGGAAATAATGATAGATACGGCCTGGAAAACTTCAACATTAATGCTCATCTTTTCATCTCCTATTAAATTATTATGCTATTTCGCCACAATACAGATAGTAACACTTTCGTTTCTTTTGTTCAATAGGAATTTGATTTTAATTCAAACAATTAGCACATTATACAAATCTGGGACCGTTTTAGCAGATTATATTTAGTGATTTTGTTTAGTATTTCGACTTATTTTGTCATTAAATATCAACAATCACCAAATTAAGCCTTTAATCCGTTTGGGAATTTTAGGAAAATATATAAGCGCACTAAATTTATTATATGCATACCCTTTCATGATGAGTACATAAAAAATAAGACTGCCGCAGACCTAATATTGTAAACTTCTTCATTCACAAGTTAACAATTTTTAAGTTCCGCAGCAGTCCCTTTCCATGAGTCATCCGCCGGATTAATCGTTTATACGCTCACTGTAATGATGGGCCTGTTCCAGCATCATGTCCTTTACCTTCATCAGACGTATCTGAGTACTGCGTTCATTCTCATCCAGTTTCATCTTAATATACTTTATATTTTCCTGCATCTCAGGAATCATAACGTGTTCCAGTGCATTAACGCGGCGCCTTGTCTTTTCGATCTCGGCAGCCATCAGCTGGCAGGACTTCTCGCATTCGGCCAGACGGAGCATATCCGGAAGAATATCCTGCAGGGACGCTACGGCTGCATCCAAATCACTGGAGGTAAATGCAAACCCGTACGGATAGATATCGTTTGCATCCGGCGTCTTCGTCTTATAAGTAAATACGGGGATATCGACACTCATCACATTACGCGCGCCTGTCTCAAGATATACCTCCTGCTTCGGTGCCATTAACGCAACATTTAGTACTTCATCCTCCATGCCTGAACGGGCCAGCACAAAGTTTTTGTTTGCCGCAGTAATACCAGCCTCCACCTTTTCCCGCAAGGCTCTGTTCTCCCGTACCAGTTCCAGGAATTGACGCATTAATTCATCCCGCTTATCCTTCAGCAGCTTATGGCCGCGTACGGCCATGACCAATTTTTTCTTGATGCGGGTCAATTCCATACGCGTCGGATTAACATGTGTTTTAGCCAAAAACAGCACCTCCTTCCTGCATCTTCCTCATCAATACTTTATTGGCCATAATATTTGTCAAGGAATTCTTCCCGGATTCTCTTAAGCTCGGTTCTGGGTAGAATTCCCAAAAGTTTCCATCCAAGTTCCAGAGTCTCCTCAATATCCCGGTTTGTATGGTATCCCTGGGACACATACTCCTGCTCGAAGGCATCGGAGAATTTCGCGTAAAGCTTGTCGATATCCGTCAAAGCCGCCTCGCCCAATACTACCATCAATTCCTTTGCCTCCTTGCCTCTTGCATAGGCCGCAAACAGCTGGTTCATCGTATTGGCATGATCCGCACGCGTTTTCCCATCTCCAATACCTTTATCCTTAAGACGTGAAAGCGACGGCAATACATCAATCGGCGGAGTGATACCCTGACGGAAGAGATCACGGCTTAATATAATCTGACCCTCCGTGATATAACCGGTAAGGTCGGGAATCGGATGCGTCTTATCATCTTCAGGCATGGTTAAGATAGGAATCATTGTGATGCTTCCTGTCTTTCCTTTCTGACGGCCTGCCCTTTCATACAGGGAAGCAAGATCGGTATACATATAGCCCGGATATCCACGGCGTCCCGGAACCTCTTTTCTGGCAGCCGATATTTCACGCAGGGAATCGGCATAATTCGTGATATCGGTAAGGATAACAAGTACATGCATATCCTTTTCAAATGCAAGATATTCGGCGGCAGTCAAAGCCATACGCGGCGTAGCAATACGCTCCACGGCCGGATCGTTTGCCAGATTGATAAACATAACCGCGCGGTCAATCGCACCTGTCTCACGAAAGCTTTCCGTAAAGAAATTCGCTTCCTCAAAGGTAATACCCATAGCCGCAAACACTACGGCAAACTGCTCATTTGTTCCGCGCACCTTTGCCTGGCGGGCGATCTGCGCCGCAAGATCGGCATGGGGCAGACCGCTTGCCGAAAAGATCGGCAGCTTTTGTCCGCGGACCAGCGTGTTCAGTCCGTCTATCGCCGATACTCCTGTCTGGATAAACTCCTGCGGATAGTTTCTGGCCGCAGGATTCATAGGGAGCCCGTTGATATCCATACGCTTGTCGGGCAGGATCTCAGGCCCCTTATCGATGGGCCGTCCCAAACCGTCAAACACACGGCTTAACATATCTTCCGACACCCCAAGCTCCATACTGCGGCCCAGGAAGCGTACCTTGCTGTTTGACAGGTTGATTCCGGTTGAGCTTTCAAATAACTGCACCAGGGCGTTGCCTTTATCTATTTCAAGCACCTTGCAGCGGCGTTTTTCACCGTTTGCAAGTTCTATTTCCGCTAACTCGTTATAGGAAACATTTTCAACACCGCGTACCAGCATCAGAGGGCCCGCTACCTCCTGAATGGTTCTGTATTCTTTTGGCATTAGGATTCCTCCTTTTGTTTCAGCCCGTCAATTTCCTGATGCAGGCTGTTTATAATATCATTATATTCTTTCTCCATACTGTCATTGGCGATATATTTAAAACGGCCGATTTTTTCACGTACCGGCAGCTTCACGATATCATCCACCGCAATGCCGTTGTTTAACGCTTCGGAGGCAATATCAAAGAAATTCAGAACAAGCTCCATCATTCTAAACTGCTTGTCCAGATGCGTATAGGTATCCACTTCATGGAACGCATCCTGATGCAGATAATCCTCACGAATCGAACGCGCCGCCTCCAGCTTTAAGCGGTCCGGTGCGGAAAGGGCATCCATTCCGACAAGCTTTACGATCTCTTCAAGCTCCGACTCGTCATGCAGTATACGCATGATTCGTGCACGGTGTTCCATCCAGCTTCCGTCCACATTCGTATTAAACCATTTATCCATGTTATTAACATACAGGGAGTAGCTTGTCAGCCAGTTAACCGCCGGGAAATGCCTTTTATAAGCCAGATTGGAATCCAGGCTCCAGAATACCTTTACGATACGCAGAGTCGCCTGGGATACCGGTTCCGAAATATCACCGCCCGGAGGAGACACCGCACCGATAACAGATAAGGCGCCTTCCCTTCCTTCCCTGCCAAGCGATATCACCCTGCCGGCACGCTCATAGAACTGTGCCAGACGACTTCCCAGATATGCGGGATAGCCCTCTTCACCGGGCATTTCCTCAAGACGTCCCGACATTTCACGAAGTGCCTCCGCCCAACGGGAGGTAGAATCCGCCATAAGTGCTACGGAATAACCCATATCACGGAAATATTCGGCAATCGTAATTCCCACATAAATGGATGCTTCACGTGCGGCAACAGGCATATCCGAGGTATTTGCAATCAATACGGTCCTCTCCATCAGGGAATGCCCCGTCTTCGGATCCTTCAATTCGGGAAATTCGTTCAGAACGTCCGTCATCTCATTTCCGCGTTCGCCGCAGCCGATGTAAACAACAATATCCGCTTCCGCCCATTTTGCCAGCTGATGCTGCACCACCGTCTTACCGCTGCCGAAAGGCCCCGGAACTGCTGCCACACCGCCCTTTGCAATCGGGAAAAGTGTATCGATAACCCTCTGCCCGGTAACTAACGGCATGGTCGGCGACAGCTTTTCGCCATATGGCCTGCCCACGCGGACCGGCCATTTCTGCATCATGGTAACAGCCGTCGTGCTGCCGTCCGCATTTTCCAGTACCGCTACCGTATCTTCGATGGTATAATCACCTTCTGAAATCGATTGGATCTTTCCTTTCATATTTACGGGTATCATAATCTTATGCATTACGATTTCTGTTTCAAGAACCGTACCGATGATGTCACCGCCCTGCACTTCGTCTCCCGCCGCAACCGCCGGTACAAAATGCCACTTTTCAGAGCGTTTCAGAGACGGGATTTCAACACCCCTCGTCAGATTATTGCCGGTGCTGTTCATAATATCCACCAGTGGGCGCTGGATTCCGTCAAATATACTGCCGATCAGTCCCGGCCCAAGCTCAACGCTAAGCGGAGCACCCGTCGATTCAACCGGTTCACCCGGCCCCAATCCCGAGGTTTCCTCATATACCTGTATGGAAGCCTGGTCGCCGTGCATTTCTATGATTTCACCGATTAACCGCTGTTCACTGACACGCACCACGTCAAACATATTGGCATCCCGCATACCTTCGGCAATAACCAACGGGCCGGCAACTTTTTTAATCGTGCCTTTACTCATTATTTTATTCACCTGCCATTTAATTTAATTGTTAAATATGATATCGGAGCCAACTGCCTGCTCCACTGATTTCTTAACATTACGCATACCCGTTCCGGTATTCCCGGAGACGCCCGGGATCGGAATGATCGCCGGCAGCCTGTCCGTACGGTAACGGTCAATTTCCGGCTCCAATACCGCCTGCAGGCTTTCCGTCAGGTAGATTACCGCATACTGCCCCTCGGCAAGCTTCCGAAGCTGTTTCCCGGCCTCTTCAGCATTGCTTACCGGATAGGTATCAAGCCCTAGAGCCGCGAATCCGTAAATACTGTCTCTGTCACCTAACACTGCTATTCTATACATACATTTCCCTCAATCTTTCACGAATGGAATTCTCCGGGATATCATTCAATTTGCCGGAAAGCAGAATCCGAACGGATTTCATCTCGTTTTCCCTTGCCAGAATATAGGCTGCCAGCGGAGATAACGTAAACGGGTTGTATTTCTGCGGCCTGATATGTTTCATGATGAGATTATCACACCATCTTTCAAAGGCGGAGGGTGATTCCTCAATCGCCTGTACCGCATCGGAATATGCCGTATTTGCGAGATAATCGTGGATACCTTCCTCCCCGCTTAACGCGGCTTCCATAAGCTTACCGGTATCCAGGCTTTCGCAAGCTGCCAGCGCCCTTTCCAGAAACTCTTTCCTTTTGCCTGTTTTACAGCTGCGCACGGCAATATTTATATCGGATGCCGCTACCTTTAGCTCGGCATATTCGGCAAGCAATTCATTCTTTGAAGATTTGCCCGTATGATATATCGCCTCCAGAGCCGCCCTGTCAATAATAATGTCACACAGCTGACTGTCTCCGGTATGGAACTGTACCTGATACGCTTCCTCCGCACACTTTTGCATATGTTCGGGAAGGCCGGAAAAATCATGCTCTTTAACGGCTTTATATAATATCTCCGGTGCAATGGTCCCTCCGGATATATAGATATTCGGAATATCTTCGTTACGGTAGGCCTGTTTGATTGCAGCCTTTAAATTATGGTAATCATTGCCGTAAAGAAATGTATTAAACACGGATATATCATCAACAAGCTCACGTATCATATCCCAGGTCTTCTCCCGTTCGATGACAAGCAGCTGTTCCGCCGTCTCATTGCCGGACCTGCCCCAGCCCTTCTCTGTCAGAAGGCGCAGACAATCTTTATAAGTTTTGCATGCCAATAACTGCTCAAAAAACTGTTTATCAAGCAATGTAAGCTCTTTCGAACGTATACGCGCAACGGCGTATACATATTGGTTATCAGCCATGTTTTCCTCCATTATTTAAAAAGTATATCATATACTTTATCCTGAAGAGTTTCTTTCGATGCAAAGAATAAGGCATCAAAGGAACAATTCTCTTCCACATCGCCGTACAGCAGGATGAAACCGCCGTCAATATCTCCCGTCCTCTCCGAGACAGTAAGCATTGCACCTTCCGTGTCTGATAAAGCAGACTGCAATACGGCTTCAAACTGTTCCGGCAGACGTATCCTGTCCGCTTTGGAAAATAGTATCTGACCGGCTTGACCAAGCGCATATTTTTTAACCATCCTGATGATCACATTAAAATATTCTTTATCCGGCAATTCCAACAGGGATTCTTTTGCCTTCGCAATCACCTCATTTATTATCTGCTGCTTGGCACTTAAAATTAATTTTTTTTCTTTTAAAAGTGCAGCAGATTCCGCACGGCTTAAACATGCCTGTATATCATTCCTAGACCGTTCCGCAATATCCGCACATTTCTTCCCGCTGTCTTCCTTTGCATCGGCAAG
>JAEWSD010000273.1 GCA_023398615.1 Bacillota bacterium
TCCAGTTTTACACGGTTACCGGACACTTTTACACCGTCAAAGGTTAACTCACGAGCAGCCAGCTCCCCTTTACTCCTGCTCTCTACCTTGATTTCATACAGGGTTGAGCCATATTTATAACAAACGGAAAAATCACCGAAGCTCTGAGGTGTCGCAGGATCGATAATCAGCTGTCCGTCCTCCACCCTGATTCCCAGAAACCAGTTTACCAGTCCCTGGTACATCCACCCTGCCGATCCCGTATACCAGCTCCAGCCGCCCCTGCCCGTATACGGAGGGCTAAGCGAGATATCGGCAATCATTACATAGGGTTCCTTCTCATACCGGAGGGCATTCCTCCGGTCTAAGGTAATATGGATCGGATTCAGCATAGTGAACAAGGTATGTGCCATATTGTAATCCCCGATCATTGTACTTGCAATGGCAAGCCATACGGCCGCATGGGTATACTGCCCTCCGTTTTCACGGATGCCCGGGTAGTAGTTCTTGATATATCCCGGATTTTTGCTCGTTTTATCAAAAGGGGGCGCCAGAAGTAAAGAGATATAGTCCTCTTCCCGGACAAGATAGCGCTCTGCGGATTCCATTGCCTTTAAAGCCCTGTCTTTACGCGCCCCTTTCGATATTACGCTCCAGGATTGGCTGATGGAATCGATCCTGCATTCATCACTTTCCTTCGAACCGATCTTTGTACCGTCATCATAGAAAGCCCTGAGATACCATTCGCCGTCCCAGGCATTTTCCTCGATATTCTGAATTAAGACTTCCCGCTTCTGTTCCAGCTCCTTCGCATATTCCTCATCGCCCTCATGACGGCAGTGCGGAATAAAATCCCCCAGCAGGGTATAGAGAAACCAGGCCAGCCATACACTTTCGCCGCTTCCCTCTATTCCCACTTCATTCATGCCGTCATTCCAGTCACCGCCGCCCATAAGGGGCAGCCCATGCTTTCCGAATCTTGTTATGTCAATTGTTTTCTTGCAGTGTTCATATACGCTTCCGACCATGCCGGATATCTCAGGGGTAAACATAAGGTCATGCTGATCCGCTCCGAGTACGGGACCTTTAATGTAAGGGACCTCTTCCTTTAATATTGTATAATCACCCGTAATACGTATATAGAAAGATAGCGCATACGGCAGCCACAATAAATCATCCGTGATCCTTGTACGAACGCCCGTCCCCATCGGCGGATGCCACCAGTGCTGTACGTCGCCTTCCTCAAACTGCCTGCTGCAAGCGATCAGAATCTGTTTCCTGAGCGCATCCGGGTCGGCAAATTGAAGGGATAAGGTGTCCTGAAGCTGATCCCTGTACCCGTATGCGCCGCCGCACTGATAGAATGCCGCTCTGGCATTGATTCTGCAGGAGACCGTCTGATATAAAAGCCATCCGTTAACCATGATATCGATTGCCCTGTCATTCGTCTTTACCCTGACCGCTCCAAGCATCCTATCCCAGTATGCCTTTACTTTGTCCAATTCCATATTAAACATACCCGGGTCCTTATATTTATACCGGAGAAGCTGTATCTCTTCAGGACGGCTGCTTTGCCCCAGGCCAAAAATGACCTCGCTGTCTTCATTGGGATTCACCGCTGCGGATACCTGTATCGCACCGCAGGAGTCGTAGCATACGCCTGTGCGGTTAGACAGCTTGCCATCCATCCCCTTCGGATTCAATACCGTTCCTTTCGGCCCGAGAAATTCCTGCCTGTCGCCGGTATAGCCTTTAATCATTCCGCTCGAAAACAGGAAAGCCTCACTGCCGTTAAAGTGGGACGTGTAAATATTCCTGGCACTTAAATATTCATGTTCGTTGTTATAGGAGGTCAGTATATAAGGATTTGTGTGTTCCCTTTGCGTACCCAGTACCCACTCCACGTAATAGGTAAGTTTTAAATACTTTACGTTATCGGAATGATTTGTAAGTTTTAATTTCCAAAGCTTAAGAGGTTCCTCCAAGGGCGTAAAAACGGTAAGCTCCTGTTCGATATCATCCTCCTCGTGAAGAAATTTAGAGTAACCGAAGCCGTGCCTTACCCTGTAGGTCCCATGATTGGCTCTTCCCAGCGAAACCGGTGTCATCATTTCTCCGGTTATTTCATCAAAAACGTAGATTACTTCCGAAGCCATATCACTTACCGGATCATTCGACCACGGCGTCAGTTTATTCTCCCTGCTGTTACCCGCCCAGGTAAATCCTGCTCCTGCTTCGGATATATGAAAACCGAACTTCTTATTTGCAATCACATTGATCCACGGAACCGGCGGTTTGGTATTTCCTTCAAGAAGTATTTCATATTCCTTTCCATCCTCCACAAAACCGCCGAATCCGTTAAAATATTCATAAGTGTTTTCCAAATTCTTCTTCGGTGCCGTAACTGTATTCCCGGAATCCAAATCATTTTCCTCCTTTATAAGCCCTTACTCGTTACAGTTCAGCCTCACAGCTGAACTGTAACCATTACTCCTCTATCAGTTCATTCAGATTTTCCTTAAGATTTTTAAAATAGATCCCTGTCTTCTCGGAAAATACCACCCTCGCAGCCGTATAAAGCAGATCTATCTCTGCAGGTATCATCTGATAGGCATGCAGCAGGAACAGGCTCGGTCTTTCGCTGTCCGCATCATAGATTCTAAGAGTGCTTGTCAAATCATTAATGAAATCATCAAGCCCCTGCATGTATCCATGCTTTGCTTCACTTAAGATGATAAGATCCACCATAACCTGATTAATTCTAAGGTACTCGTAAGCCTTTAGTACGTCCTTTATGATTTCCGAATCCTCGATCGATTTTATCTTTAAAAGCAGGATAGGATTATCCCCGGATACCCCGAACTTCCACAGCGAGCTTTGATTTTTGAAATTTCTTCGTATATTTTCTTCCGGTCCCCTGTAGTATCCTGTCGGATAAAAGATAGGACTGATCAAATCCTGGAACGCCTTTAACTGCGGCCTGGTAATTTCAAGGTATTTCAGTTCTATTATGGTCTGCAGCCTGAATTTTTCAATGATATCATCTATCCTGTAGGCCAGCTCCAATTCCTCTCCTATCTTTTCCGCTTCTTCTTTACTATGGCATATACCGGTTATGAATGAAATACTGCCGCTTTCTCCCGCCTCTAAGGATATGCTGACCCGAAGGCTCATAATCGGATCATTGCAAAACCCTGCCTTATTGGATAAGGGAATACTGTTTACTACCATATCCGGATTTTCCGTCGTATTGTTCCTTCCGAGGAATCTGAGCCTGTCATTCTCATATTCCGCTTTCTTTTGAAGTTTAGCTCCTGTCTTCACCATATGGCAAAGATATCTATCCGTATTCTTCTTACTGCTCCGCCTTTTGGACAGGAATATGGAGTGTTTCTCCAGGAATTCACTTTCAATAAACAGCTTATTGAATGCCGGATGGCTTAATTCCGCAAGATGACTGTCACATACGATCTCAAGGTAACTTGTGAGTTCAAAGGTCCTTGTTTTGTCTCCATGATTTGTTAACGTTACTTTACGGATCTCAATATCGTGGTCCGGCGACAGGCTTACGACAGTATGGGTGGAGACTTCCCCGTCCTTTCTCTTGAATTCCGACTGATGAGGAGCGAATATTACCTGATATTCATCCGGCTCCGTTCTGGTCGGATGGTAGGAGGTGCTCCAAATCCTGCCGTCCGTATTATCTTTGATATAGATATAATTGCCCGTACCGGCATACGGATCAGCCCTCCATCTGTAAAGCATCATATTGCCGTAGCTGCTGAAGCCGTCTCCGTCCGAAGTAACCATCAGGGAATATTTATTGTTCGACAGATAGTTTACGGCCGGAATCCTTGGTGCTGCGCCGTTAACATACCGGTTGCCGTAGGAGCTGTCCCTGTAGTGGACTTTGCCGATTTTTATCGTATAACCCTTCTTCGCAATCGATATCAGCTGTGACACCCTTTTCTCTTCGAGTAAAACCTCCGTAGCCTTTACCATCGGTTCCATGTGAAATCTTTTCCGCAGTATCCCTCCGTTCAGATAATTATTCATTGCCGCAAGGCTCATACCCTGATGATGCGTCATAAAGGATTTTACGATACAGTATGGGGTCATCTCCACGGAATCCGGACTGTTGTAATCGATCGCTTCGTAGAAGCCGTATTCCCCGTATACGCCTAATTCCATTAATCTCCTGAGATTGGAGAAGCATTCCCTGCCTGCATAATCAAGCGCAAGCATGGTAGCATACGGAGTAACCACCATAGAATTCTTGCGGACAGGCTGCAGCCGTAATTTTGGTACGCCGAATGCCTTATACTGATAATTGGAATTCAGGTCAAACCGGAAATACTGTGACTCGGAGATACCCCACGGTATTCCGGCTTCCCTTGCATAATTAATATGCTGCAGAACGGCCGCCCTTGCGGTTTCGGCATATACGGAGCCTTCATATTCCCGGAGAACCAGGTTCGGCATCAAATACTCAAACATCGTGCCGCTCCAGGACACAAAGCAGGGGATTCCGTTCACCATAGTCAACGGCCGACCCAGCTTATACCAGTGCCTTAGCGGAACCTCGCCCCGGGCTATCGTCATGAAGCTGGTAAGCGAGGATTCGGAAGCCATCAGATCATAACAGCCGTTATCCAGCATCTGTGACGATACATGGTAGCCGATATGGAACAGCATCCTTTTATCATTATACAGGAAGGTAAAGTCCATATTTTCCACAATACGGTCAATCTTATTGCAAATGGCATCTATTTTTTCTATCAAAAGCTTTGCCTTCTTGTTATCTCTATCCGCAAGCTCTTTTAAGGTCGGATATTCCGAAAAAGAGCTTTCCTTTAGTTTGAAGCCTGCCGCCTCATTTACAATTTTTTCAATACCGTTTGCCAGTTCCCTGCTCCAGCGGGGATTCTCGTAGGGTTTCGCTTCCCTGCCGTTTAAATCTTCCCAGATATCGGCAATCTCTCCTATGAAATCACCGATGGTAGGATAGCTATCCTTTAATTTACCGTCATAGCAGCTTAGTTTTAGGATATTACGGAATTCCGACAAAAGACATTCCGGGAAAACCGGAGTTTCCAACTGTTCCAAAAGGCCGTTTTTTAAGGCAATCAAATGTCCCAGGAAATTTCCGCTGTCCACTGTGGATACATAGGAAGGATTCAGTACCTCAAGTGTCTTGGTACTATACCAGTTATAAAGATGGCCGTTCCATTTTGCCAGCTTTTGCACTGTTTCCATAAGGTTCTCTATCAGTCCGACCGCCGTGCTTAATGTCTCAAATCCAAAGTCCCTGGCCGAAAGGATGGACAGGAACTGCAGGCCTATATTTGTGGGCGATGTTTTGGTGCTGATTTTTCTGACTCTGGATATCTGATAGTTATCCGGGCACAGCCAGTTATTTTCCTTCGTAGTAAAGTCCTTAAAAAACTGCCAGGTCCTGCGTGCGGCATCCAGAAGCAGTTCCCGGTCTTCCGCAGGTTCCTTCTTAAATGCCTCCTCCTTTGGCCGGCTGACCTGATAGGCGATATGAAATGCCGCCGTCCAGGAAAGGATCACTGCCGTATACAGGAGGATGCCGGAATAACCGATACTTTTTATCATCAGGAGTATGAAAAGGATCGCCGCCGGAACCAGCGAACTCCACATGGTAAGGAAGTAGCCCTTTTCCGTATTTACTACGGACGCATCCACGCTTTCCGCCGTATTCCACCGGAGCAGATTTTTCTTACTGATAAGCAGGCGGTATAATGTTCTGATGATTGCATCTGCCGCCAGATATGCTCTGTACGGAGTAATCACCAGCTCCAGGAATGCCCTTTGTACCATCAATCCCAGTTCTTTAAAAAGCCCTTTATATACCAGGGCCAGCTTTGGGCGGAATATCTTCTGCGAGATAATTGCATACAGCAAAACCAGCAGATTAAATATATCACTGAAGAATACGAAGGGTATCCACAGATAGCAGACGTTTGACAGAAATGCCAGATTATAAATTATAAACAGTGTTTTGCTGACGGGTACAATACTTCGCCTCAGGTTATCAAAAATCTTCCACCTGGATAACAGGCAAATCTCTCTTCTTCCGGCAGCTCTTCCCGCAAAAAGCCACGGCAGCAGCTGCCAGTCCCCGCGGATCCATCTATGTTCACGTTTCGCATAGGAAACAACACTGTTCGGAAAGTTGTCCATTACTTTGGCATTGCTTGAAAAAGCGGTCCTTGCATAGCAGCTCTCTATAAGATCATGGCTCAGCACCCGGTTTTCAGGTATTGTACCATGAAGCAGGGTATGAAATGCCTTGATATCATAGATCCCTTTACCCGTAAAGATCGCCCGGCTGAAGATGTCCTGATAGATATCGGAAATCACTGCTCCATAATGGGCCAATCCGGACTGCCCTCCGAATATCTCCGCAAAACGGCTGCCCTTCCGGTCAACGATATGATTCCTGACGGAAGGCTGAATGATTACGTAGCCTTCCTGTACCTTTCTTCCTGCTTCATCCAAAACCGGCTTATTCATGGGATGGTCAAGAAGACCGACAAGCTTTACGGCATTATCCCGTATCAGGTTCGTATCCGCATCCAGGGTGATGACATATCGGAATGTGTGAAGCAGCTCCCTGTCACATAAAATTTTTGAAAAGCTGGTCTCTTCCGCCGCCGTCCCATTTAGCAGGCTATTGAATTCCTCCAGCTTGCCTCTCTTTCGTTCCCAGCCCATAAAGCATTTCTCCGATTCATTCCATTTCCGGTAACGTACGAACAGGGAAAAGCGCTGGTGTTCCGACGGGTAAAAGGCATTCAGCTCATTTAACCGACAGGTAAGGGCATTCTCTATTACCTCGTCCTTTTGCATAAACTGGTTCGGGGAATCCTCATAATCGATCAGGACCGCAAAATAAAGATTCGGCTGCCGGTTGGCAAGGTAATGCTTCTGCAGACGGTCAAGATATTCCAGCGCCTGCCCTTTCGCGGAAACAATTACCGGCATTACAACGAAGGTCCGAGCCTCGTCCGGTATGCCGGCAAGGTAATCCAGGGAAGGAATCTTTGTTACCTTGATCCGCCTGGTAAAAATAAAATTCGTTATTTCCAGGGCAATTCCCAGCAGCAGAGGAAAAGCAAGGATAAATATAGCAATAAATCTGTTTTTGCCGGAGATACTGCTAAACTGATACAAAACAAAACTTATTCCGAAAAGTATCACAAGACAGGTGAAAAAGTACAGGAAACCTTTCACGTTTCTTCCTGTCTTGATGCTTCCGGCTTTTTTCCTGTTTCTCACCTTTGCTTTCAGAACAGGGTATCCCTTTCCAAGCAGATAGGCTCCTACATGATGGGAGCAATGCAGGTCTTCCCTTCCTTCCGCGGCAAGTTCAAGACAGTCATTTACTATCTTAACTTCATCAATTCCATATTTCAGGGAGAGGTTTACAATAACTTCGCGGTACATCCCTCTGCTGTCGGAGTCCATCTTGGTATAGATACCGTCCGGGTCCTTATTTAAGGTTTGTTCAAGGTAGGAATACTCCTCAAAAAATTTCTCCGTATCCATTTCATTCATTTCACGGAGGCTTATGATTAAAGCCCGGATGTTCGTTTCAAGATAGGATTCAATCTTCCCCTCTTCCATGAACATGGCGGAAGGATTCAGCTGTTTGCCGGCCGACCGGAAATGATAATCGATATACTTTTGTATGGAAGCGGTATCAACCGGCATATTCTTTAAAAGATAAATCACATGGGCATGGAAGGAGAAATTCATCCTGCAGTCCGAATCCGTCTCTTTAAGCAGGTCGTTTATATCCGTATTCCCCTGTCCGCCGCCCAGATTTTCTCTTACGAAGCTGTCCGCCTTTGATTTCACACTAATGATATGGATGATATCCTCAGCCACTTCGACAATGCTTTCCAGAAGACAAAAACCCAACAGCTCCGGAAGTACCCACAATTCTTTATCCGTCAGCGGTATTTCCTTTTGATATGCTTTCAGCATGACGGAAATATTTTCTTCATTTAAATGTCCGCCGGATAGCGCAACCATTTTTTTCGCAACGACATACACTCTCGGAAAGCCTCGATACTCTTTGCATTTTAAAATAGGAAGCATCTCATAGCTTGTCCCGGAGGAACGGGCCTTCTTAATCTCCCTGTACATCATCTGGAAGTTATCAAACAGCCAGCGGGCGGCAGGTATCAGGGTTATAATATCTACCGATATTTCCGATATATTGTCGCGTATCCGGTTTAATTTTCTGTAAATAATATTATTGTAATCATCCAGAACAAAATTATACCGCCTCGTTTTTACATTCCCATGTCCGCTGCTCAGTTCAAACATCTGACGGTCCCATTCGGCCGGCCCCGGCATATTGGAATTACCGGAGGTATCTATATTAAAACGTATTTTTTTCCCAAAATGATAGAATCGGCGGTACAGAAACATGATAACACTGCAAAGCAAAACTATCAGTATCAAAAAAACCATGATTTCTATTGACATACCGATAAAATAATCCAAACCTTCCATGACAAGCTGCAATTTCCAAACTCCTCCTTACTGTTTAGGCATAAACATCGCATTATTATAGTATGCCGATATTTATGAATTTTATAAATGATAAGGATAAACTTAGAATTTTCTCAGAATCCTGATATACATAACGGAAGCTTACTGTAACTTAAGCATTTTCCTTCTTGCCTTATGCTTGACATATTATGTCAGGCTATGCTATTGTGAATAAAGAGTTTGCACTTCCCATATTATAGAAAGGACAAGCAGGTGTATTGTGAGCAGCAATTACGAACTAACCATGTGCCGTGTTCCGGGTGCCGAAGGCTTTCCCGCCGGCATAAACAATGAAATAAGTTGTAAAACCGTGAATTACCCGTATCTTATGGCCCAGTCGCCGATTACATATCAATTTTGGATGCACCTGTACCAATGGGCAGTCCAAAACGGATACCATTTCGGAAATGAAGGAATGAAGGGAAGCACCGATTCGGGAGACGAACTGCAGCCGGTGACCATGTTAAGCTGGCGGGATGCTGTCGTAGCCTGCAACGCCCTGACAGAATATTTTAATCTCCGGAATCATGCCGATTTGGAATGCGTATATAAAGACGCCGACGGAATCCTGCGGGATTCCGGGACTGAGAATGCCGATAACTTCAGCCATATCATCGCAGATACGGACGCAAAGGGGTTCCGCCTGCCTGCAAGTATGGAGTGGGAACTGGCGGCACGCTACATAGACGGCAATACCTGGACTCCCGGTGATCATGCAAGCGGATCGCCGCATAACTATCAGGATAAGACCGCGACCCAACGCGTTGCCTGTTATGAGGATAACAGCAATATGGCTACCTGCCCGGTAAAAGCCAAAGAGCCGAATGCCCTCACTCTCTATGATATGGCAGGAAATGTATGGGAGTGGTGTTTTGACAGCTACGGGGATTTTCACCGGATCGCCCGCGGCGGAAGCTGCTATGATATTGCCTTTGTACTGCAGTCCGGCTTCTTTATCAGCTGTGACCCGTCCTATGCCCATAACAGTTTTGGTTTTCGCCCGGTAAGGAATATATGATTGAATTGCAGGAAAATCCTCTGGTTCGTCGTATTCTGCTGCGATGGACCAGAGGAAAGGATATTACTGAAACATACCATATAAATCTTCTACATGTATTACCTGGCTTCTTCCGAATTTCAGGATTTCCAGACCCATTTTCTTTCGATCCGCGTTAAATGACGCCGTAGTCTCTATTGGAATGATACAATTATAGTTAAGCGAGAAAGCGTGACTGCAGGTTTCTAATACACACACATCCGTAGCTGCGCCGGCAATAACAAGATTCCTGATATTTTTTCCCTTCAATATATCATCAAGATTTGTATTAAAAAAAGCATTCCACCTGTTTTTAACGACCAGTTCTTCCCCTTCCCTTGGTGCCAAAGGAGGAATAATTTCCGCATCTTGCGTGCCTTTAACAAAATGTTTATATTTTCTGACCTCAAACCTTTGGTCCAGCATCTTCCAGTCACTAAAATCCTCTTCATATTCTGTCTTAATATTAATAATCAGCATTCCATTCTCATGAAAGTAATCCTTTAATTTTATCATCGGTGTAACAATATCTTCTTGCTTTGTAACATCCACATTTAACATTTTTACAAGTGATCCATCCGGAGCACCGCCTCCATATTGCATGTCTACCAGCAGCAGAGCGGTTTCTTTCTTCCTTAACATTCCGATATCCTCCTTTTACCATCCTTCGTCAGCATTCCATCCCTGCTTATTTTGCCATATACTTTCTAATATATACATACCGCTATATTTTTATTAACTGTTTATTATTTGGATGTTTACAACCTAAAGGATATTAAAAAGAAGCTAACAGCAAGTTTCACTGTCGGCTTCTAATTTTCACTTCATGATTATTTTACTTCCGGTTTCACTGATCTAACTTACTCATCCCAGTTATGATATACTTCCTGTACATCATCATCCTCATCGAGCAGGTCAAGCGTGCGGTTCATCATCTTGATATCCTGTTCATCCGTAAGTTCCACCCAGGTCTGCGGAATCATGGTTACCTCCGCCTGAGCCATCGGAATGCCCGCTTTCTCCAGTGTTTCACGGACTTCACTGAAGACATCGGGATCGGTAAGTATCTCAAAGCTGTCTTCCTCTTCCGCAAAATCTTCCGCGCCTGCCTCGAGGGCAAGCATCATAAGCTCGTCGGCTTCCTTGTCGTATTCCTCTTTATCGATGATTATCTGGCCTTTCCTGTCAAACATGAAGGATACGCATCCGGGAGTCCCGACATTGCCGTTTCCCTTAGTAAAAGCATTCCTTATGTTGGAAGCGGTACGGTTTTTATTATCCGTTAATGCCTCTACGATAATTGCAGTGCCGTTCGGCCCGTATCCCTCATAGCTTACGAATTCATAATTTATGGCATTTGCATCCCCTGCCGCCTTCTTTATACTGCGGTCAATGGTATCATTCGGCATGTTGTTGGACTTCGCCTTCGCAATTATATCCTTTAATTTGCTGTTATTCATCGGATCGGGACCGCCTTCCTTTACCGCAACCGCAATCTCCCGTCCCAATTTGGTGAATACTTTGCCTTTAACAGCATCGTTCTTATCCTTTTTATGTTTAATATTGGCAAATTTCGAATGTCCTGACATACTTATTCTCCTTTTATCAGATAAACTTATAATCTCACAAGCAATAATTTTATCACGCTGTCATCAGAATTACAAGTTCTTTGAATTGATTAATTTACTTAATTTCTCCATGACGGAAACCGTTTCGTCCGTTGTCTTGATCACACACATCACCGTATCGTCGCCTGCGATACAGCCTACTATTCCATGCACATTCAGGGCATCCAGGGCAGCGGCAACAGCCATCGCCATTCCGGCAACCGTTTTTATCACAATAATATTTTGCGCCATATCCATTGACACAAAGCCATCCTTTAATACACGGACATATTTCTCACTTAATACCGTTTCCGTACTGTTTAAGATAATGTATTTCTGCTTTCCGTCCTCCAGCGCTATCTTGGTAAGCTTTAATTCACGGATATCCCTTGAAATTGTAGCCTGAGTCACATTATATCCGGCTTTCGTCAGAAGGTCCGCCAACTCCTCCTGAGTCTCGATATCATTATTGTTGACTAATTCGATAATCTTGCTTTGTCTTCCAACCTTCATAGTTTTAATCTCCGCCTTGTCCGATTTTTGTTCTTAATATATCAAAAAAACTTGTTTGGTTTATCTTAACCAGCCTGGTTACTTCTTCGGCTTTATAAACTTCGATTTCATCCTCTGTTTGGAGCAAGATCGCCATCCTGCCGTCTAATGTTGCTATCGCTTCTTCCTCTTGTGTCTTCTTACTCTCGTTAATCTTTATCTTAATCCTGTCATCCGACGATACCACAAGACTTCTTGCGGTCAATGAGTGCGGACAGATAGGAGTGATAACCATAATCTCGGAATCCGGTTTTACTACCGGACCTCCGGAAGAAAGGTTATATCCGGTCGAGCCGGTCGGTGTTGAAATAATTACCCCATCTCCCCGGTAACGGTCTACCAATTCATCATTTATATAAACACTGAAGCTTATTATTCTGGAAAATCCGCTTCGTGTAATAACCACATCGTTCAGGACAAACCCTGAATAAACTTGCTGCCCGTTGCTTCTTATGCAACCCGTAAGCATCATTCTGTTCTCCATCCGCAATCGGTCCGTATACAGGGAATCCAATGCATCGTAAAGCCTGTTTTTCTCGATTTCCGCCAGGAAGCCCAGGGTTCCGAGATTGATCCCGAGAATCGGAATGCCTTTCCCTGCAAGATCGTGTGCGGCCTGAATTATGGTACCGTCGCCCCCCAGGACGATTGCACACTCCGTATCATCCGGAACCGCTTCGACATCCGTATAGTAATGGGCATCGTCTTCGGAATCTGATCTGTCCGGGAAAATACATATCTTACCATTCTGTTTCATATATTCGGCGATCTTTGTAGTAATTTCCAGATTTTCATCCTTATCCCGGTTCGTTATAACACAAAATTTATCCATTCAGATCTCCTATTTATTACTTGCTGTGTTTATTTATACAATGGATGCTGTTATTTTACCACATAACACCTTTTATTACAAGTTTAATGTATCATGGGCAATCGCCACGATATCCATAATGCTTTCAGGCAAATCAGTCAGATTACCATTATCGACATATTCCTTGCAATCCGCTAAGTCAAGCGGCAAATCACTTTCCGGCATAATCATAATCTTTCGTATATGTAATAAATATTCAATATTGCCTTCCGGACCCTTTATCGGAGAATAGTCCAGGTTCAGTATTCGAAAGCCCAGACCTGCCGCATGGAGAATCACCTTCCCGATCACCTCAGCATGAACATTACGGTCTCTTACCACACCCTTTTTGCCGACTTTTTCTCTCCCGGCCTCAAACTGGGGCTTAATAAGACATACGATTTCCCCCTGTTCCTTTAAAAGCTCTCTAACAGGGCAAAGCACCTTTGTTAAGGAGATAAAAGCCACATCGATGGAAATAAAGTCGATCTGTTCCGGGATCTGATCCGGTTCCAGATAACGGACATTTGTTTTCTCCATGGATACAACCCGTTCGTCCTGTCTCAGCTTCCATGCCAGCTGATTCGTCCCGACATCAACCGCATAAACCTTTTTTGCTCCGTTTTGAAGCATGCAGTCGGTAAAACCTCCCGTTGACGAACCTACATCCATGCAGACCTTACCGGCCAGGCTTACTCCGTATTGCTTAACTGCCTTCTCCAGCTTAAACCCGCCCCTGCTGACATACTTCATGGGGGCTCCCTTCACCTCTATCCGTACGGTATCCGGGAAGGTGCTGCCTGCCTTATCCTCACGCTGCCCATCAACGAACACATTGCCCGCCATGATCACAGCTTTCGCTTTTTCTCTGGATTCAGCCAGATTCCTTTTGACTAATAATACATCCAACCGTTCTTTCATTGAAGCACCCTGCCTATGATTTTCGTATAAATGCCGTTGGCATCCATATCCAGTTTTTCTTTTAAAACCGAAACATCGCCCTGGGAAATATACCGATCCGGAAGGGAAATATTGATGAGGTCGATCTGCCTGTAATTATGTTCCATAAGAAAGCCTGCAACCTTTTCCCCAAAGCCTCCGGATTTTACATTTTCCTCAAGTGTTACCCAAACCGTATGGTCCTTTGCCAGTTGATGCAGCAATTCCTCATCCAGCGGCGTAATGAACCGGATATTCACCAGGGTTACGGGATAATCCGCGGTGTTTAACATCTCCCTGACCGAAACGGCGGTTTCCACCATGCTGCCTACCGCAAGTAAAACGATAGTCTTTCCCTGATTTTCATCCTCCTTTGCTTCGGAAGCCGTGTAGAGGATTTCGCTTTTACCCCATTCAATCGGAGCCTGGAATTCACTCAGGCCTTCATAAGCCCGGCCTCGGGGGTAGCGTATTGCTATCGGCCCATTAAAATAATAGGCAAACTGTATCATTTTATACAGTTCATATCCGTTCTTCGGTGCCATCAGTGTCAGCGAGGGAATATGGGACAGATAAGATATATCAAAAATCCCCTGGTGTGTCTCTCCGTCATTGCCGACCAGTCCCGCACGGTCTATGGCAAAGATTACGGGAAGCCTGCTGATACATACATCATGCAGTATCTGGTCATAAGCCCTTTGCAGAAAGGTGGAGTAAATGGCAACAACCGGCCGCATACCGCCCGAAGCCAGACCGGCCGCAAAGGTAACCGCATGCTCCTCCGCAATGCCCACATCAAAGAAACGGTTCGGATACAGGCTTTTGAACCTGGATAAGCCCGTACCGATCGGCATGGCGGCCGAGATCGCAACCAGCTTCTCATTCTCCTTGGCAAGCTTTAGTATACTGTCGGAAAATACCTCTGTATAGCTTACGCCTTTTTTTAATACTTTATTTTCACCGGTTTTCACATCAAAAGCATCGACGGCATGATATTTGCTCGGATTCTGTTCCGCAGGCTTGTAGCCCTTGCCCTTTCTTGTTATAACATGAATCAGCACCGCTTTATCTGCCTTGGATGCACTTTTGAACGCCGTAATTAACTCATTGATATTATGCCCGTCGATCGGCCCGATATAGGTAATCCCCATATCCTCAAAGAGCATGCCGGGAATAACAAGCCTTTTAATAGAATCCTTTGACTTTTTCAGTTTATCCATGATAAAATCACCAAGACCCGGCAGCATATTCAGCAGCCGTTCAATCCCTGCTTTAAAATCATGATATTTTGAATCCGTTCTCAGCTTTCCAAGATAGTTTGCCATACCCCCGACATTCTCGGAAATGGACATATTATTGTCATTCAATACGATAATAAGGTTTGATTTCAGCCTTCCCGCATTATTCAACGCTTCAAAGGCAAGACCGCCCGTTAATGCGCCGTCGCCGATAACTGCCGCCACCTTATATTTTTCACCGGATAAATCCCTTGCCTTTACCACGCCCATTGCCGCGGATATGGAAGTGGAGCTGTGGCCGGTATCAAAAGCATCACAGTCACTTTCCTTAACCTTTGGAAACCCGCTTAAGCCTTCGTAATTCCTTAAGGTACGGAATTCATTCTTCCTGCCGGTCAGCAGTTTATGAATGTATGCCTGATGTCCCACATCCCAGATCAGCTTGTCCTTTGGGAAATCCATGCACAGGTGCAAGGCCATCGTTAGTTCAACCGCACCTAGATTAGAAGCCAAATGACCTCCCGTTCTGCTTATATTCTTAACGAGGAAATGTCTGATTTCCTCTGCCAGATTCTTGTAATCGGATGGATCTATATTCTTGATATCATTAGCCTTGTTGATTTCATTCAATATTTGTGCCAAGATGCCACCTTCATTTCTTCTTTCTTTGTTTCGTTTTTCTATTTTTCCCTGGATATGAGCTTAATAATCAATTCCTTCAGGAACTCATTCTGCCTGCCCAGGATTTCAAATCCATGAAGGCTCTTTTTCGATAGCTGCTCTACCTCAAGCTTTGCCTTCTCAATCCCCATAAGAGTAACATAGGTGACTTTCTCATTTCTTTCATCACTGTGCACCGGTTTGCCCAGCACAGCTGTCGTGGACGTCTCATCCAGGATGTCGTCCTGAATCTGAAAAGCCAGGCCGATATCCGCCGCCATCTGTTCAACCGTCTTTACTTCTTTCACATCCGCGCCTGCCAGTATTGCGCCGATCATCATGGAAGCTTCTATCAGGGCGGCCGTTTTAAGCTTGTACATCCGATCCAGGCGTTCCCTGACACCCCCGGCATTCAGATCGCTGCCTTCCGATACCTTATAACCGGCAAAACCCTCGATATCGATAACCTGGCCTCCTACCATGCCGAATACACCGGCTTTTCCCGCAAGGATCTCCAGGGCCTTCGCAGCTCTTCCCGCACTTCCTTCCGGACAGCGGGAAAACGCGCTGCACGCCGTTTCATAAGCATAGTTCAGCAAAGCGTCACCCGCAAGGATACCCATTGCTTCACCGTAAACAATGTGCGTGGTCTTTCTCCCTCTCCGGTACTCGTCATTATCCATAGCAGGAAGGTCATCGTGCACCAGGGAATAGGTGTGTATCATTTCTATTGCAGCAAGAAAGGGTTCCAGGCAAAGGGTATCGGTACCGCCAAATAAGCGGAAGGTTTCCAGCATAAGTAAGGGGCGTATTCTTTTACCCCCTGCCGAAATACTGTAATCCATAGCTTCCAGTATCGTCTTCTGATACCCTTCCTTTCCCGGCAAATATCCGCTAATTACCGTTTCTATATAGTTGACCCTTTTACCTTGTTCCTCATTAAAGTTCATCCGGTTCATCGTTCTCTCCTAAAACAATCAGTTGCTTTTCCACCTTATCGATAGAACTGTTGCAATATTTAAGCAGCTGCATACCGTCCTGATACAGTTTAAAGGAATCCTCCAGGCTGATCTCCTCATTTTCCAGTTTACCGATAATTTCATTTAATTCATCAAAGGATGCTTCCAAAGTTTTCTCTTTTTTTATCATATTAACCTATCCTTCCTTGATATTTCCTCTACCCTTGCAACAATATCCCCATCGGTAACACAGATGCGCACCTGCTCGCCCGTCTCAACCTTATCCGTCCGGTTTACGGCTTTATTCCGGCTGTTCAAGACAAACGCGTATCCGCTGCTCAGCTTCCTTAGCGGGGACAAGCCTTCCAGCTTTTCAATATAAAGCTCCATCCGGTGCCTGTTCTCGGATATTTTATTCTGCATAAGCTGCAGCAGCCTTTGCTCCATATCCATAAGCTGCTGTCTCTTCTGACGGCTGCGGTAGATCGGACTTGCATACTCCAGCTTCATCGTCAGCTGCTTGATTTCATTACGGTACCGGGTAATTACCCTGTTCATGCTATGGTTCAATGTTTGATTATAGGCAGTTATTTCCGTTAATACGGACCGGATATCGCAGACAGCCAGCTCTGCCGCCGCGGAAGGCGTGGGTGCCCTCAGGTCCGCTGCAAAATCCGCTATGGTAACATCGGTCTCATGTCCCACCGCAGAAATAACAGGTGTCCTGCATTCAAAGATGGCTCTTGCCACGATTTCTTCGTTAAATGCCCACAAATCCTCGATCGAGCCGCCTCCGCGCCCTACAATGATAGTATCCACACCCAGTTCATCCAGCCTTTTTAATGCGGAAACAATGGTTCTTGCCGCGCCTTCCCCCTGAACCTGGGCCGGACATAACACCAACTGAACGTAAGGGTTACGCCTGGCGGTGATATTGATCATATCCTGAAGGGCGGCTCCCGTTTTTGCGGTTACCAGCCCGACCGTTTTCGGGTATACGGGTATCTTCTTCTTACATGCGGGATCGAATAAGCCTTCCGCTTCCAGTTCCTTCTTAAGCTGCTCGTATCTTTGATAAAGCTGCCCCGAACCGTCCAGTACAATCTCTCTTGCATATAACTGATACTTACCGTCCCTTTCATAAACACTGATACTTCCAAGGACGATAACACTCTGTCCTTCCTTCAGCTGAAACTTAAGCCCGCTCCTCTGTCCGGCGAACATTACACAGGTAATCTGGCCCTTATCATCCTTTAAGGTAAAGTAAATATGTCCTGAAGTATGATATTTACAGTTCGAAACCTCGCCTTTAACGTAAATATTGCTCAGAGCATAGTCACGTAAAAACATATTTTTAATATATAAATTAACCTGCGTCACAGAATAAATATTACTCATAAGCCCCCCATGTGTTTACGACAATTCGCCCGAATGCTTCAAGCCAGCTTGGCCAATACTCCGTTCACAAAAGAACCGGAGGAATCACCGCCGAAAATCTTCGCTATCTCTACCGCTTCATTGATTGCAACCTTAGTCGGAATGTCGTCATCAAACCTTATCTCATAAATTGCAAGCCGCATTACCGTTAGGTCCACCTTGCCCATTCTGTTTAACTGCCAGCCGCTGGAAATACCCGACAGAATATCGTCAATCTCAGGAATCCTGTCCAGGATCTTTTGAAAGCGTTCCTTTAAGTATGCCAGTTCCTCTTCCTTCGGCTTCTCCACGGTTTCAAAATAAAACTCTATCTGTTCGTCCAATTCCGCCGGTTCATGAAAATCCCTGCGGAACAGCATTCTAAAAAGGTGCTCTCTAATCTCTCTTCTACTCATGTGTTTCAGTCTTAACCTTTCCTCTTTAATTTAAAGCAATAGAAATATGAGAATTAATTCCTTCCGGAATTAATTCTCATATTCATTAAGAAATTGGAACCCCATTCCGCATTATTGAGGCGCAAAATATATGGATCGCTTCGCGGCATCCCAAACAATGGATGAAGAAGTACAAATGAAATTCCTCAAATTTCATTTTGGAGTTCTTCCAGGTGTGAAGACGTTTTTCCTTCACACTTAAACAGCCTCGCCTGTCATTTGCTTCTTTCAATATTAACGCCGGAAATTCTTATGTTTACCTCGGAGACAGTCAGTCCGGTCATATTCTCGATGGCGGACTTTACCTTCTCCTGGACTAATTTCGATGTATTCGGAATGCTGTAGCCGTAATCCAGGGTCAGGGCCAGATCAACCGAAACGGAATCCGAATTCACTTCAATCTTAACACCTTTAGACAGGTTTTTCATTCCCAATTTACTGACTAATTCATTCGTAATGTTACCGGACATTGCTGCAACACCCTCGACTTCCGTAGCTGCCAGGCCGGCGATAGTGGCCACAACTTCATCTGCTATCTGGACTTCTCCCACATTGCTGCTTGCATGTATCTGATAAGTATTCCTGTTTTCCTGTTCCTTAACCACCTTTATTACCTCCTAAGTTTCTACACAAGCTTACGTTTGCCGTGCCTTGAAAATCATTCTCCTGCAAATATTATATCAGACTTATTATTAAATGCAAATCATTTTATGCATTTTTGTTTTTGCATGGTTTTACCTTACACCATATAGTATGGTATTGCCGTCGGCTATTTATGTAATACCTTCGCCGGACAACAGCTCAAAAAAATACGGAGCCGCCGCAAAATGTATAAGTTTTGCCGCAGCCCCGTAAATCCCGGCTCTCCTGCCGATCCATATGCTACTCTTCGAGAACTACCGGTGAGATAACGATCTTTGAAGAATCCGCACCCGTCTGTCTCTTTACAATATCCTCAACCTGGGCTACTTCCTGCTCAGATACGCTCGATGCGTTGATAATAACATCAATATTGCCTTCCTCCGACATGATCACGATCGCATCGCTGAACCCTTTCGCTTCCAGCAGAGTTTCGGTATCGTTTTCCATTTCGGCTTTCGCATTCAGATCCAGTAAACTGCTGACAGCATTCGCTTTCTCTTTATCCGATAAATTCTTATTGTCCACCAGCTCTAACAGTGTCTCCTTGCTTAACGATCTCTTCTGTTCCCTTTCAAGCTTTGCATTTGCAAAATAATTCGATGCAATAGTAGTGCTTACCAGAACCGCTTCTCCGGGCGCACTGTCCTCTTCGGAGGAATCCGCTTTCTCACCCTTATTCCCTGCTTCCTCATCGGATACTACCTCTCCGGTATCCGTTACATCCAGCTTGGCAACCTCTTCCGAGTCCGCGGTATCTTCATCGGAGATGTCTGTCGCACTTTCTTCGATAGCGGCATCCTCTTCATTGCTCGACGGATTCAGTCCGACCTGATCCAGCAGGTCTATTCCGATAGCGTCCTCATCCTCATTAAGAGTCACGGTATCACCATCCGTGATATCATCCCCCGATGTTTCGGCATATGTATCATAATCCAATGCATCATTGCTTCCTACGTCAGCAGTTTTATCGTCAAGGTCCCTTCCGGAAAAATTCAGATACCCTGCTATTATTATCATAATTGCAAGAGCAGCTATAATGATCTGGTTTTTCTTAAATATATTTTTCATACTTGCCTCCTTCTACAGCTCTTATTTATTCATTTTCATTACTTTAATTTTATGTGCGGGTACATCAAATAATACCTGGGCAGCTTCCATTATTTCAGCAGCTATCTCAGTATTACCTCCGCCTTCGGCAATTACAACAATTCCTTCTACCTTAGGTTCCAATTCCTGTATGACATACGGAAGACTCTCTCCGTTCCCGTTGTTTACCAGAACGGTACTTTCTTCCTTATTAAGATTACTGCTTACCCTGTTTCCGCCCTCCCCGTCATCTTCATTAATGCTCTCCTGCGTATATGGTTCATCCTTTAGTGTGACTAATTCCTTAGAGCTTTTTAAAGTAATCATGACTTCAACAGAACCGATTCCTTCCACTTTAGCCAGAATTTTTTTTAAACGTTCCTCTAAGGTCTTTGTATATGTATCAGATTCATCTCCTGTTTCTGCAGGGATAGAACTATTCTGTGAGGTTTTTATATCACTCACTCTTTTCTCCTTTGTTTTGTTACCGGATGAAAACATATTCGGGAATGAAACAACCACCAGAAATATTCCAGCCAAAAGCAGTATGACCAGTCTGGAAGGCCCTATCTCTTTTAAACTGAGCTTCTTCTTTTCCTTTTCCTTATCCTTTTCCATACCTTTCTCCCATTTGCCGTAAGACAGGACCAATCATTGCTCCTGTATACTAATATTTATATTATCAGGGTTCATATTATAGAAGTCCGACAGTACGTTTTTTACATTTATTTCAGCAGGTGAAAGAATATTGCCGCCGGAATTATCACCGGTATTACTGCCGCTTTTCTCTTCATCCGTTATCTCAATTTTATCGATTTTAATCCTGTCAACCTTAGAGGGGCCGTTTTCCGTATCCTGCCTGAAATAACTGGCGGTTATGTCCAGATATTCGAGATTGCCAAAGGTTTCGCTTTCGGCGTCTTCATCCACCGTTATCAGAATTTCAACCGGGAATAATTCCTGTTCCTTAAGGATTTTTACGATCTGCTCCCGTATCCCTTCCTTATACTCTTTCAGAATTGCCGTCATCTGCCCTTCCTCCATTTCCGTCAGTCTGCCGTTTATATCTTTAGCTTCCGTTGAAAGAATATTGATACTGAAATAACGGTCCAAAGTATCGGTTAACCTGAATAATCTTAACAGCGGTGTTATTACCAGTATAACTAATATAAGTCCGGTAATTAAGTTAATGTATTTTTTATAATTGCTCTTTCCTAATAAATTCGAAATGATTGTAGTTAAAACAAGAAATATAATAATATTCTTAACCCAGTTATAGATTTCCGCCATTATAACCTCTTTTCTCCCGTCATCCCCAGGTAGTGGCCGCGGAAACTATAGTAATTGTCAGCAGGAACAGGACTGCCCCGATACATACCGTCTGAAGCAGCAAGCCGGATGCTTCCGCAGAGGCATTTACGCAGCTTAACATACGTTTGTCCGAGATCGGCTGGACAGCCGCACAGCTTACCCTGTAAATAAGAGAAGTGACCGTCAGTTTAATGATAGGAACCGCACAGACTATCACAATAACAACAACGCCAGCAATGCCGATTGCATTTTTAAGAAGTATCCCCGCTCCCAAAACACTTTCCGTTACACTGCCGAAGACATCCCCTACCCCGGGAATAGCACCGGCTGCCTTCATCAATACCGATTTCTTTATCTTGTCCGCAACCGGCAGGATAAGCCCCTGTACCGCATTGAATCCCAAGACCAGGGTAAGCAGGCTTTTAAGTGACCACTTAATGACTACCGCTATCAGATCTGTCAGCTTCGACAGAAAATCCTCCTTAGAAAGATTATTGGCCATTGCTATCACCAGATATATATTTATCATGGGAATGATAACCCGGATCAGCAGGATATCGACAAAAGTAATCAGAAATAAGGTTGTCTCATAGTAGATCATGGAGGTGCCTGCCCCGGAACAAAAAGCAACCGAAAGGAAGTAGGCCGGCACCAGGGCTTTCATAAAATCAAGGATTGCGGATAACGTATCGGAAGCCAGATTGGCGGCGGCAATAAAGGATACCGTCAGTACACTGAACAAAAGAAGATAGGCTACATAGAAGCCTGTTTCCGCTACCTGACTATTCTGGAAGGCAAAGGAAAAATTCGTAAATACAGCCGCGATGACGGCTATGGAAATCAAACTGGTTAATATCCCTATGTTTTCCTTTATCTCATTCATAACCCCGTTTTTAATATCGTTTCCTACCTGTTCCAGAGAAAAACTCTTCCTGCTGGTCACCAGGTCCACAACATAGTCTTCAAAATTAATCTTTTCATCCGTACTCAATACTTCATCGATTACCTCCTGTATTTCACTGTAATCGTAATCCTTGCTAAGCTCCTCTCCGCTGGAAGCATATATCTTTTTCGGCGGAGTAAGGGAAAGTATCCCTATTGCAAGCAAAACTATCAGTATCCTGCCCTTTCGCATCCCGTCAAGCTTGTCCACTGTCAAATCCTCCTAAGATACCGTCAAAAATTCATTAATAGTATCAAGCAATGCCAACAAGATCGGCATACCCGTTGCCAGTATGGTAAGCTTCCCTACCAGTTCTATCTGATTGGCAACCGCGGTTTGTCCGCAGTCCTTGCAGATATTCGAGGAGAATTCGGCAATATAGGTTAACCCTATGATCTTTATCAGAATTATGATATAGGCTTCATTCAGCGATATATAGTTCTGAATCTTCTTAATCGTATTAATTATGATCTCTAATTTATTAATTCCCAGATAAAATATAAGAATGCAGCCGACAAGGCTGATATAAATTGCATATTCACTTTTATTGTTCTTAAATAATATGACCATGAGAACAACAATAATTCCGATTAAAGCTACCTGAATCATCTATGATACCCCTCTCTTCTCATAGAGTAAAAAGGTTCTTAACTATTTCAAACAGTTCGGATATGTATGGTACAATCCAGAATAATACCAGGATCAGCCCTGCCAGAGTCGTTAAAAATGCCTGTTCCTCTCTGCCGGATTGTTTCAGTATCTGGTTGAGAACCGACACCAATATGCCTACCGCTGCGATTCTAAATATCAGATTGATAGTCATGTTAACCCTCTTTCCTGTTACAGCATAATCAATGTAATAAATATTCCTCCAAGAACCCCCAGGGAATTGTACAGATATGACTTTTCCTTTACGTTACGGGATAAATCCGTAATCTCCTCCTCCACCTGGGATATGAAAAGATCCAGCGTATTAATCTGCATTTCTTTATCAAGGTATCCAAGATTTTCTCCCAGTTGGCCGAGATCGGCGAGATCTTTTTTACTCAGCGAGGTCTTCCCAAGTTCCTTCTCCACCGCATTCTTCCATATACTGCAAAAGGAAACTCCCCCCAGCTCATTCAGTCTTTGTGCTATAACAGTAAGAAAATGTTTATATTTTCCGTCATGACGGACCGACATAGCTTGTACCGCTTCCGGCAGCGGAGTATTGGCATATCGGATATCTCCTCTGAGCAGAAATATCAGCTTCTTTAGCTCTTTTAAATCCGCTATCCGGTTCCTTAGCTCACCGCTGAAAAAGAATCCGATCCCTGCCGAGGAAGCAAGTATTAATATACATCCCAGTATTTTAATATAGATCATTTCATAACCTCCTGTCAGTAAATCCGGGTGCCTCTTTCATCATATATTTCTTCCAGATGTCCGACACCGTCGCGATTGTTCAGCAATATATAACGTTCAAACAGTTTTTCCCTTACCAGCTTGCCAAGTATCGGCTTGTTCCTGATATCCTCAATAGAGTTGCCGTGTACGGTTGCAATCAGCTTGCATCCGCAGTTCATTACATATTCGATTGCCTCTATGTCTTCTCCTGAACCAACTTCGTCCACCGCAATCACACGGGGGGACATGGACCGGATCAGCATCATCATCCCTTTGGCCTTAGGACAGCAATCCAATACGTCGGTACGGATTCCCAGCTCGTTCTGCGGTATTCCCATATAGCACGCGCCGATTTCAGAACGCTCGTCCACGACCCCTACCGTAATGCCCGGCCGGGTCTCATCTCCGTTGGAAAGCTGTCTGATCACATCCCGCAGCAGGGTTGTCTTACCGCAGCGCGGCGGTGATATGATCAATGTATGATAACAGTTATCCTCATTTCCACTGGTTATGTAGGGGAGAACCTTGTCCGCACAGCCTTTCACCTGGTGGGATAACCGGATATTCAGAAATGATATATGTTTCATATTCTTTACTTTATTCTCTTCGAGAACCGCCTTTCCGACGATACCTACCCTATGACCGCCCGTTATGGTTATAAAGCCCTGCTTCATCTCTTCCTCAAAGGCATACATCGAATAATTACTGATATACTCCATCGTCTCACGGATCTCGTTTTTCGTAATAATATAGGCTTCGGAATCAACATTCACCAGTTCCGACTGCTCCGTAACAAAGTATTCCTTATTGTCACAGATAACAATCAAGGGCGCATTGACTCTGAGCCTGATTTCCTGCAGAAGCTCATAATCAAAGTTAACTTTGGAGAGGATAGTCCTCAGCTTGATCGAAAAGATCTTTAACAGCTCGTCTTTTTTATTCATCTCTTTCCTTCCTCCTTTAAAACAATATATGTCCTCCCATTCAAAATATGACCGTAATATAAATGGATTTTTCTTGCAAAATATTCTGAATTATATTATTCTTGTTAAAGAATAACGTGTTACAGTTCAGCTATAAACCACCTCGAGGTGTTTTGCGAAGCAAAACCCGAGACTTGGGTGCGAGAAAGTTGAATTGCAGAAAAAGAGGTCATCAAAAAATTGAAAGGTACGGATGTTAATATGGAATACGGATTAATCGGAGAAAAATTAGGGCACAGCTTTTCAAAAACCATACATGAGAAGTTAGCGGATTATACCTATGAAATAACGCCGCTGACGCGAGAAGAATTCAGGCCGTTCATGGAAAAAAGGGCATTTAAGGCAATTAATGTAACCATTCCTTATAAAAAGGATGTCATTCCTTACCTGGATGATATGGATGACAATGCAAAGAGGATCGGGGCGGTCAATACCATCGTGCATACCGGCAGCAAACTGATCGGGCATAATACCGATTTCTCCGGATTTCTATATATGGTTCAGCATAACAATATCGTTATCGGCGGCAAAAAGGTCGTCGTACTGGGCAATGGCGGTGCCGCACAGGCGGTAAGGGCAGTCCTTCGTTACCTTTATGCGGAAAAAATCATTGCAGTAAACATAATCCCTGACAATGATGCCATATCCTATGAGGAATGCCTTACGAAACATACGGATGCCCAGGTACTGGTAAATACCACACCGGTAGGAATGTATCCGAAGGTTGATGACAGTCCTGTGGATATCTCTCTATTCCCGAAATGCGAAGCCGTGATTGATATTGTATATAATCCGCTGCAGACCAGGCTGCTTCTTCAGGCCGCGGAATTGGGCATTAAAGGGGTAAACGGCCTGGAAATGCTTGTGGCCCAGGCCAAGTATGCGGTTGAATTCTTTCTGGATAAAAAGATTGATGAGACAGAGACAGACCGGATCTACCAGGAGATACTGGCGGAGAAATCCGGCCTGTAGATATTACACAGGCCAAATGAACTTGTACTTATCGGTTCATTTGGCCTGTGTATATACAACGATCTGTTTTCTTAAGATTAATTGCTTACCGTATCCTTTCCGACCTTATCCAGCTTCTCCAGCGTAAGAACCTCGATATAGTAAAATACTCCATTCGTATCTTCACCCTGTCTTAAGATTCCCTTCACCTTAATCCAATCCTTTACGGATTCCAGTCCGGACAAATCCTCCTGAGTATAAAATTCAAAGCTGACATATCCGCCGTTGCAGTACGGACAGGACGGTCCGTATCTTCCGACAAAGGTATACGGAGCATAATCATCAATATAGTAACCCTCAATTTCAACGGTTTTCCCTTCATATTCCCCGAAGTTCGTATACCAGTCATTAATTTGTGTCGCATAAAGCTTATCCCCTACGACAATGTCCGCATTACCGTCAAAATTTTTTCTGTCCGCCTCAATATCACAATGATAACCAACCCTCCCGGATGCGTCCGGGACTCCAAAATCCTTTGTCTCACTGCTTTCCGGTTCCTCCTCGGCCACACTGTCCTGCTCCTTGGAATCCAAAAAAGCCTGATACTCCGGATCCTCTTCCGCCTGTGTATCCATTGCGGTATCAACGGTATCCGGTAATTCCTCCGATGCATCTGCCGGAACGGTATCCTGTGTCTTCATTCTGTTATTCAGCGCCGCACTCTGCCGCCTGCCGCATCCTGCAGTTTCCGATACCAGTACAAGCATCAGTATAAATATAGACAATACATAAGCTTTTCTGTTATGATACATTCTTTTACCTCTCCTTTATTTTCTCTGCCAGCGCAAACAGCACAAAGACGATGATATCCGCAATTACTATGCTTGCGCCTGTCGGGGTGGAATACATATACGAGAAATATATTCCCGCCGCAAAGCAAACTGCGGAAAGCAAAGCCGAACAAATAATAACGGAACGGAAATGCCTGCATATCCTCATAGAGGACAGGGCAGGGAAGATGATCAGGCTGGATATCAGCAGTGTCCCCATCATCCGCATCCCTAATACAACGGTAACTGCGGTGAGCAGTGCAATCAGCATATTATAGAGATTACTGTTGGTCCCGGTCGCCTTTGCAAAGGTCTCATCAAACGTAACGGCAAAAATCCTGTTATAAAAAATAACATATAGTACCAGAACTACTATGGACAGCATAACGGAAAGCCGTACGTCGGATCTGCTCATGGACAGAATGCTTCCGAACATATAGTTGCAGACATCCGTATTCATACCGGTTGTAAGGGATACGGTCATGACGCCTACCGCAAGTGCTCCGCTGCAAAGCAGAGCCGTCGCCGCATCGCCTTTCAGCTTACTGTTCTCCTTCATCCGCAGCAGCAGAAAGGCCGCAGCAATACAAACCGGAATTGCCACCAAAAGAGGTGCCGCATTCATCGCATAGGCAATTGCCAATGCCGCAAAACCGACATGCGACAAACCGTCGCCTATCATCGAATATCTTTTTAATACCAGGCTCACCCCTAAAAGAGAGGCGCATAATGATACGAGAATTCCCACCAGCAGAGCATTTATCAGAAACGGATAGGATAACATCTGCTTAAAAGTATTAATCATCTGCTTCACCTCCCATATAACGCATTCCGATTTCACTATGGATATAGTCTTCCTTCCTCCCAAAAAACAGCTGCGTCCTGCCTAAATGCAAAATATGGCTCGCATAAGCAGCCGCACCCCGAATGTCATGGGATACCATCAGTATCGTTCTTTTTTCCAGCTTATTTATCTTCTCTATAAGGCGGTACAGTTCCCCTGTCATGACCGGGTCCAGCCCGGTTACCGGTTCGTCCAGCACCAGAAGCTCCTTGCCGGCACACAGTGCCCTTGCTAACAGTACTCTCTGCTGCTGCCCTCCCGACAATTCTCTGTAACATCTGTCTTTCAGGTCTTTGATTCCAAGAAACTCCAACTGTCTCAAGGCATCTTCCCTGTCCTTCCTCTTATAAAACGGCAGGAAACCCAGGCTGTTCAAACGTCCGGAAAGTACCACCTCATATACGCTTGCCGGAAAGTCTCGTTGTGATATGGTTTGCTGAGGCAGATATCCTACCTGGTCGGGTTTCAGCCCATCCCCTGCAAGTATGCTGCCTCCCGACGGTTTCTTTAAGTGCAGTATCCCCTTAATCAGAGTACTTTTACCGGCTCCGTTTTCTCCCACTATGCATAGATATTCTCCTCTTTCCACACGGAAATTCAGATCGGACAATACCGTGTTCCCTTCATAGGTAAAGGCAACATCCCTGCATTGAATCAGACTCATATCAGTTTAATGCCTCCTTTAATACCTCAACGTTATGTTCCATCAGGTCAAGATAGGTGACTCCCGCTTCAAAATCATCCTTGCTTACGTTATGTACGGCATTCAGAAGCTCCTTCCTGGCACCGGTGGCGCTGCATATGGAATCACACATCTGCTCATTCGAAAGCTCGATATGGAATACGACAGGTATATCATCCTCTTTTATCTTATCGATTAAAAAAGCAACCGTAGCCGCACTGGCCTCCGTATCGGTTGAGCATCCCGGGAATGCCGCGTAATAGGATAAACCGTATGCATCGGTAAAATACCGGAACGGGAAGCGGTCTCCCACTATAATCTCTTTTCTGACCCCTTGATCCACAACATCCCGGAATTCCTGGTCCAGATTCTCTAATTCCTTTATATATTTTTCAGTATTTTCTCTGTATTCCCGGGCATTATCGGGGTCTGCCGCACAAAGCTCATCGCTTAGCTTCCGTACAATCAGGACCGCATTCCTCGGTGAAGTCCACACATGCTCATCCATCTCCGCTTCACCGGAATCCCCTTCCTCTTCCTCAGGCTCCATTCCTTCCACGGTCTCTTCTTCAACCAGGTCCACACAGTCCATCAAGGTAACGATCTTCATATTGCTTTGATCCATAGAGTCCAGTATACCCGATACCCATACATCGGAATCCCCTCCCACATATACGAAGAGATTCGCATTCTGCACGTTCAGAATATCCTGCGGTGTCGGTTCATAGCTGTGGCTTTCCGCTCCGGGAGCCAGGAGCATCGTTAAATTAATACGGTCCCCTGCGATCTGGCGCAGAAAATCATATTCCGGAAAAATTGTTGCAACAACATTTATCTTTCCGTTATTCGTTTCCTGCTTTTCTTCCTTTTTGCCGCAAGCAGATAAAGCTGCCGCCATAATAATGACAGCCAGCATAAAGAACTTTCTTTTATTCATTTTTATCATGATTAAATCCTTTCTTTTTTCTTTCAATCCTTTCGTTATGATGCCGACCGGCGGCATTATAATTTTTTTAAGATTTAATCATTCATCCGTACTTTCATTTCAACAGGAGTATGAAAAAGAGTAACCTGATTTGCAATAGATATGCTTCCTATAGTAATGCTTACGAAAGCAACAAGATACATAACGGTATGCAGGGCAGAACCAATCTGCTGTACGATTGCTTCCGCTATCCGGATCTCCGCACAGACCGGACAGCCTTCTCCGCTGCAGTCATGATGAATATGTGTGCTAATGAAAACATGTGAGTAAAAAAGGGCAAGAAGAAGAAAGATAGCCATGCAGGATACCATTATTTTTCCGGAATTATTCCCGCGCATGTATTATCCCTCCTTCTGCCCTGTATCTGTCATTACCGTTCCTTCATTTTAAGTTTAATCCTTCCTATTGTCAAGCAGTTTAAAACAAGTATTTTAAAGGTACTTTAGCAGAACAATGTTACATTTGTCATTTTTTAATATGACACATTACACTTACATAATAACCGAAATTAAAATATTATAAAGAAAATAAAAAAAGTAATCCGGGAGGTTAAGATGAAGGCATTGATTAAGCAAATACTAAAAAGTATGACTGAGAAAAAGGGACGCTTTTTCCTTCTCGTAACAGTTATCTCCTTAAGTACGGCCTTACTGGCATCCGGTATGGGGGTAATCGATATCATTCTGGACAGTTTTATCGGTCCCAGACTGGAAGCATATGAGAACAGGGATATTATAATTCACTCTGCGGACGAAGGTTCCCTCTTTTATTCGGATGAGGGTATGAAAATGAGCGGCATACATAAAGAAAGCATGATAAAAGAGCTGTATCTTGACGGCCAGGTCATCGGCCGTGCCGATACAAAGGATGAAACCATGCAAAAGATAACGGTTCGCGGCAGAAACCCAAAGGATATTGACAGTAATCGTATCGTGAAAGGAAACCTTAAGGCTTTTAACGAAAATACCTGTATCATATCTGACAGAACGGCAAAGGAATGGAACCTGGAATTGGAGGATACTCTTAACGTCATGATCGGCGGCGAACCAAAGAAACTAAAGGTAACAGCTATAAGCGCTGCAACCGGCGTCTTCTGCCAGGATACGGAGAACACATTTACCATACTCATGCCTTATGAATACCTGAGTCATGATTTCGGAGAAGAAGGAAATTATAACTTAATATTGGCCGATTCCTCCGAAGATACGCCAGAGAAAGGGATTAAAAAGTTTAACAGTGATAACTCTTTATTTAAGGCGGAGCAGGTGTTTGACAAGGAAGCTGCTAAAGACCAGCTGTCGGGTATCACCTTCATACTGTATGCGATGCTTGCGGTGCTTGTTGTAATAAGCACTGTCATTATCTACAATTCTTTTAAATTAATGATACCGGAACGGTTGTCGGCAATCGGTTGCTTAACAAGCAAGGATTCGGCCATTGGAAAGGTAAAACTCCTTCTTTACCTGGAAAGCTTCCTGTATGGCCTGCTGGGCGCCTTGTCCGGAAACCTGCTCGGAATCACCGGATTGCATGCGGTAAGCCGCCTTGTTTCACCTCTCAGGGAATATGGAATCTATGAAACAGCAAGCATAAAACCTGTATATCTGATAGCCGGCGCCCTGTTCGCGGTAATTCTGTCATTGGTATCCTCAAGCCTTCCGATCCGCGGAATATCAAAGATCCAGGCTAAGGATACCATACAAAACGATGTCAGAATGTCAAAAGCGACCGGCTCTCTTTTAAAATGGTTTTACCGGAACCCGCATTTACAATCTATCTGTCCCATTTATCACATAAGGAGTTAATCTGTCCCATAAGCTTAGCCAGATCCTTATTGGCACCGCCTTCATTGTGCTGGATAACCAGCATTAAACGCTTACCGGCATTAACCAAACGTTCATAAACCGAAGAACCGGCCTTCTTTGCCGCAGGGGTTTTTGCCTGGATTTCAATCATTTTACCTTCCTCCAGCCAGGCATCTCCGATCAAGTCGTAAACCGCACCGCTGTAAGGCGCTTCCGCATCATAGCCGTAAAGGTTCTTCAGATCATTCTTGAACAATTCACAGACTTCGCTTTCCCCGTGAACAACGAAAACCTTATTTGGTTTCGTCCTGAATTGCTGTATCCATTTGATGAGTCCGCTCCTGTCGGCATGGCCGCTGATACCGGATAGCTTACCTATCTCGGCATTTATCTGAATGGTTTCACCAAACAGCTTTACCTCGGTGGCTCCTTCCAGAATGATACGTCCCAGGGTTCCGGCCGCCTGGTAACCCACAAAAAGAATCGTACTTTCCTTTCTCCATAAATTATGCTTCAGATGGTGTCTGATTCTGCCGGCCTCGCACATGCCGCTTGCAGATATAATAACCTTGCAGTCCTCGTCAAAATTAATGGCTTTGGATTCATCCGTGGTTACCGAAGTTATCAGCCCCGGAAAGGTTATCGGATTGATTCCTTCGCTCACCAGATCCAGGGATTCCTTATCAAAATAACCCATCATATTATCACTGAATATCTGTGTTGCTTCATTAGCCAGCGGGCTGTCGACATATACCTTAAAATCGCCGTGCCCTGTTACCAGATGGTCAGCCTTAATTTTGCGCAGGAAATAAAGCAATACCTGTGTTCTTCCGACTGCAAAGGAGGGTATTACAAGGTTCCCTCCGCGGTCAAAGGTTTTCTGAATGATCTCGGTTAATTCACCCAGATAATCCGGCATCGCTCCGTGATCTCTGTCACCGTAAGTAGACTCCATCACAACATAGTCCGCTTCATGGATATACTCCGGATCCTTAAGGATAGGCTGATTGAAATTCCCGATATCTCCTGAAAATACGATCTTCTTCGTGATATCCCCTTCCGTTATCCATACCTCTATGCTGGCCGATCCCAACAGGTGTCCTACATCAATGAAACGTATCTGAATGCCTTCAAAAAGCGTTATCTTTTCATTATAATCATGAGGCGCAAACAGCTCGATGGTTCCAAGAGCATCCTCCATTGTGTACAAGGGAACAAAAGGCTCTTCACCGGTCCGTTTTCTTTTTCTGTTTTTCCACTCCGCCTCAAACATTTGAATGTGCGCACTGTCCTTAAGCATGATATCACACAGATCACTGGTCGCGCCGGTTGCATGTATCTTACCCCGGAAGCCCTGCGCATACAGGTAAGGAAGCTTACCCGAATGATCCATATGTGCATGCGTTAATAAAACCCCATCGATCTCGGAAGGAGGGATCGGTATATCCTGATTCTCATATACATCCTTTCCCTGTTCCAGACCACAGTCGATCAACAGACGCTTTCCACAGGCTTCCAGATAAAAACAGGTTCCTGTAACCTCATGCATAGCCCCTAAAAAAGTCAATTTCATAGTATTGCCTCCTTAAACTTATAGTCTTGTATAATTATATACCAAAAATTTGTAAATTACACTAAAAAAAGACATTTCCTATATATTTTATGTATGATAGGATGATAAATATATAAACGAAAGGAAATTTCACAAATGGAAAATAAAATAATCTATATGTACGGTATGATTCTTGTTACAAACAGCTTTTTACTGAAAAATGAGTTCCCACAGGCGGACGGTTATGCGGAGATCAAAGAAAAATATATCCTGACCGGAGGTGAAACCGGAACTGCCTCCATCGTACTGGCAAATCTCGGCTGCCGGCTGATGCTGGACGGCACCCATCAGGGAACGGTTACGGCACCGATAATCAAGGAATGCTTTGGCAAATTTAACGTGGATACCTCAAAGCTTACCTACGACGAAAACTTCCGCGGCTGCGAAGATTATGTCATGATTGACAGGAACACACGTACGATATTAGGCAGTTTTGAAGACTTTTTTACCGTTAAGCATTGGAACACTCCCCGCAGGGAAGACATTGCGGCAGCCAACACAGTGGGCCTGGATCCGTTTTTCCATGAGGAATCCGTATTGGCGGCAAGGTATTGTAAGGAGCTGAATAAGAAATATGCCACCATAGACTGCGATTATGACAGTGAGTTAAACCGCTTATGTGAAATCAATGCGGTATCGCGCGCATATCTGGAGGAACGTTATCCCGGAGAAAGCTATGCGGATCTGCATAAAAAATATACCGGCAATACCGACGGCCTGGTAATCTTCACAATGGGTTCGGATTCCGTAATGTATGGCAGGAAGGGAGAAGAGATAAAACTCTTCCCTGCTTACCGTATACAGCCGGTAAGTACTCTGGGCGCCGGCGACTGCTTCAAGGCAGGTACCGTATATGCTCTGAATGAAGGTATGTCGGACGAAGAAATCGTAAGCTTTGCTTCCGCAACAGCCGCAGTCGCATGCCTTGGATATCCGATTGAATACAATCCGCCCACACTGGACAAAATAACGGCACTTCAGAATTCCCAAAGAAAACTGTCCTGATATCATAACCGGATAGTAGTTAACGATAATACGAAAGGGATAAGGCTGTACGGTAACCTTATCCCTCTAACTAACACACTTATCTCTCCGTCCCGAAGTAAAACAATGCTATTGTACCGGGTCCGGAATGAGTGCCGATAACCGGTCCGATATAGGTAATAACGACATCTTTCACATGCAGCTTTTTCCTGATCTGCTCTGCCAAAAACTCGGCATCCTCCCTGGAATCACCGTGACCGATGAAAACGATCTGATCCTGGGGATTCGTACAGGTCTGCACCATATGGTCAAACAGTCCGCAAATCGATTTTTTTCTTCCCCTGACCTTGGACATCGGTATCAGACGGCCTTCATTATCCACATGCAGGATCGGTTTCACATTAAGCGCCGTTCCGATTGTTGCACTGATTGCACTTACTCTTCCGCCCCTTTTCAGATGATTCAGGTCATCCACCGTAAACCAGTGACAAACCTTAAGCATATTTTGAAGGACCCATTCCTTCAGTACCTCTATATCCATTCCTGCTTCCTTTTTCTTTGCGGCCGTATAGACCAGCAAGCCTTCTCCTACGGAAGCTGCTTTCGAATCAATTGCGATTATCTTTGAATCAGGATAATCCTCCTTTAATTCATCAATTGCCAGAAGTGAGGAATTATATGTTCCGCTTAACGCAGAGGAAAATGCAATATATAATATATCATAGCCGTCTTTTAACATAGGAATAAAAAATTCGATAAATGCTCCCGTATTAACGAGTGATGTTACCGATCTTTCACCGCGACGAAGCTTTTCATAAAACTCATGCAGGCTCAATTCGCTCTCTTTCGGATCATCCGCATAGCTCTTGCCTTCAATCTCATATGTCAAAGATATTACCTTTATACCCAAGCTTTCGATTATTTCCTCCGGAAGATCTGATGTAGAATCCGTTACAATAATGTAATCTTTCATAACATGCCTTTTCCTTCTTATTTGTGATTTATAGTTATAATTATTATAATGTTATTATTTTACCACTTTTACCTATCTTATGCAACATTCATCTATGCCCGAATTATTTTTGTTATGGTATTCCGGTCGGTAGAAGGAATAGCGGCCGGCCTGTTTTCTTTTGTA
>JAEWSD010000186.1 GCA_023398615.1 Bacillota bacterium
CTGATCCAGCTGAAATACCGTATAAACGAGCAAAATATCGATCAGATCATACCGTTTGACAACGGAGTAAAATTAACAGTCCAGGATAAATTCGATATCCTGCTGCATTTTTACAAGAAGGAATATGATCTCAAAGCATTGGAAAATTTAATCCTGACTTATGATCTTGGATACTTTCAGGAAAAGGAAAGTCACTGCTGTGAGATTACCGGGCAACAGATAGACAACGCGTATATGTCGGAGATCGGTACATTAAGCTTTGCCGATAAGCTGGAAATAGTAACACAGCGGATTTACCAGCAGTATAAGGGACATGGAGTGATTGACGAGATCAGGGATATGTCGGTTGACGGGGTAAGTGCGGGGGTATCGGGACTGTCCAATATATTCTACCATTACACGGAGGACATGTTTAAATATGAATTTCCCGGGAAAAAGCAAAATTCCTACGACAGTATCTGGCTGTTTTTCCGCGGAAGAACGATACATTTATCCTTTCTGGGCTTTGAAAGCCAGAAGGAATTGGAGCGGGTATGCAAAAATATTTACCGTTATGACAACCCCGGGCAGCTTAGCTCAGCCAGAGGCTATATTGCAAATGAAATGAAGGATGGTTCCAGAGTTGTCGTAGTAAGGCCGCCGCTTACCGAAAGCTGGGCGTTTTTCGTCAGGAAATTTGACAGTATAGAAAAAGTCGAGGCAGAGGCCTTGATATCCGACCAGGGAAATGAGGTAGCAATTGAAACCATAAGGTGGCTGATTAAAGGCTGTCAGGTCATTGGGATTACCGGCGAACAGGGCTGCGGAAAAACCACTTTGCTGAAGGCACTGGTGGAATACATTAATCCCGTCTACACTCTCAGGATTCAGGAATTAATCTTTGAGCTTAACCTCCGTAAACTATATCCGGATCGTAATATTTTGTCCTTTAAAGAGACTTCAACCGTCAGCGGACAGGAAGCACTGGACCTGCAAAAGAAAACAGACGGAACGGTTACCATACTGGGAGAAGTTGCGTCGGCGCCGGTCGCACGCTGGCTTGTACAGCTGAGCCAGGTGGCAAGCAAGTTTACCATCTTCACACATCATGCGAAAACTGCTGAAAATCTTGTAATATCCTTAAGGAATGCGCTTTTGCAGGAAGGCGGATTTACGAATGAGAAAGTTGCCGAGGAACAGGTTGCGGATACGGTTAATTTTGATATCCATATGGTTAAGGCAACGGACGGCCACCGGTATATTGAAAGAATTACCGAAATCATTCCCTACACCACGGAGAGTGAATACAACCTGGATATGGAAGGAAATCTGAAGGAGTATTTTAAGAAAATGACACGTACGCATACTTTTCGGACCGTTGATATTGTCAAATTCGAGAACCGCCGGTATGTTTTAAAAAACGGCCCGAGCAGCAAGGCGCTGCAAAGTATTTTTTATAATTTAACAGAGGAAGAACAAAAGGAATTTACGGAATTTTTTTTCCCTGAAAGGAGGGGAAGTTACGAAGTACAACAGAAGGAATGAGAGAATCCTGAACGGAGCATATCTGTCCGGGAAAGGGTTTCCTTTTAAAAATTACCTGCATAAAGGCTATAAGATCTGCATGAATTTCTGGCTTACCAAATGGTATATTGAGAAGATAGAAAGGGGTTACGAGATAATTTATCCCGGAGAGAAGCCAACTGTTATAAATAAGACTATGAAGACTGCCATGCTGTTATGGATATTCACGCTTGGCACGATCCTGTTCCTGTTTGGCAGGAATCCGTCGTTTTATACTGCGGCGATTGAAGTTCTTTTTATTATTGTACTGCATTACGAGATCCTTAACGGTACGGTCGGTGCTATGGAGATAAGGCTTCTAAAACAGCTTGAAAAGTTTTTAACCGATGTACGCCACAGTTATTACATGAATGAGATGATTGAGGAAGCAGTCGCGGATGCTATGGAGAATTGCGGTTTTGAGATCAGGCTTCATGCGGCAAGGGTATATCGCATTTTAACCGGTGAGGAGCCGGAGGAAGAAATCAGAAATTATAATGATACGGTACCTAATAAGTTCCTGAAACTTTTTCTGGCATTATGTATGACTGTAATTGATTACGGTGATCAGCAGATTGACGGACAATCCTTATTTCTTAATAATATTAAAACCTTGAAAAACGATATACATATTGAGCTTTTAAAACTGAGTGATACGAAATTCCGCTTTTCCGGCTTGGTTTTTATCACCATTTTGCCCGTTTTCTTTCTTCAGGTTATTGCAGACTGGAGTGTATCGAACCTGCCGGAACTAAAAAGCTTTTATGAAGGTTCCCCGGGGATTTTTCTTGCGGTTGCTATCTATGTTATCACGATTATTTCCTATACTATGATGAATCAGTTAAAGGAGGTCCGTTCGGTAATTCCAAAGGATCATTACATTTTGGAAAAATTGGTATGCAATCCGTGGATTAACAGGGTCCTGGAAAACTACACCGAGAAGCATTACAGCCGTATACTTCACTTTAAAGAGCTGCTGAAAAAGTGCGGCGATACCTTGAATGTGAAGCAATTTCTGATAAAACGGATTCTGTATGGAGTGATAGCATTCGCGGCTTCGGTTCTTCTATTTCTGTCAATCCATATCGGAAACAGGACAGGCTTTTTACTGTGGCAGGAGGTACTGGCAGCTTGTCCGTTAGCCTTATTTGCCTACTGCTTCCCTTATTGGATGCTGCTGTACCGGCGTAAAATCATGCAGATGAGTATGGAGGATGAGATTATCCAGTACCAGTCGATCATCATCATGCTGATGTATATGAAAAGAATCTCTGTGCTTAGTATCCTCGAGCTTATGGAAAGCTTTGCGGTAATATTCAAAGAATCCATACAGGACTGCATCAATGATTATAATGCAGGTGATATACAGGCCTTGGAGGAGATGAGGGAAAAGGAGGTGTTCGAACCTTTTAAGCGATTGGTGGATAGTCTGCTGATCAGCGACCGGATCGGTATTGAGAAAGCCTTTGATGAAACTACCGCGGATCATATTTATTATCAGGATAAGCGTAAGCAGGAAAATGAGATAAGCCTGTCTAAGAAAGTAGTAATCGGCAAGCTGATAGCATATATACCGATTATACTGACCATAGGTTTTTATCTGATTATACCGTTTATTATGGAAAGCTTCCGGCAGCTGTTAATGTACACCGAAGATATGAAGCTGCTGTAAAGGGCGGACCGGTAAGCGGCCTTAGAACATAGCGGCATGGAATATGCATAGAGAAATGCAAGAATGGAGGCAAGAATGGATAATAGCCTGAAAGGACTTATACTGGCGGCAGGAACGGTCATAACCTGCATTGTATTAAGTATCGGCTTTCTGTTTGCAAGGGAATCGCGGGCATTGTCTTCCGCCGGAACGGAGAAGCTGAATCATTATTCTGCCGAGCTTTCGGAAAGTGATCTGACGATGTATGACGGACTGGAAGTTGCCGGAATTGATGTAACCAATCTGATAAAAAGACGGCTGGGCAGTTATACCTCTTCCGAGACGGCACCCGTACAGATTCGTGTAAAAACTGCCAAAGCAGAGAACACCTATAGCAATGGAGGAGCGATAGACAGTATACAGAATTTTACCCATAATAACTATATTAACCCTTTGGGGAAATTTACCGGAAAAATTTTGCGGGATGGGAACAAGGCAATTACCGCGATTCAGTTTTTACAAAAGTAAGCATGCATTTGTGACTTATACTTGAGTGTCAAATCACTTGAGGCGAACCAATACTAAAAAAGGAAACTACTAAAAATACATTATGAAAAGGATGGTAAAAATTATGGATAACAGTTTAAAGGGATTAATTTTGGCAGCAGGAGTGATCATTACCTGCCTGGTGGTAGGGTTGGGCTTCTATTTATCACGCGAAGCAAAGAATACAAGCAATAACGGAGCGAGCCAGATCAGCAGCATGAACAGTGAATACCAGGATGTAGATAAAGCCTTATATGACGGTTTAAAGATATCAGGGCGGGAAGTTGTTGAATTAATCAAGAAATCTTCGGACGCGAATTTTAAGGTTACAGTAAAGACAGGATTAAACTCGGCAGGCACTTCATATACGGCTGCCCCGGCAACCTTCCCTGCGCAGGGAACGGATAACTATATTAATCCGACCGCACAGTTTTTGGGAGAAGTCACCTATGACGCAAATAAGGTGATAAGCGGTTTAGTGCTTACACAGGATTAACGGCAAAGGAGCTTGCGGATAATATGAGTCATAGCATGGAACTGCTGCATCAGGCATTTGCCGTCATACTGTTTTGCTTTGCCGTATCCATTCTCCTGTTCGGCTATCGGAATTATATGGATGCCTTCAATATATCAAAGGATATCCTGAAAGAGGATATCGCATACGAACAGGTTTATGAGATAACAAAATCCACGGTAGCAAAAGGTGAGATTATTGCAATGCTGTTTACTCCATTGGATTATGATGTTGAAATAGACGGCTGTCTCATCTCTAAAGGGGAACCTGGGAAAGACAAACCGGACACCTATCCTGTTAAGAGATCGGCATATGTAAAAAGCTACAAATATGACAGCAACGGGAGTATAAAAAAGATAGTATTTGTAAGTGCTGATTAAAGGAGGAATGTCATGGACGCTTTTGGCAGAATGATAGCGATAGTCTTAACGGTTATATTAATATTCCTGCTGCCTATTAAATATGTAGCGATAAACCGTGATGCGGCGGCAGATTCACAGGCTCATTTTGAAACGGTGAAATTTGCAGATCAAATCATGCTGCAGGGCTACCTCACCACCGGTATGTATAATGATTACTTGTATAAAATAAATACCGGCGGACAATTATATGAGGTCGAAATTATCCACGGCAGGCCGACGGAAGGCGTTAAGCCCGCAAGTGAGCATAATCCGGCAGAGGAGGCTAGCTACATCCGGGCTGAAGCCGGAAGGCTTCAAAATAGCACAGTTGATTTTCGGACTGCAAACACCCTTTCTCTACGCCCGATGGTTACCGGCAGATCCGGAAGTGTCCCGATAAGCCTGACCGTTGTACCGTCAAGCTATGAAGTGTTCAACGGTACGGAGCCTGCCTATACTATTCAGGTAAACTATGACGATAATACAAAAAAGGTCATTACGGAAGGATATACCAAGGCAGGCTTTAGCTACGGGGCCGGTACCAAGACAGTAAGCTTCACCTATACGGAAAACGAAGTAACGGTATCGGCGACGGTAGTAATTCTGGTAAGGAGGAATACGAAGACCTGTGTAAACGGACATACCTATGAGCTGGATGATTACGATAATGATTACGGCTGCCCGGTCTGCGGGACAATATTAAAAAGCATCAGTGCCGCTCCCGAATACCTGACACTGAAAAAGGGAAGTGATCTGCCAATCATGTTAACCGCAACCTATATGGATGAGCATACCGGAATTATCTCTTCCGGCTGGACAAGCAGCTTTGATAATACCAAACTTGGCAACCAGCTGGTGACCGTCTCCTATGAGGGGAAAACGGCCTTTGTAAGTGTGCAGGTAGTGGAGAGCTTAGTATGCCCGATTTGCGGCAGGGAGTATGAACCGGGTATAGACGGCACGGATCCCGGTTGTCCGGTCTGCAGTAAGCTGGCGGTGAGCATTGCAGCCACTCCCGAAAAACAGGTTGTTCCAATCGGGGAGGAGTTAAGTCTTGAGGTGGCGGCAACCTATAAGGACGGTCATCATGAATATGTCGATGACTGGAGCAGCAATTTCAACCCGTTTAAAGTCGGCACCCAGAAGGTTTCCGTATTCTATGAATCCGTCACAACAGAGATCACCGTTATTGTGGAATCCGAAACAGAAACTACCTGCCCGGTATGCGGCACCGTGTATAATCCAATTTTATATCCGAATGGCTGCCCTTCCTGTTCTCAAATTGTAGAGGGGATTGAAGCAAGGTTAAGAAATGGCGGGACGCAGGTACAGCTTGGAAGTGAATTAAGCCTGACAATCATACAGATTTACAAGGACGGTCACCGGGTAATTACTTATAATGACTGGATTGCAGAGGGTTACCGCCCGGAAGAATCAGGGGAACAGGAAATTACCGTTTACTGGCGGGACCTTAAGACAACGTTAACGATCGAGGTTGTCAATTCATTAAGCAAGGTGACCTGTCCGAACGGCCATGTATACTACCTTAATGAGGACGGGAGCGATCCGGGCTGCCCTTACTGCAATGACCCGGCAGAGTCCTCACAGTCACGGAATTATTCGGACTGTGTTTATACGGACACCATACTACAGGAATTATACGCGAACGGCACCTATTATTTTGACGAAGGGGATTATGTTACGGTAAGCATTACACTGAAGACGGTCTCCTATCTGCAGAAGCTGAAGAATATGTTTTCTCTTGTTACGGCGGTAAAACTTAAGTACAGCTACGGAGGGCGGATATCATGAATAATCCTTTTGGAAAAATAGTTGAAATCATTATTGCAGTTCTGCTTATGTTTTTCTTCCCGTTGCTGTATTTCGGGCTGCGTACGGATTCCGCAGCTCAGCAGGTGGTAGAGACAAAATCGGCAGATATCATGGATACAGTGAGGACGCAGGGATACCTTACCAAAGATATGTATGATACCTTCCTGGGACAATTGGATGCGACCGGTAATGTTTATGATGTCCATATGGAGCATAAGGAGCTGGCATTAGAACCGGAATACCGGCTTAAGTCTCCGGAGGAAGTAACCGGTGATCAGGACGATGCATGGAACGGAGAAAATATCTACCATTATCACCCGGTGAGTACGGAACTTCCCAATATCTCAGATCCGGCCAACACGGACGGCCTGAATACGGAAACGAATGAATCCATTATGGCAAAAGCGGTGGACGGACCGCCGGATCCGAATCATGTACATACAGAAGCTTGCTACGATGAGTTTGAACAGGGCATTAACTACGAAAATATTCGAATTGAGTATAAATATAATAGTGGAAATTCCGCTACCCCAACCGCTTATACATTTAACATTTATAACGTCAAAGACGGAAGACTGTTAGTAAGTATAAAGAGAACCGTTGAAACAGATAGCAGTAATGGTGGTCGCTATTCAAAATATATGGCTACTAATTATGACTCTGCGGGCAACTTAATAAACGCCTATTCTTGGCAGTCTGGCCGGACTGGATGTGAAGCATATTTGTGGTGGAGTATACTCCGTGGTCTGACCGGTGTTAATATTGATCAAAGCAATAGTGTTAGCAATACCTTCACTTGTGATTCTTTTTTAACAAAGCTTTCAAAAACGATACATGAAGCTAACGCGATTAATGGTTTAAATGGAGTAATTGATATCAGATTAGAAAGCCAATTCGAAAGAGATTTATTAGGATTTATAGAAGCAACTTTAGATTATGGCAAGGTTACTGTTCCGGTGTATTCGGTAAAGGACATTACGTTATCGAACAAGTTGTATAAAAATGCCATTATAACAAGAACCAAAAGCGATATTTTTACGAATTATCTCGGAGAGATAGAGTGTACTTATGTGAATATAAACATGGGAACTTGTACCTGGTACTTTGACCATATTGTAAATAATAGAGCAGAACATGGGATATTAAATTTTCCGTTAAAAAGTGAAGGAGACTTGCTGCAATCAAATATTACAGGAAGATATTTTGTTTATGGGGGAATAGATCAGAGCAGAGTCAGACCGGCAACCTTAGGGGATAGTAATTATAATTATATTCCGGCAACCTGGGAAGCCGATTTAAAGCTTTCGGACGGGACCTGGCAAAGGTGTGTAATTCAAAGGGGAGTCGGAAATATGGCACAGATTGGTGCGACTCCGAAGTTTTCGGGGTATACAGGTTATATCGGAATTCTAACCCGAGATGCAACGTCTTGGACTGGCGGAAGGGATGTATACCATCAAGTGTTCCGTTATAGTTGGTATGATCCGGTACTAAATCGTTACTATGGATTTACCGAATTATATTTTGACTGGCCATTAAATGAGGTTCCCCATAACTACTATACGAGTGGTTCCTTCTACACTGAAACTGGTGGAGCTATGTGGGATTATGTCTTTACCGGTATGGATCCGTCATACTCTTTTGGAGAGAATTTTTATTATAAACATGGGAACACCTTAGAGTGTTCCAGGATAATTACATCAATAACCGCTACAAACCCGGTACAAAAGGTTTATATCAATGAACCGTTAATTGCCACGGTAATTGTTACCTACCTGGACGGATCCACAAAAACTAAGATTGCTGCAGCTGATTTTGTACCGAATACTATTGTGAGCGATAAAACAGTGACCTTATCCCTGTATGGAGAAGTTGCCGGAGTAAGGACCGGTCCATTTACCTGTCCCATTACGGTCACAGTCATTCCAAGGACAAAGACCTGCGTAAACGGACATACCTATAACCTAAATAACGACGGATCCGATCCGGGCTGTCCTTACTGTGCCGGTTGGCTGAAAAGCCTGGAAGTAAGAATACCTGCAAATGGAGTATTAACCATTTACCGGGGAACAGCTTTAATTGATAATGGAGTAGTGCTGCTGGCAACCTATCTGAATGGGAGACAGGAGATGCTGTATTCAGGCTATGTTGATAATCTGGATAAGTATTATGTCGGTAGCCAGGATGTCACGTTGAGCTATAAGGGTAAGAATACGACCCTAAAAGTCATTGTAAAACGGAACTTAAAGCAATGTGATGTCTGCGGCAGATATTATGAACTCTATCCGGATGATACCGACCCGGGCTGCCCGTTTTGTAAGGCTTTGATACCGATATTTACCGGAAACGTACTTAAGTACTACGCAAAAACCTATTCTGATGAGATATTAAAGGAACTGTATTCAGGCAGCGGAACCTATTACTTTAAAACGGGTGATTACCTTGCGATAGATGTTGTCAATCGCAGTGAAACGTTTGGAATGAAACTGCTGGGCATAATCTTTCCGAATAAAATGGAAGAAAGTATTCATGTTGAATACGGTGGTGTAATTCGAGATGAAACGAAAGTATCAAAAAAATGAGAGGGGGGAAGCGAAAGCGCTGTTAGTATGAAATTACATCATTTTTGTATTATTTTTGTTATAATCGCCATTCCTTTATTTGCGGCAGCGGATATAAAGGTTGACAGCTGTGCCGCTGTTTTTGCAGAAAAAGAGAAGCTTGATCACAGTTTCAGCCGTGCAATTGACGATGCGGCAGTTCATCTGGCGGAAACAGATGGAATTAACGGTTTAAAGGTAAATAAGGAGCGAGCGGTCAATGATTTCTTTTTCTCATTATTTGCCTCTTTAGGCATAATGGACAGTCCGGATAAGCAGGAACTGATCAGGAATTATGTGCCGGTGATAGCAGTAACCTGTGAAGACGGTTACTATCTTTACTACAGCGGGGAATATAGAAGTCAAGATAATACTGTCTGCTTAAGTAAACAATGGTCGGAAAAGCACCCTTACTATTATGAGGATAAAGATTTCATTTACGGTTTTACCCTGACGGATGTCCTGACTATATATGATAAGAATAATCTGCTGGATCCTTCCGGGGAACAATCTGTATTTACCCTGGATTATCATGAATTAAAAGACAGTGATCGTTATGCGGATTTCCGTTTAATTCGGCCTGACAGTTTTCTTTTTAATGAGGAAGCCTTCTATTTAATAAGAAAAGGCTGTATTGTGACAGAAATTGAGAAATCAATGGCATATTTTTGCAACGTTTATAATGGCATTGCATGGCAGTATGGGATCACTTATAACTTTTCAATACCGGTGGCTGATAATTCGGAATGGACACGTTCCATAGACAATCCAAGCATCCTGGTTACGTTCCAGGGATATCCGCTGGAAAGCAGTACAACCGGCACTTATAATCGTTTTGCAATTGCCGGTGCAAGAATCAGGAAGAAAGAAGTTTACTATTTAGAACAGAAGGAATGGTATTATTTGTATCACAAAGCTGATTGTGCGGAATTAAAAAAGGGAGGAATACTGTTTCTTGAGGAACCATATGATACGGTATTGGAATGTGCCGAAAAAGGTGCTTATGCCTGCCCGATATGTAGCAGTACCGGGGTCTGCGTACCGGATTACGAACCGATACCTCATTAAGGATAAGAGGAGTACGGTATTATATCCCGTATTCCTCCCCGATATCTTCCTTTATTAAACGATTTATGTAGCCGTTTAAGCTTTCGCCGTTCTTTTTGGCATGGGCTTTTATAATATCCTTTTTTCCCTTTTTAACCTGCAAACGGATATCATCGTATGCTTTTTTTGCATAGGCATAATTAATTTCAGATCTGGTCTTTGCCATAATTCACCCCATTTCTGCGCTTCTTTTTTGCGCATGAGATGCCGCTTTGCGGCATCTCAAATAATGGA
>JAEWSD010000001.1 GCA_023398615.1 Bacillota bacterium
ATGAGTGTCTTCCAGGCGTAAGCGTATTTCACCCTTTCCGGCCCCAGTCTGTCATCGGACCACCAGATATTATTATTGGAAGTGAAGCTTGGCTGAATATCAACGATGATTGGAAGCCTTGCGATTCTTTCAATCAGATCCTTTCTCATGCAGATACCGTGGATCAGCCGAAACCTGGAGTCCGGCCTCGGATTTGCCTTGCAGCATTCCTCTATGGCATCTACGGCCGCTTCGATTCCACGGTCTCCTATGGCATGAATGCCAACCTGCAAGCCCATGTCATATGCTTTTTTACAATACGCTTTTACCTGTTCGGGAGTATAGGTCATAACCCCCATAGTATCCGGCATGTCTGAATATGGCTCTGTCAATGCCGCTGTTCTCGGCCCCAGGGAGCCGTCGACAAACATTTTATAGAATCCGTATTTTATCTTTTCATTACCGAAGCCTGTTTTCATGCCCCATACCGGATAAGAGTCGGGGCAAAAGTAAACCCTGGCATTCAGTCTTCCCTTCTTCTCCAATTCCTGGTAGATATTCAGATATTCCTTTACGTTTGAAATACTGGCTTCTATCGCATGGATTCCGGTGATTCCGCAGCCGTTCATTTCTTTGATCGACTTATATATGCCTTCCATTTTATCCTGTTCCGTCGGCAGCAGATCCGGTATCTGCTCCATGATTGGCCGAACCTGCGTTTCCCTGAACAGTCCGCTTTCCTTCCCTTTCACTCCGCTCATATCCATTGCAAGCGAGTTCGCCACATGGAAATGCACGCAATATCTGCTGATAAGGATCGGATGATCAACTGATACCGCGTCTAAATCCTTGGCCGTCGGAAACCGTTTATCCGGAAATTTCTCATGGTCAAACCCGCTGCCTTTAATCCAGACGCCTTTTGGCGTTACCTCGGCGCGTTCCTTCAAGGCATCCAAAACCTCCTCCACCGATCTGGCCTCCCGCAGGTTCACCTCTGCCTTCGTCCTGGAATACTCCAGCGTATGCTGATGACAGTCGATAAAACCCGGCAGCACCGTTTTCCCATTTAAGTCAATGGTCTCCTTTGCCGCAATATCCGCCAGCTCTTCCTTCGAACCGATTGCCAGTATTTTTCCGCCCCTGACGCACATACTTTCATAGCATTCGCCTTCGGATTCCAGCGTGTATATCCTTCCGTTATAATATTTTTTATCTGCCTGCAGCTCCATTACAATCCTCCTCGCTTTCTTAGGAATTCTTCTGCCATTTGCGCCGTCTTCTGATAGTATTCCGGCTCCACTTTTTTCACGGTGTCATTGGTAATATGGGTAGCGATCCAGCCCACTCTGACTATCTTTCGGAAAATGACGAAGGTATCGATTTCCTCGTAATCCGCAGCCGTCAGCTTTCTCTGCTTCTCATAACCCTTAAGCCAGGCCCGGATGAGCCTATTCAGGGAACCGGCCTCACTGTCCTCAAAATATTCCAGAACACTGGTGGAAAGGTCATACAAAAACCAGCCGAACCCGCAATCGTCAAAATCAAGCACGGATATGCTGCCTTTCTCCACTAAAATATTGTTTATATTCAAATCCGAATGAATCAGCCCGTACCGGTCCTTTGATTTTCCGTATCGGTCCAGCCTGAACCGGATCAGCTCGGATACCCTTGTATACATCTCTGCCTGATAAGGTGACAGCGTCTTCATTTCATTAAAATGGCCCCACCTGGAATCCGCGCCCATAAGATCCTCGTAATCCCAACGAAATCTTTTCAGTTCGGCCGACGCTGTCCATGCGATTACATGGTTATGTAAAATTGCCGCAATTTCTCCGATGCGCTCCATGTAGTACAGCAGTTCCTCTCCCTGCATTCCTCTTAACGTATTGCCGGGCATAAATTCAAGTAACGAGCAGTAACATTTTAAGCCTGAGTCTTCAAAGCATAACTCCTGAATGAATTCCCCGTCTCTTCCCGGTATGACTCCCGCAATCTTAAGACCGCTGTCTTTCTTCAGCATGTCAAGCCAGATAAGCTCGCCTTCCAGCTCTTCCCTGGTGTGATAACCCGGTTTATGGAGACGAAGGACATATTTTTTATTCCTGCAGTCCTCAGCGAGATACGTCAGGTTCTCACTGAATTTCAGCAGCGATACCCGAACCTTGTCGGATATGTTGTAACAGCCTTCTATCTGTCTGCCGATATCCCCGGGATTACATTGCCCGGGTGAGAAATCAATTCTGTCCATCCTAACACCCATTGCATAACACATCTGAAGCAGATGTGTTACTGCCACAAATGAAAAGGTTGAAAGAATCTGGATGTGGCACCCTTTCTATTCTTTTATTTTCTTTCAACCTAACCTCTTTCCCGCAGAAACAACCTGCAAGCTATTTATCAAAGCACTTTTTTCTTGCTTCGCCCACGCTCTTTTCAAACTTCTCCAGCAACTCGTCGCAATACTCTTTCGAACATAAAAGCCCCGGTTTGAACTGCACGATCTTCGGATTAAATCTGGCATAAATGGCCCATATGCCATTGTCGAACATGGATTTCATCGCATGAATTCCTCCGTCGGGGAAATCAAATTCCAGTCCGAAGATAATACCCCTCTGCGTATAGGAAGTAAAGAAGTCGGGATAAAGGCTATGTACCTTATCTAAGCCCGCCTTTAAGTAATCCGTCATGAAACGGACATTATCCGCCGTTGCCTTTCTGGTGACAATATCCATTACCTTTCCGGCCACGGCGCATCCGACTTCAGATCCCCCGAACGTACCGGTATGGCCTCGGCCGAATTCCTCCACCCATTTCCCGGCTTCCTTCGTCATAATGGTTGCCGCAATCGGATACATGCCGCCGCTTAAGCCTTTCCCGCTTACGATGATGTCCGGATCGACCTCTTCATGCATGATCCCCCATAATTTCCCGGTTCTCATAAGCCCGGTCTGCACCTCGTCGGCAATGTACATCGTACCATATTTTTCACACAAGCCTTTCACCGCCTTTAAATAACCCTGTTCCGGAATCGGAAATCCATAGGTTGCCGGAATCGTTTCGATAATTACACCGGCGGCATCTTCCCCTTTCAGCGCATCTTCCATTGCCTTCGTATCGTTCATGGGAACCTGTATAAAATCACTGTCACCGTCGGATAAGAAGGCTTCCTTAAAGTAAGGATCTCCTGCTCCTAAGGCCAGTCCGGTATGACCGTGATAGCATTTCATAAGTGAAACAATTTTTCTGCGTTTCGTGGCGTACCGGACACTCTTAATAGCAACATCGACGGCTTCCCCTCCGCAGCTGGAAAAAACGGCATACTGCATTCCTTCTGTTGCGGTGGTAACCATCTTTTCGGCCAGATATCCTCTTGTAACCGACCCAAAGTGATGATTCCCTATGTCCAGCTCTTCCGTTGCCTTTATCAGAGCTTCTATTACCTCCGGATTCCTGTGCCCCAGGTTAAAGGTTCCTCCGTTTAAATGCAGGTTCAAATAGCGTGCTCCATTCAAATCCCAGAAATAATACCCTTCACGCTTTCCAATCATCACATCTATGCCCATCTCTCTCCAGGCATTGGTTCTGCCCGGATTCCAATAAGTAAGACATCTTTCCAGGGACTTCTCTTTTGAAAATTCTTCATTATCCAAAAACACAGTTCTGCCTCCCTTATATATAATTTTATAAGACTAGAGGTTCAAAAGGCACTTAAAGTATCTTTTATGAATATATATAACTATATTCATTCAAAACACTAAATCGGCCTTTTGGCCCTCTGGTCTTTATAACAAAAAAAAGCAATGCCGCAACAGCGACATTGCTTATTACATAAGCATATGCTATAACAAGTTTCCTATTAAGTATTGTAAGAAATCGCTTTTTACACGATTTCTATCTCCTCCGCATTCTTCTTTA
>JAEWSD010000022.1 GCA_023398615.1 Bacillota bacterium
TTGCCGGGAGAAAGGATCGGATATCTGGTAATTCCGGGAGAAATCGATGATTTTGCCGATGTCTGTGCTGCCGCCAATGTAGCAAACCGGATCCTTGGCTTTGTAAATGCTCCTTCCCTGATCCAGCGTGTCGTAGCGAGATGTCTTGACGCCAAAGTTGATATTTCGGCGTATAACCGGAACCGGGAGCTGCTTTATAAGAGCCTGGGCGAATACGGGTATTCCTGCGTGAAGCCGGAAGGTGCATTTTATCTGTTTATAAAAGCATTGGAGGAAGATGATAAGGCATTTGCCGCGGCGGCAAAGAAATACAATATACTAATTGTACCGGGTTCTTCCTTTGGTTGTCCGGGTTATTGCAGGATTGCTTACTGTGTAGAATATTCTACTATTGTAAATTCTTTACCTGGCTTTAAAAAGCTGGCACAGGAATATGCAGGAAAGAGGTAATTATGAAAGCATGGGAGAACAATATAAGAAGAATTCAGCCTTATGTGCCCGGCGAACAGCCTAATATACCGGGCATGGTCAAGCTGAATACGAATGAAAATCCGTATCCTCCGGCGCCTGGTGTCCAAAAGGCCATACAGGATTTAAAGCCTGATCAATTAAGGCTGTATCCGGACCCGACAGACAGAATGCTTGTGGATGCCCTGGCGGACTACTACCGTCTGGGCAGGGATCAGGTTTTTGTCGGAGTTGGGTCGGATGATGTGCTTGCTATGGCCTTTATGACCTTTTTTAATTCGGATAAGCCCATCCTGTTTCCGGATATTACTTATTCCTTCTATGACGTGTGGGCGGGGCTCTTTCACATACCCTACGAAAGGCCTGTTCTGGATGAAAATTTCAGGATAAAAAAAGAGGATTATTATAAAGAAAACGGGGGCATCGTGATTGCAAATCCGAATGCGCCGACTTCCATCTGTGAAGACCTGGATTTCATACGTGATATCCTGGTACATAATCAGGATTCCGTAGTGATCATTGATGAAGCATACATTGATTTCGGAGGCACCAGCTCTGTGGAATTAATAAAGGAATTCGACAATTTGCTTGTAGTGCAGACCTTTTCCAAATCCCGGTCTATGGCCGGAATGAGAATCGGATATGCTATGGGCAATCCGGAGCTGATTAAAGCTATAAATGATGTAAAGTATTCCTATAATTCTTACACCATGAACCAGACTTCGCTGTATTACGGCGTGGAAGCAGTGAAGGACGACGGTTATTTCAGGGAATGTATAGGCCGGGTAATCGCTTCGAGGGAACGTATTAAACCAAAATTAAGGGAGTTGGGATTTTCATTCCCGGAATCCAAAACAAATTTCCTTTTTGTAACGCACGAATCAGTTTCAGCCGAAGAGCTTTTTCATAAATTGAGAAAGGATAATATTTTTGTTCGCTACTTCAAACTGCCGAGGATTGACAACTACCTGAGGATATCCATAGGGACAGATGAAGAAATGAATACTCTGTTGGAGAGCTTGAATCGTATCATTAAGTAAGAATCATTTATGCCATTTGTGATGCTGTGTCGGCAGAACAGGCAGAAGGGGGATGAATTGAGAAGTTTAATTGCGGAAGATGATTTTATATGCAGAAAGTTTCTGCATAGGCATCTATCTAAGTATGGAGAATGCGATACAACTGTGGACGGGAAAGAAGCTGTGGAAGCTTTTCTGCTGGCACTGGAGGAGAATGAACCGTATGATCTGGTGTGCCTCGATATTATAATGCCAAGACTGGATGGATATGAGGCGTTGAAATCGATACGTGATATAGAACGCAGTAAAGACATATCCGAGGAGAAGCAGGTGAAGATCATTATGACCACAGCTTTGATCGAAGGCCGGAATGTTACAAAGGCTTTTGAGCTTGGTTGCATTGCTTATGCCGGGAAACCCATTAACAGGGACAAGTTTGACAGAGAATTAAGAAAGCTGGAATTGATATAATATGGGTTACTTTGACTAATAAATATAATTATGGTAATATATAAACTGTACGATTAAGTGTTTTAAAGGAGGAGCTTCCATGGGTAACGTGGGTTTCGTGCCGGAAGGCGATGACAGTATGAGTAACAGGGTGGATATGCAGTCCGAAAAGGAAACACTATCCAAGAATTTTATTGAGCAAATTATAGATAAGGACTTACAGGAAGGACGCTGTACGAAAATAGTGACTAGATTTCCGCCGGAACCTAACGGATATCTGCATATTGGACATGCCAAGTCAATTTTGCTGAATTCCGGATTAGCCCAAAAATATGGAGGCCAATTTAATTTACGATTTGATGATACGAACCCGACTAAAGAAAAAACAGAATTTGTAGAATCCATTCTAACCGATGTCAAATGGGTTGGAGGAAATTTTGAAGACAGGGTATTTTTTGCTTCGAACTATTTTGACCAGATGTATGAATGTGCGGTAAAGCTGATCAAAAAGGGGAAGGCATATGTATGTGATCTTTCTCCGGAGGAGATCCGTGATTATAGGGGTACCTTGACCGAACCGGGTAAGAACAGCCCTTACCGGGACCGGCCGGTGGAAGAGAATTTAAGGTTATTTGAAGGAATGAAAAGCGGTGAGTATGAAGACGGCTCGAAGGTTCTAAGAGCCAGGATAGATATGTCTTCTCCGAATATTAATATGAGGGATCCGATTCTTTACAGAGTGGCAAGGATGGCGCATCATAATACCGGAGACAAATGGTGTATCTATCCGATGTATGACTTTGCACATCCGATTGAGGATGCCGTCGAAGGAGTTACGCATTCCATCTGTACCTTGGAATTCGAAGACCACAGGCCGCTGTATGACTGGGTTGTGACGGAATTGGAATATGAAAATCCGCCGAAACAGATTGAATTTGCAAAATTATATCTGACGAATGTAATTACCGGCAAAAGATATATCAAGAAGTTAGTGGAGCAGGGCATTGTAGACGGATGGGACGATCCCAGGCTGGTTTCTATCAGTGCTCTCAGAAGAAGAGGATTTACGCCGGAGTCCATTATGATGTTTATGGAGTTGTGCGGAGTATCCAAAAGCCAGAGCTCCGCGGATTATGCAATGCTGGAATACTGTATCCGTGAAGACCTGAAGTTAAAGAAGCAGAGGTTAATGGCGGTTCTGGATCCTGTCAAACTGGTAATAACGAATTATCCCGAAGACCGGATAGAATATGTGGATGTTCCCAATAATCAGGAGAATCCGGAAATGGGTGAAAGGAAAGTCCCGTTCGGCCGCGAGCTGTACATTGACAGGGAAGATTTCATGGTGGAACCGCCGAAAAAATACTTCCGCCTGTATCCCGGAAATGAAGTACGGTTAATGAGTGCTTATTTTGTTACCTGTACGGATTATGTTACGGATGAGGAAGGCAATGTTACCGAAGTACACTGCACATATGATCCTGAAACGAAAAGCGGTTCGGGATTCGCCGGGCGTAAGGTAAAGGGAACCATTCACTGGGTATATGCTCCGACGGCCGTTAAGGCAGAAGTCAGATTATACGAGAATATTGTAGATGAAGAAAAGGGTGTTTATAACGAGGATGGAAGCTTAAACCTGAATCCAAACTCCGTTACGGTGCGGCGGGATTGCCGTATTGAACCGGGTGTTGCAGGTGCCGGGGCTTATGACAGTTTCCAGTTCTTAAGGCATGGGTATTTCTGTGTGGATTCCAAGGATTCGAAGCCGGATAGGCTGGTGTTTAACCGGATAGTATCCTTGAAAAGCTCTTATAAGCCCGTTTAAAGGAGGAGTTGGAATGGCTAATTTATTTTCTGGACTGGAGGCTTTCGGTCTTGGTGACATGAAGGATTTGGATGTGTATAATTCCGATGAGAAAAGCAGCAAGGAGAATACGGGCGGTAAAGCGGATGCCGCCGCAAAAACAAAGATAGAAGAAACCGATTTTATATTTGACAAGACCTATACATGTCCTGTGTGTGATAAAGAATTTAAATCCAAGACGATTAAAACCGGTAAAATCAAGCTTATTTCGGCCGATACCGATTTAAGGCCCAAGTACCAGCACATTGATTCCTTAAAATATGATGCAATTGTGTGTCCTCATTGCGGGTATGCCGCGTTAAACCGATTCTTCAATTATATGACAAATGCTCAGGCGAAACTGATTAAGGAGCAGATTTCCGCTTCTTTTAAGGGGGTCAGCACAGATAGTGAGGTAATATCCTATGATGAGGCGATTTCCCAGCATAAACTTGCACTTGTTAATACCATTGTTAAGAAAAGCAAGCTGAGTGAAAGAGCGTATACCTGTTTAAAGACAGCATGGCTGCTCCGGGGCAAGGCGGAAGCTCTACCGGCAGATACGCAGGACTATAACAATGAGATTAAGAAATTACAGAAGGAAGAGATCGAGTTTATATCGAATGCATATGAAGGCTTTGCAGGCGCTTTTTCGAAAGAGCTGTTTCCGATGTGCGGGATGGATGAGAATACCATGACGTATCTGATGGCGGATCTGGCCAGAAGAATCGGAAAATACGATGAAAGCAGCAGATGGATATCTAAAGTTTTGATTTCCAGGGATGCAAATGAGAGGATCAAATCCAAAGCAAGGGACTTAAAAGAATTATTGAAGCAAAAAATGTAACGGCATTTAGTATGAATTTATTACAGCCCCCGCAGAGTAGGCCATAATCATTCTGCGGGGATTATTCTGCGGCATGTGTATAATATTAATAAATTAGCAAATAGTAGAGAATGGCATTCGTACTGCAAAAATCAAAAAAGTTAGAGAAACAGAGATATAAAGAGAATACATGAGATAGTGGAAGATTGGTCTGGAATATGCGGAATTTTCTGACGGAAGTATATTTGCATATTAAATGTAAATTTACTAATATATAGTTTATCAGTTAGCACTCAATTGAGACGAGTGCTAATAACTTCAAAAGTAAGGCATGCGGTTTTTATATCGAAAGCCTTAAAACAGTATATTTTTAACGAAATAAGGAGGAACAGGATATGAAGTTAGTACCATTAGGAGACAAAGTAGTTTTAAAGCAGCTGGTAGCTGAAGAAACAACTAAATCAGGTATCGTTTTACCGGGTCAGGCGAAAGAAAAGCCGCAGCAGGCGGAAGTGGTTGCAGTCGGACCTGGTGGCGTTGTGGACGGCAAGGAAGTTACAATGCAGGTTAAGGTCGGAGATAAGGTCATTTACTCCAAATATTCAGGAACAGAAGTAAAGCTGGATGAAGAAGAATTCATCGTTGTAAAGCAAAACGATATCGTTGCTATCGTAGAAGACTAAAATATAAGAAAATGATTATAGGAGGCAATTAACATGGCAAAAGAGATTAAATATGGTGCAGATGCGAGAACTGCTTTAGAATCCGGTGTAAACCAGTTAGCGGATACTGTGAAGGTTACCTTGGGACCGAAAGGAAGAAATGTTGTTTTAGATAAGTCTTTTGGCGCTCCGTTGATTACAAATGACGGTGTTACCATTGCAAAGGAAATTGAACTGGAAGATCCGTTTGAGAATATGGGAGCCCAGCTGGTAAAGGAAGTTGCAACCAAAACGAATGATGTTGCCGGTGACGGTACGACGACGGCCACCGTTTTAGCACAGGCAATGATCCATGAGGGCGTTAAGAACCTTGCCGCAGGCGCTAACCCGATCATATTAAGAAAGGGTATGCAGAAAGCTACCGAAGTTGCCTTGGACGCACTCAGCTCAATGAGTTCAAAGATAACCGGGAAATCCCAGATAGCAAGGGTTGCCGCTATTTCCGCCGGAGATGATTCGGTAGGTGAAATGGTTGCGGATGCTATGGAAAAGGTATCTAATGACGGTGTTATTACCATTGAAGAATCCAAAACCATGAAGACAGAGCTGGATCTGGTAGAAGGTATGCAGTTTGACAGAGGTTATATCTCCGCTTACATGGCAACCGATATGGATAAGATGGAAGCTAATTTAGAGAATCCGTATATCCTGATTACCGACAAGAAGATTGCCAATGTGCAGGAGATCCTTCCTATACTGGAACAGATCGTTCAGTCAGGCCAGAAACTATTAATCATTGCGGAAGACGTAGAAGGCGAAGCATTAACCACCTTAATCCTGAACAAGTTAAGAGGAACCTTTACCGTTGTTGCGGTGAAAGCTCCGGGATACGGCGACAGAAGAAAGGCAATGCTGCAGGATATCGCCATATTAACAGGCGGTACGGTAATTACCGATGAGTTAGGCCTGGAGTTAAAGGAAACCACGATGGAACAGCTCGGACGTGCAAAATCCGTCAAGGTTCAGAAGGAAAACACAATTATTGTTGACGGTGAAGGCGATAAAGCTGAAATTAAAACAAGAATTGCTCAGATAAAAGCTCAGATTGAAGAGACTACATCAGAATTTGATAAGGAGAAATTACAGGAAAGACTTGCGAAGTTAGCGGGCGGTGTGGCTGTAATCCGTGTCGGTGCGGCAACTGAGACAGAAATGAAGGAGAAGAAACTCCGTATGGAGGATGCCCTTGCGGCAACAAGAGCGGCAGTAGAAGAAGGTATTGTTGCAGGCGGTGGTTCCGCATATGTTCATGCTTCTAAGGAAGTTGCCAAACTGGCAGCCGATATGGAAGGCGATGAGAAGACCGGTGCCAACATAATCTTAAAGGCTTTGGAAGCTCCTTTGTTCTGCATCGTTTCCAATGCGGGACTGGAAGGTTCAGTTGTTACAAGCAAGGTTAAGGAACAGAAAACCGGTATTGGCTTTGACGCATTAAAAGAAGAATACGTTGATATGGTATCGGCAGGTATCCTCGATCCTGCGAAGGTAACAAAGAGCGCTCTTCAGAATGCAACCAGTGTTGCTTCCACTTTATTGACAACAGAATCCGTTGTTGCAAACATAAAATCCAATGAACCTGCAATGCCGGCAGGTGCAGGTGCCGGAATGGGTATGATGTAATTCCCTGAAACCGGATAAGCATCAGGTAATGTACCCTGTAAGCGGACATAATGATAAAAATGTCCGACTTACAGGGTTTTTATTGTATAGGAAATTCATGCGAATTCCCTATACAATAAAAGCCCTAGCGGGCGAGATTCGCACGCCGCTTTATTGGAAGTTAGCCGCAAGCGGCTACGCGGCGGCGCGAGAGTTTCGCTTGCGAAACTTTTTTTTATTAATATAATTATAATATGAGTATTTAACTTTACCTGATATTTTAGTATAATTATAACAGATTACAATTACTCAGGAGGTGTACGGATGAATGATTCATATGCGGAAGCAGGAGTAAAACGAAAGGATACGGCCGGAACAGTCGCGGTACGGGTATTATTGATTTTTCTTGCAGTGATAGGAGTTCTGCTGATACTTTTTCAAAATTCACTTTTGTTTATTCTTGCTGTCATATTGATTGCAGCGATAGTATATATTTTCCCAAGGCTAAACGTAGAGTACGAGTACATTTATTGTGATGGCCAGTTAGATTTTGATAAGATTATGGGAAACGCAAAACGTAAGACGGTAAAACGGATTGATTTTGAACATGTTGATATGATGGCTCCGTTAGGCTCTCATTCCCTTGACGGTTTTTCACACCTAAAGTGTGTGGTAAAGGATTTCAGCTCCGGGGGTAAGGACGCTAAACCCTATGTAATTGTGGCAAGGGATGGTGGTACGATCACCAAGTATCTGTTTGAGCCGAATGATAAAATGCTGAGCTTGATTAAAATGAAGTACCCCAGGAAACTGTCCGGGCAGTAAAACCGTAAAATGTCGATTAATAGTTGACAAGCATTCGCATATTGGTTATACTTTTAAAAATTAAAGCTAAATAAAATACTATTATTGAGAAAGAGAGGATATCCAAAATGGGAAGGATAATCGGTGAAGGAATTACCTTTGACGACGTTTTACTGGTACCGGCTTATTCGGAAGTGATTCCGAATGAGGTTGATGTATCTACTAATTTAACAGGATCCATTAAGTTAAATATTCCAATGATGAGTGCAGGCATGGATACGGTTACAGAGCATAGAATGGCAATTGCTATGGCAAGGCAGGGCGGTATCGGTGTAATTCATAAGAATATGTCTATAACACAGCAGGCAGACGAGGTGGATAAGGTAAAACGTTCCGAAAACGGAGTTATCACGGACCCATTCTATTTATCGCCGGAGCATACCTTACAGGATGCTAATGAACTGATGTCGAAATACAGGATATCCGGTGTACCTATTACGGAAGGCAAAAAACTGGTCGGTATTATTACGAACCGTGATTTAAAATTCGAGACGGACTTCTCAAGAAAAATTAAGGAATCTATGACCTCCGACGGTTTAATTACCGCACCGGAAGGCATTACTTTGGAGGAAGCCAAGAAGATACTTGCTTCGGCACGTAAGGAAAAGCTTCCTATTGTAGATGCAAAAGGTAATTTAAAGGGATTAATTACAATCAAGGATATCGAGAAGCAGATAAAGTACCCGATCTCCGCAAAGGACGAACAGGGCAGATTAAGATGCGGGGCAGCGGTCGGTGTCACTGCGAATATCCTTGAGAGAGTGGAAGCTTTGGTCAATGCCAAAGTGGATGCAATCGTTATCGATACCGCACACGGGCATTCTGCAAACGTTCTTAAGGTCGTTAAGCTGGTACATGATACCTATCCGGAGCTTCCGATTATCGCTGGAAATGTTGCAACCGGAGAGGCTACGGAAGCTTTGATTAAGGCCGGTGTCAGTGCGGTCAAGGTCGGCATCGGACCAGGGTCTATCTGTACGACAAGAGTAGTCGCAGGGATCGGTGTTCCGCAGATAACGGCAATCATGGATTCCTATGAAATAGCTAATAAATATGGCATACCGGTTATTGCGGACGGTGGAATAAAGTACTCGGGTGATATGACAAAGGCGATTGCCGCAGGTGCCAATGTATGTATGATGGGAAGCATCTTTGCAGGCTGTGATGAGAGTCCCGGAGAATTCGAGTTATACCAGGGAAGGAAGTATAAGGTATATCGCGGTATGGGTTCCATTTCCGCTATGGAAAACGGAAGCAAGGACAGGTATTTCCAGACGAGCGCAAAGAAACTGGTGCCGGAAGGTGTGGAAGGCCGGGTTGCTTATAAGGGAACCGTAGAGGATACCGTATTTCAGTTGATCGGAGGCCTGAGATCCGGAATGGGATACTGTGGTACACCGACAATCGAATCCTTGAAGGAAAACGGACGTTTTGTTAAGATTTCGGCCGCATCCCTGAAGGAAAGCCATCCTCATGACATCCATATTACGAAGGAAGCACCAAACTATAGTGTGGAAGAATAAAAGTGAAGTGTGAAGAAAAATCATCTTCACACCTGGAAGACCCTTGAAATGAGCACAGGGGGTGCTCATTTCAAGGGTCTTCTCCCGTTATTTGAGATGCTGCAAAGCGCCGTCTTACTTTTCTGTGACGGCATTTTCTTTGATATATTCCATGACATCATCCTTAAAGGCTTCCCATTCATCCTCATGGTCTACGAAATAAAGCGGGCACTTTTTACCTGATACGTCATAATGTCTTATGATGTCTTTTTTATCCAGATTGTACTCACAGCATATCCATGCCACAAGCTTAACAAGGGATTGATAAGTCTCGTCGGTAAATTTGCCGGTTTCATCCGGATGGCAGCATTCGACCGATATGGTATCGATATTCCGGTCGTTGGAAGCATAGGATATTTCATTTAAGGGGATACACTGGACGATTTCACCGTCCAGACCGATGATGAAATGGCTGCTTGCCGAGGTGGTATGGTTGGTTTTCAGATTTTCAAAATAGTTGCGGTTTGCCTCTGCATCGGTCCCGGGGTTAGCCGTATAATGTACCACTACACTTTTGACTTTCTTAAGCGGTGTTTGGGGCCTTGAGAATTCATTGGGAGTAAGGAGCATTTGCGTGAATTCCACATTACGAATGGTCTTCTGATTCCAGTGCAGGTTTAGCAGCGGCAGATTGCCGTGCCCAACGGTGTTGGCAAGGATTGCCGTAACGGCAAGGAACAGAATCATGAAAAAAGAAATTTTAACTGCCAACCGTATATATTTTCTTCTGCGTTTTCTTCGCAGCCATTCTTTTTTAGTAAGTAATGCCATGATGATAACCTTGCCTTTCTCTTTCAAATCAATATATTCTATTTTTTCATAAAATATAATTATTTACAAGAAAAAAACTCTTAATTTTCTATGTTTTTCTCTTAAGAATTATGAATAGCGGAAGCCGGATAGGAAAAAATAAAAAGGCTGTATACAGGATACAGCCTAAAGCTTACATAGCGTTTAGAGGGATATCACCACGTCCCGGTGAATAGGATCGTAGGCACGGTAAAGCACACCGGCCGAGTCCAGCATCCGTTTTGCCGCCCTTACGGCATCTGTGTCTGCGTATTTGTCACTCAGATAAATAATTTCCGTTATACCCTTCTGAATCAGGGCTTTTGTACACTCGTTGCAGGGGAAAAGGGTAACATACAGCTTTGCACCTTTCATCTGTGTACCGGTATAGTTTAAGATCGCATTCATTTCCGCATGGCATACATATACATATTTGGTATCCAGGGGAGAACCTTCACGTTCCCAGGGGTACTCATCATCGGAGCAGCCGATCGGCATACCGTTATAGCCGACGGAAAGAATCTTATTATCCTGGCTGACAATGCAGGCGCCTACACTGGTGTTCGGGTCCTTGCTGCGTTCCGTGGACAACAGGGCAATTCCCATAAAATATTCATCCCATTTTAAATAATCCTGTCTTTTCATTGGCATAATCCTTCCTTCTCGTTTCTCGCACTGCCTTATCCCGGTATCATTCTAGCATAAATAAGGTAAAAAGTAAAATATATTGTTGCAGATGAGCCTGTGATACCGTGAGGTGTTTCTTGTGGGTGAAACGAAGCGGAAGTCACAGAAAACCCGAGACATGTAAGATAAATTGTCCGGGATGAATAACCGGAATAAGAAATGAAAATTCTATAGTAACAGCCATAACTTTACAAATTCTTTACATTACAAAAATACCGGTATAACAATTCGGGTATAAAATTCATTTCGTAAGATGAACAGAAAAAAATCAGCGGGGGAACCCATAATTCAGGAGGAATATTATGAGAAGAGCAAGAAAGATAACAGGTATACTTTTAATGATTGCCATGTTCGCAATATTAGGCGGCTGTTCAAAAGGCAGTGATTCGAACGATACAAATGCTGCGAATGCCACGAACCCTACGGAAGCACCGGCAGTTCAGGATAATAATGAATCGGCGGAGGCACCTCAGGATAATACAGATGCGGCAGAGGGAAGCGAGGATCTTGCAGGTACAATTACGATTACAGGATCGACTTCCGTAGAAAAGATCTTAAACGATATGATAGATGAATTCACAGCGTTAAATCCGGATGTAACGATTAACTATACCGGTACCGGTTCATCCGCAGGTATATCCGATACACTGGCAGGAGCCAATGACATTGGTGCTTCCTCAAGAAATCTTAAGGAAGAAGAAAAGGTAGACGGCCTTAATGTAGTAACCTTTGCATATGACGGTATTGCAATAGCAGTAAATCCGGCAAATCCGTTAGCCGATATTTCGATTGAGGATCTGGCTAAAATCTACAGCGGTGAGATAACCAACTGGAAGGATGTTGGCGGTAATGATGCAGATATCATAGTGGTATCAAGGGAAGGTGCTTCCGGAACACGCAGTGCTTTCGAAGAGTTAATCGGGCTGGAGGATGCAGGCGGCTTAGTGGAGTCCTCAACCGTAGTAGAAGGAAACGGTAACATACAGGCAGCTGTCGCAGGCAATGAGAATGCAATCGGTTATGTATCATTTTCCTATATTGATGATTCGGTAAAGGGATTAACCGTAGGCGGTGTCGAAGCTACGGCGGCAAACGCGAAATCCGGTACCTACAGTTTATCAAGACCGTTCCTCTTTATCTACATGGAAGCGGATGCATCTCCTATTACAAAAGCATTTGTTGATTATTCGTTAAGTGATGACGGCCAGGCATTTGTAGAGGAACACGGAGGCATAAAGATCGATTAATGAATGGAAACGCATACGTCGAAAATAAACTAGAAAGTCAAAAAAATTATAAGGAAACGGCAGGTGTAAAATATCCGAAGCGCAGCTTCGGATATTCTGCCGGTTTTCCGGCACGGGTCATTCAGACAATATTCCTGCTGTGTGCTCTGGTCAGCGTGCTCAGCGTAATAGCTATTGTTGTATTCGTCTTTTCTAAAGGGTTAAAGCCTTTCTTTGGAGAGGATGCATACAGCTTTCTGCGTTTTATAACAGGTATGAAATGGGACCCGAATAATAATGTATACGGTGTATTCTATATGATAGCAGGCTCTCTGCTTGCTACCTTTGGAGCAATCCTGCTTGGGGTTCCTATCGGATTATTAACGGCGGTATATATAGCGGAAATGGCTCCGAAAAAGATCGTGCTGATTATAAAACCGGCAATAGAACTGCTTGCCGGGATTCCGTCCGTCATTTACGGTGCCTTTGGGCTGGGTGTTATCGTGCCGCTTATCAATGAGGTATCACCGACCGGACAGGGCGAGTCCCTGCTGGCAGTTATCTGCGTCCTGACAATTATGATTCTGCCGACTATAATTTCTCTTAGTGAAAGCAGTATCCGGGCGGTTCCCGGATCCTATCGGGAGGCTTCCCTTGGTCTGGGTGCGTCGAAAACGCAGACCATCTTTAAAACCGTAATACCGGCAGCCCGTTCCGGGGTACTGACGGCGACGGTACTGGGTATTGGAAGGGCAATCGGAGAGACGATGGCCGTCATGATGATCGCCGGAAATAATATAGGCGGGCTGCCTAAAAGCATTTGGGATAAAGTACGTCCGCTGACAACGAATATATCGATGGAGATGGGTTATGCATCCGGAAGGCATCAGGATATGCTCTTTGCAACGGGTGTAATTCTATTTGTCTTCATCATGTTTATCAATATCACACTAATAAAGCTGACAGGCAAATTAGGCGACCAGAGTTCTAAACACTGAAATGGGGGCCCATTATGAATAAAGAAACCGCAAAAAGAAGAAAACTGAAGGACGGAATACTGCAAAGCCTCATATATTTATCTACCGTATTGACTCTGGCGATTCTGGGAGTAATTATAGTCTTCCTCCTTTACAGGGGCATACCGGGTATCAATATGGAGTTTCTGACAAGGCCGTGGGACGATAATACAACCTTTGTCAATACCGGCCGCGGGCAGGCGGTTAAGGAAAGCAGTGATGACGCTTATGTCCCGTCTTTGGGGATAACGCTTGCCGAGAAGGACGGTGATATCGTTATTTCGGAAGTAGATAAGGATTCACCGGTATTAAAAGCTCAGAATATGAAAAACAGAGAATACGCCCTTAAAAAGCAGGATATCATAAAGAAAGCGGACAGCACAAATCTTAATGATATGACAGCGGCGGAAGCTGCACAGCTGCTGAATGAAGGTTCGGGAAGCATCAGGCTTAAGGTGACAAGGCCGGGCGGCGGTATTATCCCGATGCTGGTATCTACAATCTATATCATCCTTTTATCCTTAATCATAGCAGCACCTGTCGGAATCTGCGCGGCAATCTATCTGAATGAATATGCGAAGCCGGGAAGGGTTCTGAGAACGATCCGGTTTGCCATCCAGAATCTTGCCGGAATTCCGTCTATTATATACGGATTATTCGGTATGCTGGTTTTTGTCCAGATTCTGAAGATGCAGTATTCCATCCTGGCAGGCTCCTTAACCTTAAGCATTCTGCTGCTTCCGACTATTATTTCAACGACCGAGGAAGCGTTAAAGGAAATACCGAACGCATACCGGGAATCTTCCCTGGGGCTAGGTGCCACAAAGCTGCAGACAATAGCCAAGATCATACTCCCGGGTGCGATACCGGGAATACTGGTAGCCATAATATTAAGTATCGGAAGAATAGTAGGGGAATCGGCCGCATTAATCTGGACGGCAGGAACGGTTGCCCAGATACCGGGTGCACTGGTAGGAAGTGAAGCGGGTGCCGCAACACTGACGACGAAGATGTACTGGCTTATCAAAGAAACGGCGGATCTGGATACGGCCAGTTCGATTGCAGTGGTCCTGCTGGTAATGATTATTGCTTTAAATCTGATATCCAAGCTTATCACACGCAGCTTTTTAAGAAAAAGGGGTAATTATTAAAGCAATGGCGGAATAATTTACAGGACAAATAAGCAGGAGGAAAGTAAGTGAGTGATATAGTAAAATTCAGTGTAAAAGAGTTAGACCTGTTCTATGGTAATTTCCAGGCACTTAAAAACATAAATATGAATATTAACAAGGAAAAGATTACTGCTTTTATCGGCCCGTCCGGATGCGGTAAATCTACCTTCCTGAAGACGATAAACAGAATGAATGACCTTGTGGAGGGGGTAACGATTAACGGAAGTGTAACGATGGACGGTATTGATATCTATCGGGACATGGATGCGATAACACTCCGAACAAGGGTAGGCATGGTATTCCAGCAGCCGAACCCTTTTCCGATGAGCATTTATGATAACGTGGCCTATGGGCCGAGGGTGCATGGGATACGCAAGAAGAACGCATTGGACGAAATTGTGGAAAAGTCCTTAAAGCAGGCTGCAATCTGGGAAGAAGTCAAGGATAAATTAAAGAAAAGTGCTCTGGCGGTATCCGGCGGCCAGCAGCAGAGAGTCTGTATAGCCAGAACTCTTGCCATTGAACCGGAGGTTATCCTGATGGATGAGCCGACCTCTGCCCTTGATCCCATCTCAACATTAAAAATTGAGGATCTTGCAACGGAGCTTAAGAAATACTATACTATTATTATAGTAACCCATAACATGCAGCAGGCAGGAAGAATCTCGGACAGGACAGCATTCTTCTTAAACGGGGAAGTAATTGAATACGGTGATACGGATCAGATTTTTAATAATCCGAAGAACAGGAAGACTGAGGACTATATTACCGGAAGATTTGGTTGACAAGATACTTGAAAACAAAAAGAAAACTGTATAATATATTATTAACAGTTCCATTATCAGGCAGATGGGAGTTGGAAGAAAGATGAGACAAAGTTTCATTGCGCAGCTGGAAGAATTAAACCAGCATGTCATTAAAATGGGAAGTCTATTGGAACAGTCTACAAATGAAATGATAAAAGCATTAGAAAGCCTTGATGTCGAGAAATCCGAAAGAATCATAGCAAGAGATGACGATATCGATCTGCTGGAACAGCATATAGAAAGGGAATGCATTAATATACTGGCGAAGCAGCAGCCGTTGGCCGGTGATTTGAGAAAGATCACCTCCATAATGAAAATCATTACGGATATCGAGAGAATTGCGGATCAATGTGCCGATATCTCGGAATATATCATCAAGCTGAACAGAATGCCGAAGATAAAAACACCGCTGTATCTTTACGAAATGATCGACTCGATGAAGCAGATGGTAATGGATACGATTGACAGCTTTGTGGAGGCCGATTTGCTGAAAGCGTCCGGAGTCATTTCGGCGGATGATGCGGTAGACGGTTATTTTGAAAGGATTACGCAGGAATTATCGAAAACGATGCAGTCGGACCCTGCTATGGTTCCGCAGTGCATCTGTTATCTTATGATAATCAAGTATCTGGAGAGAATGGCGGATCATGCTACCAATATAGCGGAATGGATCACATTTATTATAACGGGGGATTTGGCGCTTGGGTGATGACCCTTCCAAGGGATAAGGAGAATTCATGAAGACAGTATTAGCTGTGGATGACGAAGTTCATATACTGGAATTGCTTTCCTATAATCTGGAGCATAACGGGTATCGTGTCGTGAAGGCCGAGACGGGCGAGGAAGCCCTGGAAATGCTGGAGAACGAGAAGATCGATGTGGTCTTGTTAGACTGGATGCTGCCCGGCATAGACGGAATTGAAGTATTAAAGAGAATCCGGGCAAGCAAGGCCTTGTGCGGCCTTCCGGTTATCCTGCTTACCGCAAAGGGAGATGAAATCAGTAAGGTAGTCGGGCTTGAGATAGGTTCCGATGATTATCTTGTGAAGCCCTTTGGCGTGCATGAGCTTTTAGCCAGGATTAAGGCACTTTTGCGCAGAAGCGAGGGCAGTTATGAGTCGAAAGACTCTAAGGAAACGGCAAGGGAAGATACGGACAGGGAAGAAATCCTTACGGCAGGGAACCTTGTAATCAACCGGGCAAGAAGAACGGTAACGGCGGAAGGAGTACCGATAGAACTGTCCTATAAGGAATTTGAACTGCTGTACCTGCTGGCCAAAAACAGAGGTATCGTATTTACCAGGGATAATCTGCTGGAGAAAATCTGGGGATATGATTATGTCGGGGAAACCAGGACCGTGGATGTACACATCAGCAATTTAAGAAAGAAGATAGAACAGGATGAAAGCAAGCCTGTTTATATAAAGACGGTCAGAGGTATGGGATATAAATTTGCGTAAAGGGAGAGCTCCAAATGCAAAAAAAATTATTCTTAAGTTATTCGGTAATTATTTTACTGGCAATGGGTATCTCGGTATTCATCTTTTGGAGTAAGGGGTATAGCTATATCTATCATCAGAGCCAGAATTACTATCTGACACAGGCAAAATTAGTGGCAGATATTTTTTTACAGGAGGATTTCGAAAGCCGTGAGGATTACCACGAATTTGTACGTGAATATGCCGCTAAATACGATGTCAGGATTACAATTATAGACAGCAGCGGTCAGGTGTATGCCGATTCCATTACGGATGAGCCGCTTGAGAACCATGCGGGCCGGGAAGAGGTTAAGCGTGCCTTAAAGGGTGAGAGTGTTACGGTAAACCGCTTTTCGAAGACTACAAGGCAGCAGTACTCCTATAGTGCTGTCCCGGTAAAGAGTAAGGACTTTAATGGGGTGCTGAGGGTTTCACTGCCGCTTTCCGAGATAAAATCACTGAATGATGAACTGGTCAAATCCATCCTCTATTCCATCATCTTTGCTTTTATACTGGCTATGCTGGCGGCTTTTATTTTTATGGAGCTGTTATCAAAGCCGATTAACGATGTGACCCGAGCCGCGGTCCGTATATCGGAGGGTGAGCTTGGCACAAAGATATATACAAGGGAGAAGCACCAGATCGGGAAGCTTGCGGGAGCCTTTAATACGATGTCTGTCACTCTTAAGAATACTGTGGATAGCATGACTCAAAGGAATGCCGAGCTGGAAGCAATGCTTAGCAGCATGACTGCCGGTGTCATCGCCATTGATGATTTGAATGAGGTTTTGCTTTATAATAAGGCATTCCTGGATATCACGAAAATGGCCGGCCGTGATATAAAGGGACAGTCCTTGTATAATATATTCCGCAATGCCGCCGTATTTGATGCGATCGATTATGTACGGGAATATAATGCCAGTGTTATGAAAGAAGGCATACTTTCCAACGAGGGCTACCGCAGTATCCGTGTAACGGCGGCGCCTCTTAGCAGGGACGGGGAAAAGTGGTTTGGCGTACTGTTGATCCTGGAAGATATCACGCAGATGAAAAAGCTTGAAACAATGCGCAGCGATTTCGTATCCAATGTGACTCATGAGCTTAAGACTCCGCTTACCTCCATACGAGGATTCATCGATACCTTGAAGAACGGAGCCATCCGGGACGAGGCGGTTGCCAACAGGTTTCTTGATATCATCGATATTGAGGCGGAACGGCTCTACAGTTTGATACAGGATATATTGCTCCTGTCCGAGATCGAATCTAAAAAGGATTATGAGATAACGGCCTGTGATATTAACGAATGTGCCGGTGAAGTCATAGAACTGTTAAAACCTAAGCTGCCGGAGAATGTGGAACTGCTCTTTCATCCGGAGCCGTATGTAAGGCCGTTTTATTGCAGCCGGGACCGGATAAAGCAGCTGCTCATCAACCTTTTGGATAATGCGATGAAGTATACGGAGGAAGGCACAATAACCCTTGTATGCAGGGAAGAGGACAGCAAGCTGGTAATTAACGTTAAGGATACCGGCATTGGGATAGAACGGGAATATTTATCCAGGATATTCGAACGCTTCTACCGGGTAGACAAAGGCCGTTCGCGCAAGCAGGGCGGAACGGGACTTGGCCTTTCTATCGTCAAGCATATCGTGGAGCTGTATAACGGCAGCATCCATGTAGACAGTGAGCCGGGTACCGGAACGGAATTTGAGATACGTCTGCCGTATAAGGAGCTTCATAAAGCTTAAACTCTGCCGGTTCTGTATTTTCTTGAGAAGAGGTACAGGATTAAGCTGCCTGTCAGGACGGTAAGTATAATCACTATTAACGCATGCAGGAAAAAGGTATCCGGCAGTATGGTTATGACCGGATCGGTTGCCGGATCGAACAGCCAGTAGTTATTACGGAAGAATATTTTATGGAACAGTACGAAAGTAGCATCAAAATTCAAGGCACATCCGGCGGCGGCCAGGACAGGAATCACCAGTACGGAGACGGACGAAACCAGAAGGTAACCGTATTCCTTCCTTTTTGCCTTATACAGGATTATGATGATGCTTAAGAGTATGGTTACCGCCGCAATATAGTAAAATGAGACGAAGATGTTCTTTACCTCTTTAAAATGCTGCAGGGCTTCCGGCGAGGAAGGCAGGCTTGGAAACTGCAGGTCCCCTTTAAAAAATGGGGAGTTGTAGTCGATCAAGGCGTTATAGTTTTCAAGTATGACGTCGGTATCAAGCCCTGAGGTTTGTGCAATATTAAGATGCTTCACATCAAAATAGTATACGAATCTGAAATTGACCGCCGCAATAACGCCAACGGATATCAACAGTAGAGTAAATACGATTCCGATCAGTATATCGGTTTTTTTAAATTTTTTCATATGGCTCTCCTAATCAGAGTAATTTATTTTTATATTTTATTATAACCAGATATTATTCTTTATGAGCTTTTAAAATACGCCAGATCGTGGAGCGGCTGATATTCAGCCGCTCTGCGGTCTTTTTATGGTTCATGTTTTCCTGTTTTAAAACCATCCGCAAAACGTCATACATAATATCGTCGAGAGTTTGGTTCAGATTGATATTGCTTGTCACCTTCTCATCATAAGTGAAAATCTCGTTCTGAATGCAGCTGGCAACATTTTCTTTCGTGATATAGTAGGTATTCGTCCGGATGACAAGCTCGCGCAGAACTCTCTTGAACTGGGGGATATTGCCCGGCCACGGGAACCGCAGCAGTATGTCTTCCACGCCCGGTTCGAATCCTATGATCTGTTTACCGAACTCCGAGTTGAGATTGTTAAGATAAATGGCAGAAAGGCTTGAGATGTCTTCTGTCCTGCGACGGAGCGGCAGTGACTGCAGAAGCAGACAATTCACTTTGTTAAGGATATATTCCGCCATAGAACATTTGGTCTCATCACCTTTTACGACTGCGGAGAAGATGACTCGGTTTCGTTTGCAGAGGTTCGTCTGTTCGATCAGATCTTGCAGCTTTTTTTCATTTGCAGAAGAGATCGCATGGATGTTCTTGAAATATACTGTGCAGTTCACATCGGAAAGCGGAGAAGACGGACTCTCAAGGAAGCTGTTCCATTCCTTATCAGTTACGAGGGAACAGTTAATAATGTAATAAGGTCTGCCATTGTTCTGACCGCTGCGGTGAATCATATTTGCAGCGGTGTCTTTGCCGGTACCCTGCTCACCGAGAATGAGGACCGGCAGCATGGACTCACAGTATTTGAGGATGGTTTCATGCGTTTGACCGACGGAACTCGTCATACCAAACGGGCTTTCGAATGCGTAGTTATCGTCATCTTTATCTTCGATGAGGGAAATTCCGCCCTTCTCGACGGGCACTTCGTGAAAAATGCTTCGCCCGTATACTGCAACTTCTTTTTTGCCGTCAATGATGCGGCTTACAGAATCGATACTAAAGATGACTGAACCGACCTGGCGATCCATGTGCATGGTAATGTTCTGCAGCAGTTTTGGAAACCGGCTCTTAATCAATGAAAAATAGGTTTCAGTCTTTTCAGTTTTTTCTACGTTGGAGAGGATAATTTCTCCGTCTTCGTTAAATATCGTGACATAAATGGGAATCGTTCGGAGAGCCCAATTCAGGCGATTGCGCTCAAAAGATGTTTTATTTTGTACGGAAAAAAGCATCTTTGCCTGGTCTAAAACGGATTCTATGCTGTCTTTTCCGGATGTGATCAAAATGGTATTAAGGCCTATACTCTTGGCTACTGTCGTCGTGACCATGTCACCGACTACCATTGTATAGCCGGCCTTCTGCATCTCTTTAAGCAGAGGGCGAACCTCTTGGGAGGAGTAAATCGTATGCACTTCGATGTCATATTGAAGAAGATCGCAGAGCCCTTTCGCACGGCTTGCGATAGTCGGAAAACTCACGACTGCGAACTTTTCCTGGTAGTTTCTTGCAAGACGGATAGTGTGAAGAATATCCTCAAATGAAGTCATGATCTCGAGAACGGGAGTATCATGGAACTCTTTTCTTAAAAGTTCGGCTGTACCACCTCGGGCGATCAGAATATCGTAATCTGTGACGCTCATCTCTTGTTTGGCAATTTCAATACCTTCGGCTAAATCCCCAACAAACGCATAAAGGGAAATCTCACTGTGTTCGTTTGCCGCAGCACTCATAATTTCCCTCATCCCTTCGTAAGGGAGTATTGCCAGAATGTTAATTCGTCTCATATCAGTGTGCCTCCTTTGCAATCTCTATTATAGTATAAAGAAGAAGAAATGAAAAGAAATATATTCTGATTTGCAACAAAAAAGTGTTTTAAAATGAAACACGTTTTTGACAAAAGAACAAATAAAGTAAAAAATAAGAAATTATTTGAAGATCAAACTTTAAATATAATAATATGTTTCAAATAAAGACATTTTTTGTTCTTGAATGGGTTGTAATATGGAATTTTGAAGTTTATTATAAAACGTGTTTTCAAATCTATTTAATAAAAAGGAGGCCAAATATGGCAACAAAATCGATTATTGGCATTACAATGGGTGATCCGGCCGGCTGCGGTCCGGAGATCACGATCAAGGCGCTTCATGATCCGACAGTTTATGACAGGTGTAAACCAGTTGTCGTCGGTGATGTCAAGATGTTTGAAGATTCCATTCGTATTCTCGAAGGAACCGGATATCTGAAACCGGGCGAAATGGAAATTAATCAAGTATCGGATGTTAAAGAGGCCAGGTTTGAATACGGAACGATCGATGTCTATCATCTCGAACTGGTCGATATGGCTCGCTTCGAATACGGCAAGCTATCTGGGATGTGCGGCGATGCGGCATTCAAGTGTGTCGTTAAAGTCATTGAACTGGCCATGAAAGGTGATGTCGATGCGACGGTCACGAATGCACTGAATAAGGAGGCCATTAATATGGCCGGTCATCATTATTCAGGTCATACGGAAATTTATGCGGAATATACGAATACAAAGAACTACGCCATGATGCTGGCACATGATGATCTGCGTGTTGTCCATGTATCCACACATGTTTCTTTAAGAGAAGCTTGTGACAGAGTTAAGAAGGAAAGGGTCTTATCCTGTATTCAGCTTGCAAATGATGCCTGCAAGAGCATTGGTATCACAAAACCGAAGATTGCTGTAGCCGGACTTAATCCGCATGCGGGCGAGGATGGCATGTTCGGCAGAGAGGAAATAGAAGAGATCATGCCGGCTGTTGAAGAAGCTAAGAAAGAGGGATTCGATGTTGACGGACCGGTTCCGCCCGATACGGTTTTTTCGAAGGCAAGAGGCGGATGGTATGATATTACGGTTGTTATGTATCATGACCAGGGACATATCCCATTAAAGGTCGTTGGATTTGTTTACAAAAAAGAAGAAAAGAGATGGGGCGCAGTTGCAGGCGTAAATATTACATTAGGTCTGCCGATCATCAGAGTTTCGGTTGACCACGGCACAGCTTTCGGACATGCCGGTCAGGGAATCCAGAATGAATTGAGCCTTGTGAATTCAATTGATTACGCAATTCGTATGGCGGACAGTCGTTTGAAAGAATGGGGTAAATAAAAGATATGAAGTTGAAACTAGCTGTCATAGCTGATGATTTTACCGGAGCCCTGGATACTGGAATTAAATTTTCTGAAGGCGGTGTCCGTACGAAAGTCATGCTTTCTCCGCAGTTTTCTTTTTCTGAAATTGAAGATGATGTAAAAGTATTAGTTGTCGATACAGAGACACGCCATTTGAAACCGGAAAATGCGTATGCGACAGTTTACAGCCTCGTAAAGCGTTGCCTTGACAATGGAGTGGAGCTTCTTTACAAGAAAACGGATTCGGTACTGAGGGGCTGTATCGGCAGCGAGCTCTCTGCTGTAGTGGATGCAACCGGTCGCAGCGTGGAATTCGTTCCCGCGCTGCCGAATGGAAGCCGGACGACGGAGAATGGAATTCAGTATGTGGACAAAGTACCGGTGGCGGAAAGCGTATTTGGTGCCGATCCGTTTGAACCGGTGGCGAATTCCTATATACCGGATATCATCCGCGAGGAAACGGATAAGGAAACGATAGTTGTCGCGAAAGGAGAAACTGTTCCCGAAACAGATTCTCCCGGTATCGTAATTTATGATGCATCGACAGATGAAGATATAAAACACATAGCGGATACCCTGAAAGAGAGGGGTAGGTTAAAAATCATGGCCGGCTGTTCGGGATTTGCATCCTGCCTGCAGGAAATGTTGGACTTGCCGAAAGGTACTCCCAAGAAACCGCGCCGTACGAGAAACCTTTTCATCGAATGCGGGAGCATCAATACGATTACGGAAAAGCAGTTGCTGTATGCTCAGAAAAAAGGCTTTAACAGAATTATTTTAAGCGACCCACAGAAGCTGAAGTCCGATTATTTCTCATCGGCAGAGGGGGCCTCATTCCTTATGTGGCTTGAGGAAGAATGTAAAAAGGATGCACCGGTCATTCTTGATGTTTTTACGGAAGGCGGCACTGCGGGTACAGCAAACTATGGTGAAAGCATTGGAATGAAAAAAGAAGATTTGCGATGCGGAATCGCAAAGCGGATGGGCGAGTTCGGTGAAAAGTGGCTAGGTTTCAATCTGGATGACACGATTGTCATCACAGGCGGAGATACCGCTTACGCATTTTTAATCCAAATCAAATGCACCGAAATCGAACCCGTCTATGAGATCGTCTCCGGTGCTGTTCTATTCAATATAAAAGCAGGGAACAGGAGGTTACAGGTCATTTCCAAGTCGGGTGGCCTGGGAGATGAAGATATTTTTGTCAATATCGCCTCGAAAACAACATGGTCCCATGTGGTCTAAATTGGTACATGATAATAATTATTTACAAATGTTTAGGCTATATAAAATTATTTTTTGTATAAAAGCACGAAGATAATATTGAGAATGGTTCAAAATGATACACATACTGTAAGATTTGCAATTGAAATTTTTGAATTTCAAATCTATAATTATTTTTGTGAGCAAAACATGTTGCAAATTGGAGCAAAGAATTATATCGAGAATAATCTTAAGGAGGGATTTACATTATGAAAACTACAATGTGCGGTATTTTAAAAGCAGGCCCTGAAGTCGGAGCTGTTTATAAAGAGGATTTACCGATTCCAAGAGTCGGTCCGCGAGATATCCTTGTTAATGTAAAAGCTACCGCAATCTGTGGAACAGATCAGCATATCTACAATTGGACCCAATATGCACAGGTGCGTGTGAAAACACCAATGGTATTTGGACATGAGTTTTCCGGCACCGTGGTAAAGGTAGGATCGGAGGTCACAGAGGTGAAGGTTGGGGACCGCGTAGCCGGCGAGACTCATATTCCATGCAATCATTGTTATCAGTGTAAGACAGATAACCGGCATATATGTGAAAACATGAAAATTATCGGTGTTCATGCTCCCGGCTCGTTTGCTGACTATATCAGCTTTCCGGTGGACTGCGCTTATAAAATAAGTGATGAATTGGATTTCGAGACTGCATCTATGCTTGAACCGATGGGAGTAGCGGTACATGGTGTAGACCGGGGAGAGGTCGACGGTAAAGATGTTGTAATTTATGGTTGCGGGCCTATTGGTTTGATGGCGGTCGGAGCAGCCCGTGTATTAGAGGCTAAGACGATTACGGCAATCGATATTTTCGATAACAAGTTAGAGGCAGCCAAAAAGATGGGTGCAGACTATGTTCTGAATTCTAAAACGGAAGATGCGGCTGCCAGGGTTCTTGAACGGACCGGTCATGGTGTGGATGTCGTTATTGACTTTACCGGCAACAGACACGCATATAATTCCGGATTTGCCATGCTCCGTAAAGGCGGACGTTTTGTGATGGCCGGTTTACCTGACGGTGATGTGACCCTTGCGTTAAGCGATTGCATTATCTATAAAGAAGCGACGGTAGTCGGTGTAACAGGACGATTGATGTATAAAACATGGCAGCAATGTGAAATGGTTTTGAAGGATCCGCGATTCCATATTGAGGCTTGCGTTGGCGGTGTATATCCGCTAAAGGACTATGAAGTGGCGTTTAAGAAAATATTTGAGGGCGTTTCCGGCAAGATGATATTGATTCCTTAACTAAATGAAGGGCAACAGACGAGCCCTCACAATATAAGATATTCTGAAAGGAGAAGCCGAGTTGTCTACTCGACGAATATACAATATGAAAGTTGCTATCGTAACGGAACCTTATAAAGTGGAAATTGAAGAGCGGCCGATTCCAAAGGTCGGGGAGCACGATGTACTGATTAAGGTCAAAAGAGCGGGTATCTGCGGCTCTGATTTACATCTTTACAAAGGCCTCCATGCGTTTCGGAAGCTGCCTGCCGCATTAGGACATGAGGTCTCGGGAGAGGTATGTGAAATCGGCGCTGCCGTAAAAAGTATTAAAGTCGGAGATCACGTCACTGTGGAACCACAGGTCGGATGCGGGGAGTGTGAATTCTGTAAAAGCGGAAATGTGAATCTCTGCCTGAATAAAACCGTTCCGGGCACACCTGCATGGCTGGGTACGTTTGCCGAATATTTCTGTGCTCCCGAACAGACGGTTTATAAGCTTAATGATTCTGTAGGCTATGATGTCGGTGCGCTGGTAGAACCTCTTGCCGTTGCAGTACAGGCCTTAAATCAGAGCTCCGGAGAATCCCATGATTCTCTTGCCATACTGGGCTGCGGTACAATTGGCCTTCTGGTACTGGCTGTTGCAAAGCAGCGCGGGTATAAGAATATATATTGTACGGATACCGCCGAATTTAACCGTGATACGGCTGTAAAGATGGGTGCAAAAGCTTCCTATGATCCTTTGAACTGTGATGTAACGGCAATGATCAGAAAAGCGACAAATGGTCGCGGTGTGGATACATGTGTTGTATCGGCAGGTGCACCTGATATTATTGACCAGGCGTCTTCCGTTACAAGGAAACTTGGTGAAGTGGTATTGGTTGCTATGATTACCAGGCCCATACCCGTGTACACTTATGGTTTTGTGTTCAACGAGCAGAAGCTGCTCGGTGCGATGACTTATACTACGGAGGCTTTTGCCGAAGCAAGCAGGCTTATCAATGAGGGACTTGATGTGGCACCTATTATAACTCACAATCTTAAGATGGAAGAGACTGGAAAAGGATTGGAGATTTTAGACAAGAAAACGGAAAATGCCGGTAAGATACTTGTTCATCCGTAATGGATATAGAATGATCAAGAATCGTTTACTTTAGCAGGAAAGATTAACTGCAGAAAGGAATTTATTATGAATCCTAATTGGAAAGCGCTTGACGATTGTTTAAAGCAGATGGAAATAGTCGATTTATCCACAACACTGGAAGAGGGTATGCCAAGATGGCCAACCCATCCTCCGATTATTATTGACCAGACTCTTACTCACGGTCATGACGGGATGTATTGCCAGACCCTTTGTTTCGGAGAACATTCGGGATCGCACATGGATGTTCCGGCACATATGGCCGACTGGATGATGGATAAGACGGTTGATACCTATGCGCCAACTATCGTATGCGGCCCCGCTATCAAGTATGATGTGTACAAACTTGGAGTGAAGAACGGCGATCGCGTCAACATGGAACAGATCCTGAAATTAGAGGAAGAGATGAATGATTTCGCCGGAGCCGGTGAAATTCCGATATTCAATTTTGGGGTGCAGAAGTATTGGAGTACAGGAAGTGATTGGAATTATTATGCTACGAATGAGCCAGGTCTCGACGAAGATGTTGTCAGGCTGTTTTTAGAACGGAAAGTTAAGGCGGTCGGCTTTGATACTTCCGGAGGAGATCAGCCTGTCGACAGAGGTAAAGAATCATTTGCTTACGGTCATAGAAAGTATTGGCTCCCAAATGAGATATTCCTGGTAGAGAATCTTATGAACTTAGATAAAGTACCGACACGGTTTTATCTTGCGGCATTGCCGTTAAAGATTAAGAATGGTTCGGGTTCGCCTGTCAGACCTGTGGCCTGTTTCTGATCGTTTCTGTTAAGCTTATTCAGCATTAGATTTTAGGAAAAATTATATATTATAGTTTATTTATATAGGAGAAGGCTATGAATGATTTTAATCAGATGACAAAGGATCCTAAAAGCCAGGAATACTGTTTCCGACTTCATGGTATATTCAAGAAGTTTGATTCGACAGTGGCGATCAATCATATGAGTCTTGATGTGTGTGCCGGTGAAATAGTGGGCCTGATAGGTCCTAACGGTGCCGGCAAGTCTACGCTTATGGGTGTCCTTACCGGAGTTGTTCCTGTAACTGAGGGAAATATAGAGTTGGCGGGAAACAATATCCCCAGGGAAAAATATTCAATAACCATAGCTCAGGAAAATGGTATTGCCTGCGCATACCAGGAGTTTTCGGTTTGTGCGAATCTGGCAGTCTATGAAAATTTGGCAATCACTATAATGAATCATAAGCCTTTTGGAAAAATAGGCTGGCGAAAAGACATGATTCAAGTGGCGGAAAAAACACTGGCCGATGTTTTTCCCGATAATAAGATCAATGTATGTTCTAAGGTTTCAAAATTGTCTATTGAGCAAAGACAGATGGTGGAAATTTGCTGTGCATTTGCGACAAATGGATTGAAAGTTCTGATACTTGACGAACCCACATCCTCCCTGGCGAATGACAGGATAGCGCAATTCCATGCGGCCATAGGTCAGTTAAGGGACAAAGGGGTTTGCGTTATCTATATTTCCCATAAGCTTGAAGAAATCATCCGGATTTCTTCAAGAATCGTTGTTATGCGAAACGGTGAAAAAGCGTGGGAAGGTACAACAAAAAATACTACGACGGAAGATCTGGTAGATCTGATGGGCGGCCGGATCTCAGGCAAAAAGTCTTCCTGCCAAGCACTGAATACGGCTGAGCATATAGTAGAGGTGAATCATCTCAATACTAATACGCTTCGTAATGTTGATATGCATATTTGCAAGGGAGAATGTGTGGGAATCTCCGGTTTGGGAGGGTCGGGTCAAAGAGAGCTTCTTGACGAAATATACCGGACCGCCAAAGGCAGAAGGAATAAAAGTGTTCAGGTTGCAGGGGATGCTTCCTTTGTCAGTGGTGACCGCCAGAATGAGGGCATCTTCAAGCTGTGGAGTATTGCGGACAATATCATTATTTCCAGTTTGAATCAACTGACAGAGTGGAGATTGCTGAGTAAAAAGAAATCTGACGAGTTAGCCCAGCATTGGTATGATAAGTTAAAGTTTAAAGCTGTTAACAAGGACTCTCTGATAGGAAGCCTGTCCGGTGGCAATCAGCAAAAAGCTATTATTGGCCGCGGCATTGCTTCGGAAGCTGATATCATTATATTTGATGATCCGACAAGGGGTGTTGATGCGGAAACGAAGAAAGAGATTTACAGCATATTGGAAGAGCTCTGTGCTGCAGGCAAGAGTGTGATCTGGTACAGTACCGAAGATAACGAGATGATGGAGTGTGATCGGGTTTATATTATGAAAAAAGGTTCTATTGTCGAGGAACTTGTTGGTGATGACATATCAGTTGAAAGTGTTGTGTCAGCGTCATTTAAAAATGTTGATACCGTGCAGAATAATGTTAAGGCCAGGAAAAATAATGGCTTCGGCAGAAAAATGTTCAATTTGCTTTCTAACGGTTCGACTATTTCGGTGATGGTATTAATATGCATCTGGGTACTCGTAAGCATCTTCAACAAAAATGCGAACACACGTTTCGGAATGACATTCCTGATTGGGACGGCGCTGCCGTTGGTATTTGTCTCAATAGGACAGATGTTTATAGTAGGCTGCGGCGATATCAATCTGGGAATAGGAAACGCCATGGGGCTGGTAAACGTATTAGCCGCAACAGTTATGGCAAATAATTTTGGCATCGGCCTGTTGGCTATGCTGGCCTTCCTGTTTTTATACACGGCTATAGCCGTGTTGATACATAAACGGCATATGCCTTCTATCGTAGTCAGTCTCGGAATGCTGAGTGTCTGGCTTGGAATAGCCCTGATAATTTCACCGACACCGGGAGGCGATGACCCGGCATGGCTGTCGGCCTTCTTTGGAATACAGACACCGCTGTTTCCTATACAGGTTTATCTTTGTGTGATAGTTGCCATTGTCAGCTACTGGATTGCTTTTAAGTCTAAATATGGCATGATACTTCGTGGAATAGGAGACAATCCGAGTGCGGTGACTAAGCGTGGGTGGTCTTATTTGATGGCACATATTGTTACCTATGTCATTTCAGGTGTGTTTGTTATTCTCGCAGGATTTGCAATGACATATGTCAGTAAGGGTGCTGATGCAAATGCCTCGTCTTCTTATCAGATGATGAGTATCGCTACTATACTTTTAGGCGGCTGTGCGTTCTCAGGAGGTATCATCGAGCCTGTCGGTGTTGTTACAGGTGCGCTTACCATTTCATTAATTTCCTCCATGCTGACCTTTATGCAAATTAGCAGTAACTATCGGACTGCCGTTATTGGTATTGTTTTATTGTTTGTTCTTATCGGAGGAGAACTGATTAAAAAAGGAGGGAAGCACATTGAGTATAATTAGAAAGTGGATATCAGGAAAAACATGGATATGGTCTTATGCCGGTTCGCTTATATTATTTATAGCCATCAGTATTTTAAGTGACGGCGGATTTACTTTCAAAACACTGTTTTTGAACATGACGCTGGCTACGTTTGCTTTCCTTCTAGGTATATCCGAAATGATGGTGATTACGAGCGGCGACGGTGCTATTGACCTGTCAATTGTTTATACAGTTACGCTTTGTGCATATTTGTCCGCGACGTGGCTTAGAGGCGGAAAGACTTTTTTAGGAATTCTGATTATTCTGGGTATCTGTGTATTGGTGGGCTTAGTAAACGGAGTAATAAACGTTTACCTTCATGTCCATGCAATGATCGGAACCCTTGCCATAGGATATATATTATTTACGGTAATATTGGTATATTCGACGAATGCTACCGTACAGCCCAGTCCGGCATTATCGCGCTTTGCCAAGCTTCAGCTCGGCGGCTTTTCAATTCTGACCGTTCTATGTATCATCTTCGCCGTGATCATGCATGTCATTATGTATAAGACACGTTTCGGAAAGAGAATACATGCGGTCGGTCAGGGACACCATATTGCCGGTCTGGCCGGAATCAATGTTCCGGGGATACTCATACCGGTATTTATTTTAAGTTCCGTTATCGCAGGGGTTACCGGTATCCTGCTTGGAGCTTATGTAAATGGTTCTTTTCAGTCTATGGGTGATGCGTATCAGATGCCGGCCATAGCCGCTGCTTTGGTAGGCGGAACATTAGTTTCCGGCGGAAGGTCAAGTGTTCTTGGAGCATTTGGCGGTGCTATCATGTTAACCTTATTAGGTACTTTGATAACAATTACGGGTTTGTCTGCGGGATGGCAAGATCTTATAGAGGGTCTTGCGATTATCCTGATTCTTATTGCAGCTTAGCCGGATGGGGGAAGGTACGTGCAACAGATTAAGAGTTCTGCTCTGTAAAAGAGAGTGCTAAATAAAACTTATAATGCAAGGAGGAAAAAAATGAAAAAAGGAATTGTTATTTTATTAATTACAGCCATGGTATCTGTTATGCTTGGCGGATGCGGATCGTCTTCCGATACGACTTCAAAGACTTCACCAGATACTACTTCCGCAGAACCATCGACCTCTGCGGCCGAACCGACAGCAGCAAGTGAGGGTAGTCAGGAAGCGGCCGAACCGACCGCTGATGATCAGGATAAGGATCAGGGCTATGTTATCGGTTTTACCGACAACTACAATGGTAACACCTTACATCAGCAGCAGGAGAAGTATTTCACAGATCTTGCAGATGAGATGAAGGCTGCAGGTATTATTTCCGAATACTATGTAACAGTAGCTAACAAGGATGTAGCTACGCAGATTTCTCAGATCCAGAACTTTATTATGATGGGCTGTGATGCGATCATTATTGACCCTACTTCTTCATCCGGTCTTGACGGTGCAATTAAAGAAGCAGAGGACGCCGGTATAAAGGTTATGATTTTCAACGATGGGCCAGTCTCCTCAAGTCATTGCTATCAGCTGAACGTTGACTGTATCAGCAACTTTGGCTATCTTACCGATTGGTGCAGCGAGAAACTGAACTATAAAGGTAATGTACTTATTGTCCGCGGCATTGCCGGTACATCCTATGATGATCTTGCTTACCAGGGTATCACAAGTACTTTGGCTAAATATAAGGATATGAAAATTGTTGGTGAAGTTTATGGTGAGTGGACAAGTACGGTAACTCAGAAAGAGATTTCCGCTATTCTTCCGTCTCTGCCGAAGGTTGATCTTGTTTGCGGAGAGAGCGGGGACGCTTATGGTGCAGCTATGGCTTTCGAATCCGCGGGGCTTGATGTACCGTTGATCTATGGCGGTAACAGAGGTGAGTTCCTGAACTGGTGGATGGACGCGAATGAAAAGAACGGCTATGAGACCATTTCCGGCGTTGCTACACCCTGGTTCTCTGCAGCTGCATTATACCTGAGTATTGATCTGTTGGACGGTGTAGACATCCCGCGTTATATGTACTATCCGATGGATCTTATCACACAGGATAAATTGAATGATTTTAAGGGCATTTCTAATTCCGAAGTTGCTACGACTGTTCATGATCTTTCATGGGTTCGCGACAATCTTGAGACTCAGGATGAGAATGCGAATAAACCTGATATGATTAAAGAAGATTAAGGACTGAAATCAGAATGTCGGTTACCGGAGGCTGCTGCAAAAAATTGCAACAGCCCCTTTTATAGATGTAACCTCGGTGTGATAACCGCAGGTTAGCAAAGTGGAGGTAATAATGTATAAAATCACTAGAAAAGAAGTTTTAAATCCTACCGTATCCTTAATGGAGATCGAGGCACCTCTGATAGCTGAGAAAGCTGAGCCGGGACAGTTTATCATACTGCGCACGGATGAAAACGGCGAAAGAATTCCTCTTACCGTTGCCGGTTTCGACCGTAAGAAGGGAACAGTCACAATCATTTTCCAGGTAGCAGGTGCAACGACTGAAAGCTTAAATCATATGAAGGAAGGTGACAGCCTTCATGATTTTGTCGGGCCGCTCGGACGCTCTACAAAAACAGAGGGAAAGAAAAAAGTTGCCATAGTCGGCGGCGGTGTCGGTTGTGCGATCGCTTTACCGATAGTTAAAAAATTCCATGAACAGGGTACGGAAGTTCATACCGTTATTGGATTCAGAAGCAAAGATCTTGTCATTCTAGAGGATGAGTTCAAAGCAAACAGCAGTAAGTTAGTTCTTATGTCGGATGACGGAAGCTGCGGTGAGAAGGGCCTCGTTACCGATGCATTGAGAAAGCTGATTGACAGCGGTGAAAAATATGACGAGGTTATCACAATTGGACCTTTAATCATGATGAAATTTGTAAGCAAGCTGACTAAAGAATACGGAATCAAAACAGTTGCTAGTATGAACCCGATTATGATCGATGGAACCGGTATGTGCGGAGGCTGTCGTCTCAGCGTTGGCGGCAAGACTAAATTCGCATGTGTGGAGGGGCCTGAATTTGATGCCCATGAGATAGATTTCGATGAGGCAATTGCCCGTTCATCCATGTATAAGCCTTTTGAACGTAAGGCACACGAAGAGGTTTGCAAGTTATTACAAATACGGTAGAGTAAACTGCTGCGATAGTATGAAGGCCGATGATTGGCAAAATGGAGGTTAATATGACTGCAAATATGTCATTAAAAAAGAATGAAATGCCGGTTCAAGGAGCAGACGCAAGAAATAAAAACTTCTTTGAGGTTGCGTTAGGCTATAATAAAGAACAGGCAATTGATGAAGCAAAGCGCTGCCTGGACTGTAAAAACATGCCGTGTATGTCCGGATGTCCTGTGAAAATTGCGATTCCTGAATTTATCAGAGAAATCGCGGAAGATAATTTTGAGGCCGCATATCGGGTTATATCCAAATCAAATTCACTGCCTGCTGTCTGCGGAAGAGTATGCCCTCAGGAATCCCAGTGTGAGTCAAAATGTATACGCGGCATTAAGGGAGAACCGGTCGCTATTGGAAGACTGGAGCGTTTTGCGGCGGATTATCATAATGCCAACAGTAAGGAGAAAACAGTGAAGCCTCAGTCCAATGGTCACAAGGTTGCAGTAATCGGATCAGGTCCTTCCGGACTTGCCTGTGCAGGAGACCTGGCGAAAAAAGGATATCAGGTTACGGTTTTTGAAGCTCTCCACCTTGCGGGGGGAGTTCTTGTTTATGGTATTCCGGAATTCCGGCTTCCTAAAGCGATTGTTCAGAAGGAAATTTCAATACTGAAGGATCTTGGTGTCGATGTTCAGACAAATGTAGTGATAGGCAAGACGATTTCTATTGATGAGCTTATGCAGGAACAGGGGTATGAAGCGGTATTCATTGGTTCCGGAGCAGGTTTGCCAAGATTTATGAATATTCCGGGAGAGAATTTAAAAGGAGTATATTCCGCAAATGAATTCTTAACCAGAATCAATCTTATGAAGGCATACAAAGAGAACAGTGCGACGCCAATTCAGAAAGGAAGCAAGGCGGCCGTAGTAGGAGGCGGTAATGTTGCAATGGATGCGGCAAGATGCGCGAAGCGTCTCGGAGCCGACGTAACCGTTATTTACCGTCGTACAGAGAAAGAGCTTCCTGCTCGTCTTGAGGAAGTAGAGCATGCGAAAGAAGAAGGCATTCGATTCATGCTTTTAACAAATCCTGTGGAAATAATCGGTACCGATGACGGATGGGTTAAAAACATTGTCTGCGAAGAAATGGAGCTGGGCGAGCCGGATGCCACAGGAAGGCGGAAGCCGGTTTCTATTCTGAACAGCGAGTTCGGAATAGATGCAGACTGTATTGTTATGTCAATCGGAACATCTCCGAACCCTTTGATTAAGGATACGACAAAGGGGCTTGATACACAGAAGTGGGGCGGTATTATTGTGGATGAAAAGACAGGGCTTACTTCACGTGAGGGTGTTTATGCCGGAGGGGATGCGGTGACCGGTGCGGCTACTGTAATCCTTGCCATGGGTGCCGGAAGAAATGCGGCAGCGGCGATAGATGAATATATTATGAAAAAATAATTCTCCGAAGATGATAAAGAGACGGTTTAGATTTAAAGTGGAGGAAATTTATTAAAAGCAAGGAAAATAAGTTGAAATTTCAAATAAAGTAATGTAAACTATAAATGAATTTTTGTACAACTGGCGGAATCATGGGAGTCTACCCATAGGGAGTACAAATGTAATAATAATCAGTCGACCGCCTGGGCAGCCTTAAGATAACCTGACATATATCCATATGGCAGATTGTCAGGTTACCCGGGCGGTTTTTATTGTGAGTTAGCCGCAAGCGAAACTCTTTTTCATTATTATCAAGAAGGAGATTAAGAACATGAGAGCATTAGTTAGTGTATCGGACAAAACCGGAATTGTAGAATTTGCGAAAGAGCTGGTATCCCTGGGTATTGAGATCATCTCGACCGGCGGTACCTATGGCAGATTAAAGGAAGCAGGGATTCCTGCCATTGAGATTTCCGAACTGACCGGATTTCCGGAATGCCTGGACGGGCGGGTTAAGACCCTGCATCCGATCGTACACGCCGGTTTACTGGCGATGAGAAGCAAACCGGAGCATATGAAGCAGCTTGCTGACTTGAATATTGAGACGATTGATATGGTAGTTGTTAACCTGTATCCTTTTAAAGCGACCATACTGAAAGATAACGTGACCCGTGAGGAAGCTGTGGAAAATATCGATATCGGCGGACCGACCATGCTCCGTTCCGCGGCAAAGAATTACCAGGATGTTGCCGTAGTGGTGGACCCCGGGGACTATGAGAAGGTGCTGGGTGAGTTAAAGGAGAAGAAAGCAGTTTCCCTTGAAACGAAATTCTATCTGATGCAGAAGGTATTCATGCATACCTCTAATTATGATACCATGATAGCGGATTATCTGAAAAAGCAGAGAGACGACAGGGAGTTTCCGGAAACCCTGACGATGACCTTTGAAAAGGTACAGGATATGAGATATGGGGAGAATCCTCATCAAAAAGCGGCCTTCTACAGGGAAATCGGAAAGAAAAGGGGTTCCATTACCGATGCGGTGCAATTAAACGGGAAAGAATTATCCTTTAACAATATAAATGATACAAACGGAGCCCTGGAGCTTTTAAAAGAATTCACGGAACCGACGGTAGTGGCCTGCAAGCATGGAAATCCCTGCGGAGTGGGAAGCGCGGATAGTATTCTTGACGCGTGGAAGAAAGCTTTTGAAGCGGATAAAGAATCCATCTACGGCGGCATCGTAGTTATTAACAGGACAGTAGATTTGGCACTTGCGGAAGAAATCAAAAAGGTGTTCCTGGAGGTGATTGTTGCTCCCGGCTATGAGAAGGAAGCGCTTGAACTTCTTCAGACCAAGAAAAATGTAAGGGTGCTGGAATTAAAGGATATCAGCGTTCCGCAGGATGAGAATGCTTATGACTTAAAGAAAGTAAACGGAGGACTGATTGTACAGACGATAGACAGTAAGCTGCTTGCTGAAGAGGAGCTTAAAGTGATTACGGATAAGGCTCCGACCGAAAAGGAGATGGAGGATCTGCTGTTTGCCTGGAAGGTTGTTAAATTTGTGAAATCCAACGGTATTGCACTTGCCAAGGATAAGCAGACGATTGGTATCGGGCCGGGACAGGTAAACCGCGTGTGGTCAACCAAACAATGTATTGAACATGCGGCCGAGCTGATTGATGAAAATGCGACTAAGGGTGCGGTTCTTGCGTCCGATGCATATTTTCCTTTTGACGACTCTGTGGAGGCGGCACATCAGGCCGGTATCACGGCAATCATTCAGCCCGGCGGTTCCATCCGGGACGAGGACTCCATAAAGAAATGCAACGAGTATGGTATTGCTATGGTATTTACGGGCATGAGACATTTTAAACACTAAGTCTTTTGGGAATAGTATATTTGACGGAATAACGGCTGCCGCAAAATTTACTGCGGCAGCCGCCTTTTGTTATAACCCCTATTTTAACGCTTCGCGCATAAATATATCATTATTTATGTAACAATTTCGTTTTATTTGATTATAACGTACTTCAGGCAAGTACTTAATTCTTAGTAGCATGAGCCATACTAATTATATCTTGCTTACATTAGCCGCCTGCGGTCCTTTTTCACCGTTTATTACTTCGAATTCAACAGCGTCGCCTTCTTCCAATACCTTGAATCCGTCCATATTCAGTGCCGAGAAATGTACGAATACATCATTTCCTTCCTCATCGGACAGGAATCCAAAACCCTTCTTTGCATTAAACCATTTTACTGTACCCTTTTTCATAAAAAGCCTCCTAAAACATAAGTTGATTCTATTACTATTATTAGTAACGATAATTTAAATCTATCACAAACCAGTCAAAATGTCAATCTTTGGTGCAGAAACATAATAAAAAATATCCTTTTATTGGAAAGCAGGTAAACCTTTGACGAGCAAAAAGGATACAATAAGATACAAAAAGAGGACTGTCATACAACAGTCCTCTTATGCTGGATGGAAAGATATCTGTTTACTGGGAAGCGGAAGATTCCGTTTTCTCTTTACTGTTTTTTACTTCTTCTTTCACTTCTTCTTTCATAACTGTTACTTTACACACATCATTTTTACCGTTGGCAATGGAGGCAAAAATATAAGTGGTGCCTACTTCCTTTGCAGTAACTGTTCCGCCCGGACTTACCGATGCAATCGTATCGTCGTTACTGGAAAATAAAGCTTCCTCAACCGTATTGCTGGATTTTAATATTGCAGTCAGTGTGGTTTTGCTTCCGACAGTTAATGTAATTTCGGATTTCGTCAGCTTAACACTGATAGCCGGCGGCCCTACGGTTATGTCACAAGTCAGGGAGGTTATTGTCTTTGCTCCGTCCTTAACAATTACAGTGACAGTAGCAGTTCCGAGGTCCTGTGCCGTAATGACACCCGAATCGTCAACGCTTGCAATGGCACCGTCGCTTGTCTTGTAGGTCACTTTATAGCTGTCCTTAATATTATATAACTTAAGATTGAAGGAATTACCCTTAACCAGTGATTTGCTTTTTACGTTAAGCCGGATGTCATTTTGATCCTCCTGAACACTGGATGCATGAGCTACCATAATATTGCCGACAATAGGATACGGAAAGATCACAGTGAAGAATAAATACAAGCCGAGCGCCAACAGACACTTTTTTAACAATTTACTTTTCATGGCATTGTCCTCCCAAAAGAGATTACATTTATTCCGACATTGCATTTTTGTATCTATCATAAAAATACTATAATACTAGTTTTTGTCAGAAACGTGGCAAATCTTAAAAAAAACTTAAGAATTGATAAGAGATTTTAATATATATTATTTCATTTCCACTTGTTTTTAACCATCAAAATACTATATAATTATATTAGTTTATTATTGTGAAATAATATGCGATGATTTCTTATGTTTGGAGGGAAACACCATGCAATATATTTTAATAGCCGATGATAACCACGACATTACGGATGTTTTATCCACATATTCCAAGAAAGAAGGCCTGGAGCCGGTTATTGCATCCGATGGAGAGGAAGCGTTCCAATTATTCGAACAGTATAATCCTGCGGCGGTTTTATTGGATGTGATGATGCCGAAGGAAGACGGATATGAGGTTTGCAGGAAAATACGCGCGAGATCAAATGTGCCGGTCATTCTTATTACGGCACGGGGCGAAGATTTCGAACGTATTATGGGACTTGACATCGGTGCCGACGATTATATCGTAAAGCCTTTCAGCCCAAGCGAAGTCATGGCAAGAGTGAGAGCGGTCCTAAGAAGGATGACAAGAACCGAGAAGGACATAAAATCCGGAAATACCATAGCAACCAGTAACCTGGTAATTAATCTGGACGAATATACATTACATATTAACGGAATAAAGCTTGCTCTGACTAAGAAAGAAATTGAGACAATGTGGACGCTGGCAAAGAATCCGAATAAGGTATTCTCAAGGGACAATCTTCTTGACAGTCTCTGGGGTTTCGATTATTTCGGTGACAGCAGGACCGTTGACTCCCACATCAAGCGGCTGCGTGCGAAACTGGATACGGTGGAGCATCCGAAATGGAATATCAAAACGATCTGGGGCGTCGGCTACAAGTTCGAGATAGAAGAGTAGCGGGTATATAAAAATGGAAAACAAGAATAAAGTCAGGGTCAGGAACCGGCTTTTTTTTAAGGTCTTCATCAATTATGCAATTATGATTACCGTATTTGCGGTCCTTCTTGGAATCATATATCTGGAATTGTATGAAACGAAGACCCTGGACAATTATAAGCATAGTTTACAGACACAGGCGGCCAGTATCGCAAAGAAGCTTTCCAAGACCATAATCAACGGTGAAGGAAAGGATAGCTATCTGGAATACCTGGGCATGATAGATGATTATAACGGCGGAGAGCCGGATATCTGGACGATATCCAATCCGAAGGCGTCGAATCCCATGGACAAGGCTTTTGAGAATAATGATTTGACGGAAGTACAGCTGCCGGAAGATTGTATTGAAGTAATCAATCATGCTTTTAAAAATGAATCGCTTTACCGTACCGGGTATTATGAAGAGTTTGGAGGAATGTCCGCCATTTTCGGAGTGCCTGTCAGTATTAACGGTGAAGCGGTAGGTGTCGTTATGCTTACGTCAAAGGTGGAGGTACAGGAGCAAATTGTCAACAGCAGTATGTATCTCATTATAATAAGTGCGTTAGTTGCACTATTCATTTCCTTTATTATCGCGATATTATTTGCCAGCGGTTTATCCAGGCCGATATCTAGGATGCGGGTTATTGCTATGGAGCTGGCCGACGGAAAGTATGAAAGCAAGACGGATATTGACCGGAAGGATGAGCTTGGTGATTTGGCACGTACGATTGATATTTTGGCGGATGAACTCAAGGAGAATGAGATTGAAAGGGACAACAGGGAACAGGTGAGGATTGATTTCTTTGCCAACGTATCGCATGAACTTCGGACACCGATCACGGTAATGCGCGCCTACATTGAATCGTTAGTGGACGGGGTTGTTACGGATGAAGAGAAGATTAACCAGTATTACAGCAGGATGTTTTCTGAGTGCAAGGGAATGGAACGACTGGTAGGAGATCTGCTTTTACTTTCAAAAATGCAGAATCCGGATTTTGTTGTTGAAAAAGAGCCGATTAATATAGCACAGATCTTTGATGATTTAATCAGAAGTGTACATGCCATCAGTGTGGAGAAAAATATTTCCGTCGAAATCGTGAAGGACCAATCAACTTATATGATGATGGGAGATTATGACAGATTACGGCAGATGTTTCTTATCATTTTGGATAATTCCATAAAGTTTACGGGAGTAAATTCTACCATACACATAAATTTATCAAAGAAGGACAGACTAAAAGTATCGATCAAAGACGAAGGGATAGGAATTGCCGAAGAGGATTTACCGAGTATCTTCGATAAATTCTATAAATCCAAATTAAAACAGAACGAGCAGGGTTCCGGCCTGGGACTCGCGATTGCAAAGCAGATTGCCCAGAAACACGGCGGGAGCATTGAAGTAAACAGTACTGTAGGAGTCGGTACGGAGTTTGTATTTTATTTTCAATGCCTGGAGGATTATGTTGAAGATTTAAATATTTAATACACAATGCTGAACCGTACATGCATTCGTTACAGTTCAGCCTTACGGCTAAACTGAAATAATGGATGCACAGAAATTATGCAAGATGCATAATTTCGCGCATGCATGTCTCGGGTTTTCTGTGACTTTCGCTTCGCTGCACTCACAAAAAACACCTCGCGATACCATAAGTTGAACCGTACATGCATTCGTACATTTTAGACATAAAGAGCTTGAATCTTTCCATAAAATAATATATAATTGACCTATAAGAAGTTCCTGGGATGTGCGATACTCCTGTAATTTTGAACCTACATGATATAAAAGGGATTCCTAATCCGTAAGATGATGTCAGGCCGCCAATGCAGCGGAAGGCAGAGGCTTATGTGCGGAAACCCACCTAGCTTGGCTAGGAGTCAAAATACAGGAAACGGCGTTTCGGGTTCATCACAAAAGAGAAAGGGCAGCTTTAGCTGCCTTTTTTATACATATGAAAGGGTACGGTGAACGATGAAGCACGGATTTGTAAAGGCTGCCGCCGCTACACCGAAGATTCGGGTGGCGGACTGCGGCTATAATGCGGACAGGATTATCGAATTAATAGGGATTGCGGAAAAAAATGAAGTAAAAATACTGGCATTGCCGGAACTTTGTCTTACCGGCTATACCTGTGGGGATCTGTTTCTGCAGGATACCCTGCTGAACAGTGCCAGGGAAGAATTAAGGAGGATCACGGCTTTTACGCTTGGAAAGAACGTGCTTACAGCTCTGGGCTTACCGTTATGCAGGGACGGCAAGCTGTATAATACTGCGGCTGTGATCCAGAACGGCAGGCTCCTGGGACTTATTCCAAAAAAAAATATTCCGAACTATTCGGAATTCTATGAAGCCAGACATTTTAATCCGGGAAATGAAAAACCGGTATATATAAAGCTGTTTGACCGGATGGTTCCATTTGGGACGAATATTTTGTTCCGGTGCACCGAAATGCCCTCTTTGGTAATCGGTGCGGAGATATGTGAAGATCTGTGGGTACCGGTACCGCCCGGTAACGGACATGCTATGGCCGGGGCTACCGTTATTCTGAACCTTTCCGCAAGCGACGAGACAACCGGCAAGGATATCTATCGCCGCGAACTGATTCAAAGCCAGTCGGCGCGGCTGGTATGCGGCTATATTTACGCGGACGCGGGAGAAGGCGAATCTACGACGGATCTGGTATTCACCGGACATAATCTGATTGCGGAAAACGGTATCCTACTGAAACAGTCGAAACGCTTTGAGAATGAGATGATTTATTCGGAGTTGGATGTCCAGAAAATGATTAATGAACGCCGGAGGATGACTACCTTTACGGCCGCTTCCGTACAGGACTATGAGATTATCGAATACTCCTGTCTTTTTCCTGCGGGCTTACCGGAGACTTCCCTTACCCGGCCGATAGACAGGGCACCGTTTGTACCCAGGGTGAAGGAGGACAGGGATAAGCGCTGTGAGGAAATCATCCATATACAGGCCTACGGTTTAAAGAAGAGACTGGAACATACGGATTGCAGGAGTGCGGTAATCGGAATATCCGGCGGGCTGGATTCCACCCTGGCGCTGCTTGTTACCGGTAAAGCCTTTGATCTGCTCGGACTGGACAGAAAAGGCATCATCAGCGTGACCATGCCCTGCTTCGGCACGACGGACAGAACCTATCGGAATGCCCTTGCTTTGGCCGGACAGCTGAATACTACCCTGAAAGAGATACCGATTAGTGAAGCGGTGCTTCTTCATTTCAGGGATATCGGCAAGGACGCCGATAATCACGATATAACCTATGAGAATTCACAGGCCAGGGAACGGACACAGATATTAATGGATGTGGCAAACCTCAAGAACGGTCTGGTCATCGGAACAGGTGATATGTCGGAGCTGGCCCTGGGCTGGGCTACCTATAACGGAGATCATATGTCAATGTATGGAGTCAATGCTTCGATTCCGAAGACCCTGGTGAGATATCTGGTATCCTATTTTGCTGAAACCACGCCGGATGAAAAATTAAGCGATGTGCTGTTTGACATATTGGACACCCCTGTAAGCCCCGAACTGCTGCCGCCTGTAAAAGGCGTTATCTCCCAGAAGACGGAGGATATCGTCGGGCCGTACGAGCTTCATGACTTTTTCCTGTACTATGTCATGAGGTTTGGTTTTACACCCTCCAAGATTTACCGTATGGCCCGAAAAGCTTTTGAAGGCGAATATTCAGGGGAAACCATATTAAAATGGCTGACGGTCTTTTATAAACGTTTTTTCTCGCAGCAATTCAAACGCTCCTGTCTGCCGGACGGGCCCAAGGTAGGATCTGTTGCGTTATCACCCAGAGGTGATTTAAGAATGCCGAGTGATGCCAGTGCGGCTTTATGGCTGGAGGACTTGAAAAATATTTGACGGAGGATAGGTTGAAAAATAAATTTTTCAACCACAAGTTTGTGCTTGCGCACCACAAACTTGATATGCGCAAAAAGCGTGCGCAAGAATAGAGGATAAGATGAATGGCATTAAAAATTATTACGGATTCTGCCTGTGACCTGCCGAAATGGTTCATCGAAGAACATAAGCTGCACGTAATTCCAACGCCCGTTGTTATTAATGAAAAGGATTATTTTGACGGACAAACCATAATGCCGGAAGAGTTTTACAATATATTGAGAGCCGGTACGGATATTAAGACATATCATATCAATACCTTTATGTTTAAAAAGAATTTTGAGCCTTATGCGAAGAACCGGGATGAACTGATCTATATCTGTTTTTCCACAGGCATTGCAGGTACCTACAATGCCGCAAATTTAGCCAGGGCGGAGCTGCTGGAGGAGTATCCGGATTTTGACCTGACTATAATTGATTCCAGAGGTGCCTCCCTGGGATTTGGCCTTGCGGTGAGAAAGGCGGTCGATATGCTGGAAAATCGCGAACCGAAGCAGAAAATCATCGATGCGGTGGAATACCATTGCAGCCATATGGAACAGATCTTTACGGTGGAAACTCTGGAATACCTCTATAAAGGCGGACGTTTAAGCAAGACCTCCGCAATTGCAGGAGGGCTTTTGGATATCAAGCCGATTATTGAGGTCAATAATGAGGGCGCGCTGACTGCCGTCGGAAAAGTCAGAGGACGCCAGCGTTCCCTGAAAAGGCTGGTTGAAATGGCAGGCGAAAGAGGAAGATCACTCGATAAGCAGGTAATCGGCCTGGTACACGGAGATGATTATAAGACGCTTTTGAAGGTAAAAGCCATGCTGAAACAAAAGTACGGCTGCCGGAATTTTCTGGAAAGCTATGTCGGCTGTGCGATTGGGGCGCATACCGGGCCGGGAATTATCGGTATCATATTCTTAGACGGGGAGTCGCCGTATGGTATGTAGCAGCAGGTACATACATTCGCAATAAAAAGGCTGCCGCAGAAATAAAGATTTGGGGCCGTTGCAAAACTCATGCTCACCATAATTATGAGTTTGTAACAGCCCTTAATATTTTTGCGACAGCTTACTTTACTATGTATTTATTGTTCTTCTGGTAATGCGGCTTTTGCCAGAGTATTTTTAATGGCATCCAGCAGCAGGGTCTCCGTAAACCTGCTTTCGTCCGACAAAGTGATGGAGTTAATGTCAGTACCTTCATTCAGCTGCTTGTTGATATTTTCTAATGAAGGTTCCACCAACGGAAACATTGTAGTAATTGCCTCATCGATGTTCACGATACGGACGGAATTGATATGGTCTGAATCCAGGACGACTTCCAGATTCAGGACGGTATCATTCAGTTCCAGTGTTGAGGTCCATACTCCCGGCCTGTACTGGTTGCCGGAAGCGGTTGAATCCGTATCCTCCTTCTTGTTCAAAAACATAACAATTAGCAGTATAATTAGTAATATACCGAGGCCAGCAAAAATAGCCGTATATATTATTTCTTTTAAGTGAATTACGACAATCTTGGTCTTTGACATATGATTCACCATGCCTTTCCTGGTAGAAGATTAATACTTTTCAGATCTACGCAGCCTTCCATAAAGAATACTTTATATATCTTATTATCTGAAAGCTGAAATTATGATTCATAGAAAGTAAAAGTTAAGAACATATTTGAATCGAATAATAGGGACGATTATGGTATAATTACCGTAAAAGAATGTCGGAACGGAAGGTTGGAATATAGAATGTCTTTACAACTTATAATGGGAAGCTCGGGATCGGGGAAATCCTACCGGCTGTATAAAGAAATCATAGAAAAGTCTCTCCGGTATCCGGACAGGAATTATCTGATCATCGTACCGGAGCAATTTACCCTGCAGACGCAAAAGGATATCGTATCCATGCATCCGAACCACGGAACCATGAATATCGATATTCTCAGCTTTATGCGCCTTGCATACCGCATTTTCGATGAGGTGGGTGGAAACGATAAGCCGGTTCTGGAGGATACCGGTAAAAGCATGGTCTTAAGAAAGATTGTCGCAAGGAAGAGAAAGGAACTGGTCCTTTTCAACCATGACATACAGAAGCCGGGCTTTATCAATGAACTGAAATCGTTGATCTCGGAGCTGTGCCAGTACAGCATCCGCACAGACATGCTGGAGCAGATGGAACAGGCTTCGCAAAAACGCCCCATGCTGCAGAATAAGCTGCATGATATCCTTGTTATATATAAAGAGTTTAAAGAGTATCTGAATAATAACTACATTACTGCCGAAGAGATTCTGGAGGTCTTATGCCGGGTTATCGGCAGGTCCGAAATCATTGCTGACAGTATCATATGCTTCGACGGTTTTACAGGATTTACTCCGGCGCAGTATAACTTAATTTCTTTATTAATGAAGAAAGCAAAAAAGGTTACCGTGACGGTAACGATTGACAGGAGGGAGAATCCTTATCTTAAGGATGAGGAATTCAAGCTTTTCCATTTAAGTAAAAAAACCATTTACCGTCTTATGAAGCTTGCCGGTGAGGAAGAGGTACCGGTGGACAAGGAAATTTATGCACAGGAACTTCCGTCAGGAATTCCCTACCGATTCCGCGGCAGCCCGGCGCTTGCAGCTCTGGAACATAACATTTTCCGGTATCCGTCCGGAAGCTTCCGGGACGAACAGGATAATGTCAGTATTCATGCGGCACATAATGCAAGAGGCGAAGTCGGGTTTGTTGTAAGGGAGATCAGGAGACTGGTACGCGAGGAACATTACCGCTATCAGGACATTGCGGTGGTAACCGGTGATATTGCGGTTTATGGAAGGCTGATCGGCCGGGAATTTGACAAGACAGGTATTCCATGCTTTATTGATCATAAAAGAGATGTGCTTTCTAATCCCTTTGTGGAATTGCTGCGTTCCGTCCTGGATATCATCCGGAAGGACTTCGATTATGAAAGTGTATTCCGGTATCTGCGCTGCGGGCTTGCAGATTACGGGCAGGAGGAGGCGGATATCCTTGAGAATTATGTGATCGCTTTGGGTATCCGGGGACATAAAAGATGGCAGAATTCCTGGTCAAGGACTTACAGACACCAAAGGGAAGGTGAGCTGACGGTAATAAATGAACTCCGTGAAAGCATAACGGAGGATCTTATGCCGCTTTATGAAACTCTGTCCGACCGTACGAAAAATGTCAGGGAAATGACGGCGGCACTTTATGAATTCGGAGTCAGGATGAAGGCCGAAGAGAAGCTGGAAGCCTTCAGTATAGACTTTGAGGACCGGAAAATGCTGTCGTCTGCCAAGGAATATAAGCAGATATATGGAATTGTCCTGGAACTGTATGATAAAATCGTGGAGCTTCTGGGTGAAGAACCCCTTTCCTTAAAGGAATACACGGAGATACTGGAAGCCGGGCTGGCGGAAGCCAAGGTGGGGCTGATACCGCCCGGACTGGATCAGGTTGTCGTCGGCGATATAGAAAGGACCAGGCTTAAGGATATCAGGGCTCTTTTCTTTGTGGGGGTAAACGATACGGTTATTCCAAGGAATAATGCAGGCGGCGGCATTTTGTCGGATATGGAACGGCAGCTGCTTGCCGACAATGACATTGAAATGGCGCCCACGAAAAGGCAGGCCGCCTATATGGAACAATTTTACCTGTATCTTAATATGACGAAGCCGCAGGATAAACTGTATCTTATTTACGGCAAGCTTGACGGGGACGGAAAGGCGCTCAGGCCGTCTTACCTTATCGAAACGGTCCGGAAGCTGTTTCCAAAGCTTGCGGTAAAGGACGAGGATATCCTGACAGAGGATTTGGACAGTATATTAGGTTCGGACGGAGGAATCCGCTATCTGATTGACGGCTTGCGGGCTTATCCCTATGGAGATATGAGTAATACGTGGAGGGAGCTGTTCGGTTACTATAAGTCGAAGAAGGAATACCGTGATATCCTGCAGGGTCTGATTCAGGCGGTATTCTATGTAAATAAGGAACACGGCCTGTCAAAACAGATCGCAAAAAAGCTGTACGGGAGCAATCTGATGGGCAGTGTAACCAGATTCGAGAAATATGCGGCATGTGCATTTGCACATTATATTACCTATGGCCTGGAATTGCAGGAGAGGCAGGAATACCGCCTTGCAATGCCTGATATCGGAAACATCTTTCATGATGCGATTGAGCGCTTCTCCAAAAGGCTGTCTTCCAGCAAATATAACTGGCATTCACTGCCGGAGGATATCAGAAGCGAATGGGGAAGCGAGTGTGTGAAGGAAGCTGCGCAAGGGTACGGCAACTCGGTTTTAAGCAGCTCCAGGAGATATGAATATCTTGTAAACAGGGTAGACAGGATAATGAAAAGAACCCTATGGGCATTGAGTGAACAGATCAGAAAGGGAAGCTTTGAACCTGCGGAATTTGAACTGTTCTTCACGGAAAGAAGCCGGTTGGACAGTCTGCATATCGGTTTATCCGAAGAGGAGAACATCCGGCTGCAGGGACGTATCGACCGGCTGGACCTCTATGAAGAGGGGGACAGGCTTATGCTTAAAATTATAGACTATAAAACCGGCAGTACCGCATTTGATATCCTGTCCGTATATTACGGCTTGCAGATACAGCTGGCATTATATATGGATGCGGCTGCCGAACTGATGGGCCGGGAACATCCGGGAAAGGAAATCATACCTGCGGGAATCCTTTATTATAATATTGACGATCCCTTTGTGGAGAAAAGTGCCCATGTGGAAGAAAGCATCCTCCGGGAGCTTAGGATGAACGGTGTGGTAAACAGCGACAAGGAGGTCATAAAAAGACTGGATAACAGTTTTGACGGTGCGGATGCCGGAATGAAGGCATCGGTAAAGTCGGATATCATTCCGGTGGAAACCAATAAGGACGGACTTCCCACAAAACGTTCGAACACTGCGGAGACCGGCCAGTTTAAGGCAATGGAAGATTTCGTGCGAGCTTCGGTAAAGGAAGCCGGGCGCAAGATACTGGACGGGAATACGGATATCAGCCCATATCGGTTTGGGAAACGCCATGCCTGTGATTACTGTGCCTATAAGGGAATATGCGGTTTCGATCCGAGGCTTTCGGGATACCGTTACCGGAATTTAACCCTGCTTCCAAAGGATGAGGTATGGGATAACATAACCGGGCCGCAGGGGAACAGGAAGGAAGGAAAAACTGAAAGGAGCGGGGAAGGAGGATTTGACGATGGAATGGACACCGGATCAGCAGAAGGTCATTGACTTACGGGAAAGAAATATATTAGTATCGGCGGCTGCGGGTTCCGGTAAGACTGCGGTGCTTGTTGCCAGGATTATATCCCTGATTTCGGAAGGGGAACATCCTATAGATATCGACCGGCTGCTTATTGTAACCTTTACAAATGCGGCGGCTGCCGAGATGCGGGAGAGGATCGCTGCCGCAATCGAGAGGAAGGTGGCGGAAATGCCGGGGAATCTTCACCTGCAAAAGCAGATGACCCTGATACACAGTGCACAGATAACCACGATTCATAGCTTTTGCCTTAATGTGATACGCAACCATTTCAATACGATCGATCTGGACCCGTCCTTCCGAATCGCGGATGATGCGGAGCTGACCCTGATGAAATCGGATGTAATAGCCGAGCTTTTGGAAGAATATTACGATACGCAGGATGAAGATTTTGTATATTTTGCAGAAAGTTTTTCCGGCGGGAAATCCGATATTCCCATTGAAGAACTGATTCTCAGGCTGTATGAATTCTCCATGAGCTATCCCTGGCCGGAGGATTGGCTGACGGAGCAACTGGAAACCTTCTGCGCGAACTCCGTGGAAGAGATGGCGGCTTCCGGCTGGATGACAAGACTGATAAGCAATATGAAGGCCTTGCTTGCCGATATGCGGGCAAGGTGTGAAGGCGCGATACGGATATGCAGGGAAGCGGATGGGCCTTCGGCATATCTTGCCGCCTTGCGAAGCGATGAGCAGATGCTTAATGAATTGGCGGAGCTTACCGATTATGGAGAGTTCGGGAAGGCATTCGGCGAACTAAATTTTGCCAGGCTTTCGGGAAAAAAGGAAGAAGGTGTGAGCGAAGACAAGAAGAACCGGGTTAAGCTCATAAGGGAGGAAATAAAGAAAACAATCGGCGATATCAGGAAGAATTATTTCTTTCAGCCTGCGGAGGAAATGCTTGACGATATCCGGGCTATGAGACCTCCCATGAAGGTGCTGGTCCGTCTTGTAGCGGATTTTTCCAGGGCGTTCGCTGCCAAAAAAGCCGATAAAAATATAGTGGATTTTAATGATCTGGAGCATTTTGCCCTCCGTATTCTTGCCGAGAAGACAGAGAACAAAACCGTACCGACGCCGGCTGCCGATGAGCTCAGTGAACATTATAAAGAAATACTGATTGATGAATACCAGGACAGCAACCTGGTACAGGAGACAATTCTTAACAGCATATCGGGTGAACGTTTCGGACGGCCGAATCTGTTCATGGTAGGAGATGTAAAACAAAGCATTTATAAGTTCAGGCTTGCAAGGCCGGAGCTGTTTATGGAAAAGTACAGGACCTATGACACGGAGAGCAGCAGACATCAGAGGATAGACCTTCACCGGAACTTCCGGAGCAGGGAGGTGGTTCTTAGTTCCGTTAATTTCATATTCGGACAGATCATGACCAGTAAGCTGGGAAATATAGAATACGACGGACAGGCGGCACTCTATACCGGTGCCGATTTTGGAAAGGACGGGGAAGGCGTATCGGATTGCACCGAGATTATGCTGGTTCCGGCAGGACCCGAGAACGCTGAGGAGGAAGCATGGAATCCGGAGTCTGCCGGGGAGAAGGCTTCGGAGAGTTTTCCGGAGGATAGCGATCCCGCCGGGGAAGAGGAATATACCGCTAAGGAAATCGAGGCAAAGGCTATTGCTAAAAGAATAAAGGAGCTGACGGACCCGGACACAGGCTTGCTTATCCGGGACAGGGACGGGCTTCGCAGGGCCGAATTCAGGGATATTGTAATATTGCTACGAACCATGAGCAACTGGTCGGACATCTTTGCGGATATCCTGACTGCGGAGGGCATTCCGGCGCATACGGAAACCCAGTCGGGCTATTTTTCAACTCTTGAAATCAGGACGATACTTAACCTGCTAAAGATCATTGACAACCCGAGGCAGGATATCCCGCTTACGGCGATACTCCGTTCTCCGATTGTGGATTTAAGCAGTAATGATCTGGCGGTTTTAAGAATAGCAAGCAAAGATACATCCATGTATGAAGCCGTGGTCTCTTATATAAAGGGTATGCCCGGTGAGGAAGCCGGAACGGATAACTGCGGGCTTTGTGAAAGACTGAATAAATTCATGGACAGGCTGGAGGAATACCGCAGAATGGTTTGCTTCCTGTCCATACATGAACTGATTTTAAAGGTGTTGGACGATACCGGGTATTATGATTACATATCTGCCATGCCTGCCGGCGACAAGAGAAGGGCAAATGTCGATATGCTGGTACAGCGTGCGATACGCTTTGAATCGACAAGCTACCGGGGCCTGTTCCATTTTATAAGATATATTGAGAAGCTGGACAGGTATGATGTGGATTTCGGCGAGGCCAGGATTGTGAGTGAAAATGATAATACGGTCAGGATCATGAGTATCCATAAGAGTAAGGGGCTGGAATTCCCTATCGTTTTTGCCGCCGGGCTGGGAAAGTGCTTTAATAACCAGGATTCCAAAAGCAAGCTTTTGATCCATCCGGATCTCGGATTGGGCCCGGATTACCTGAATCCCGATTTACGGGTGAAAGCTCCGACCTTAGTAAAAAAAGTGATTCAAAAGGAACTGGTGCTGGAAAACCTCGGTGAGGAGCTGCGTGTATTGTATGTCGCCCTGACAAGGGCAAAGGAAAAACTGATTCTTACGGGGAGTGTCAGGAAACCGGAGGACAAGCTTGTAAAATGGGCGAATGCTTGTATCCAAGAGGAGAAGCAGCTGTTATTCTGCCAGCTAAGCAACGCCGCCTGCTGCTTCGACTGGATTATACCCGCCGTCATGCGGCACCGGGGCTTCCGGGACATACTTATGGAACGGGGACTGGTATCAAACCCGGGCGAAGAGCTGTATAACGACAGGTCGGAATTCCTTGTTACGGTTAAGAGCTATGGCGAGCTGGTACGGACTGAGTTTGCCGAACAGATAAGCAAAGGCAGGAACCAGGAGGAGCTGATCAACTGGAACAGTGACTTTGTCTATGACGGGAAGATCCGTTCGGATATCGGAAGAAGGTTGGAATTCAAGTATCCTTATGAGACCGAAACCAATATTCATACGAAATTAACCGTATCGGAGTTAAAGAAGCTGGGGCAGTATGAGGAAGAGGAGCTTGGAGAAACGCTGAAGGGAACACGGGAAAGCCAAAAGGAATCTCTGATACCGGCATTTATAAGAAAGACCGAAGCACCCGACGGCGCGGAACTGGGAACTCTGTACCATAAGGTATTGGAGCATATCAGACTGTCGGAGGTCGAGAGACCTGAGGATATCAGGAAGATCCTGGAAAGGCTGCTTGCTTCGGGAAAAATTCTTGAGGCCGAGCTTGCCGCGGTAGATATTGATAAGATATACCGGTTCAGCAGGTCCGCGGTAGCAAAACGGATGCGCCATGCGGACGGACAGGGCAGGCTTTATGCGGAACGCCAGTTTATTATGGGAATAAAGGCCTGTGAGATTAACAGCCATATAAGAAGCAGTGAAATGATTTTGGTACAGGGTGTTATCGACGTATATTTTGAGGAGGAGGATCAACTGGTAATACTGGATTATAAGACGGATCACGTCAGGGATAAGAATGGAGAAAAATTACTGGCAGGCCGTTATTCCGTACAGCTTAACTATTATCAGAAGGCATTGGAGCAGCTGACGGGGAAGACCGTGAAAGAAAAAATTATTTATTCCTTTGCACTCGATAAGGAAATCAGGCTTTAGCTAAACTTCTATATTTTTGTAGAAAATGTTAAAATATGTGTTGAATTCCAGCCATTATATGTTAATATAGTAATAGGAAATACAAAATATGTTACTATGTGTATTATTTTTCTAATTAAGATGAAGGTAGGATGATTCTGAATGGGGAATAAGGAAAAAAATTTGCTGGGTAAAAACGCTAATAAAAGTCTGAGGCAATTAATAAAATCGGACAGAAAAAAGAGGACGGACAGTTCCGCGGGGCCTGATAAAAAGCCGAATAAATTATCGGATAAAACAGGGCGGCAAAAGGGGATGGGAAGCAGCGGAATAGGAAACAAAGGTTTTTTACATATTTTCAGCGGCATACGTGCCAAAATCCTGTTGTCATTTTCAATTCCTGTTGTTTTGATGGCAATATTCGGAGTGGTTTCTTACAATAAATCATCCGATGCTATTATTGCAAATTATGAGAAAAGCACAACGGATACCCTCAACTCCATACGGGACTATCTGGATTTTGGGTTAGTCTCCGTAAGTAATAAATCTTTTGAGCTCTTGTCAAGTGATAATTTGATGAGCTATTATGACCGATATAATAATATAGAATCCTTTGACAATTCGGTCAGCTACCGGGCTTTAACACAGGAGGTAACGGTTGCCGAACAGATGAACTCTTTCATTGACGCCACTCATATATTCGGATTCGTTGAGAAGCCGCTGTCAACTGCCGGTACGTTTCCGGAATCTTTGTTTAACAATTTCCTTGAATCCGAAGATTCCAAGGCGTTTGAAGATGAGACGGTAGCGGAAGCTTGGATGGGAGCCCACCCTTTTGTGGACGAGCAGTTGGGAAGAAGCAATGCTTCGTATATTTTATCCATTATCCGAAGGATGCCGAAAGGCAACGGATTCATTATTATGGATATATCCAAAGCGCAGATAACGAAAACCTTATCTAAAATAGATTATGGGGAAGGCAGTATCTTGGGTTTCATAACCAGCGACGGCCGGGAAGCCTTAACCAATACAGACAGCAAGAAGGTATTTGGGGAGCTGCCGTATTATAAGGAGTCTCTGGCAGGAGCGGATAAGGAAGGCTATTCCTATGAGACCTTTGACGGAAAGGCTTATCTTTATCTGTACAGCAAGGTAGGCAATACTGGAGCGATGGTATGTGCGCTGGTGCCGGAGAGCACCATTATCAGGCAGGCACGTGACATAAGGTCACTCAGCATAATATTTGTACTCTTTGCATCCGTTTCGGCACTCATAATCGGTACCATTATAGCCGGAGGAATCGGAAACGCAATATCGAAGCTGATGAGATCCATCTCAGAGGCGGCAAAGGGTGATCTAACCGTTAAGTTTGACACAAGGCGCAAGGATGAAATCAATATACTCTCCAATGGGCTTACGAATATGGTAGGCAGTATGAGAAAGCTGATCGGAGAGGTCACGGATGTGGGTACGAAAGTCAGTATTTCTGCCGATTTACTGTCAAATACCTCGGAGAACATACTGGGAGCGACAAAGGATATCTCCTTAACCATTAACGAAATTGAAAAGGGCGTCGTACAGCAGGCTTCCGACGCGGAGCTTTGTTCCGGGCAGATGGCCAATTTATCGGAACGGATCAATGAGGTATACGGCAGTACGAATGAAATCGAACAGATAGCTACCGATACCAAATCGATCGTTGGTGAAGGAATCGTAATTATTGATAATCTCAAGGATAAAACCACAGCGACTACCGATATTACGCAGGTGGTGATCCATGATATAGAAGCTTTGGAGGTTCAGTCAAGAAGCATCGGTAATTTTGTCGGAATGATCAATGAGATTGCTTCTCAGACGAATTTGCTTTCTCTGAATGCCTCAATCGAAGCGGCCAGGGCCGGGGAAGCCGGAAGAGGATTTGCCGTAGTTGCCGATGAAATCCGTAAGCTTGCGGATCAATCGGTAAAAGCAGCCGATCAGATTCAGGATATCGTAACGGATATACAGAATAAGACAAAGGGTACGGCATTGTCCGCAAAGCAGGCCGAGAATATCGTTCAGTCGCAAACGGAAGCCTTACATAAGACAGTGGAAGTATTCGAAAGTATTGACAGACATGTTGCAAAGCTTGCCAATAACCTTGAAGTGATATCAATCGGAATCAAAGGGATAGAGACGGCAAAAGAGGATACTATGGATGCAATCAGCAATATTTCCGCCGTATCCCAGCAAACTGCCGCGGCTTCGGAAGAGGTTAGCGCTACGGCGGACAGTCAGATCGGATCTGTTCAGGAGTTGAGCGAGTCCGCACTCGAACTGGCTAATGATGCCAAGAAGCTTGAGGAAGCTATTAAATTATTCCGGATCGGTTAATTTTTAATTTCACAGGTATGAAATAAAATATCCAGGCTACACTTAATATAGATAATAAGACAGGGGCTGTTTCGATGCATGATGCAATTGAAACAGTCCCATGTTAAAATCTAGAAAGGGTGTAAAAGAATATGAATAAAAAGGTGAAAGAATCCGATAAAATAGTATTGAGTGAAATAAAACCGGAAGATAAATTAAAATATGAAATTGCCGAGGAATTAGGACTTATCGATAAGGTGATGGCGAACGGGTGGAAATCACTGTCGGCAAAGGAAACCGGACGGATAGGCGGAATCATGACGAAAAGAAGGAAGCAGATAAAAACGGAGGCGCAAAATAAATCATGAAGAAGAAATTGCTGTTCATTTACAATCCGCATGCGGGAAAAGGCAAAATTAAAAACTGGTTATCGGATATCGTAGTATTGTTTGTAAAAAACGGTTATGAGGTAGTCATTTATGCAACGCTTGGCAAGCGGGATGCAAAAAGGATCGTAATGGATTGCTTGAAACAGGAGGTTTATGAATTTATTGTGTGTTCCGGCGGTGACGGCACTTTGAATGAGGTGGTAAATGGAATCATGAACAGTGACCAGCGGCCGAAGATCGGCTATATTCCTTCCGGAACTACCAATGATTATGCGTACAGTCTCAATGTTCCGAAGAATATGCTCAAAGCAGCACAATTAGTATTGAATGGAGAGGTATTTTCTTATGATATCGGGGAAATAAACGGAAAATACTTTACATATACGGCTGCCTTCGGACTGTTTACCGACGCTGCCTATGAAACTCCGCAAACTTCAAAGAATATGCTGGGAAGACTGGCCTATATCCTGGAAGGTGTCAAAAGACTGCCATACTGGAAATCCTACCACATGGAGATTACGTCGGGAGAGCGTACCGTTACCGATAATTTTATCTACGGAATGGTCGCAAATTCCAATTCTGTCGGAGGGTTTAAAGGTCTTGCCGGTAAGAATGTCCGCCTCGACGACGGGCAATTTGAAGGAATCTTTATTAAAGTGCCTCAAAACGTGCTGGATCTGCAAAGTATCATAAACGACCTGCTCAAAGGCAATCTTAACAGCGAGCATATCTTTTCACTTCCGGTCAGAGAAATACAGCTAAAGTCGGAGGAAGCCGTGCCCTGGGCAATCGACGGAGAGTTTGGCGGCGAATACCAGACGGTTACTATAAAAAATTACAAGCAGGCAATCAAAATCACTTCTCCGGCAAAAAAAGGGAAGTAGGACTACGTCATACGTTTTAACTCATTATTCCTTAAATTCAGTGTGCTGATACCAAGGAAATTTTTAATTGTTACGCAGATTCCGCCAAGAAGTATGGAGGAATCCTGCAGGGCGGATGGTACGATTCGTATCACGCTGTTCATCCTGCTTTGCAGAGAGCGTTCGATCAGCCTGGTAAGTCCCGGGAAGAATATGGTAAAGGAGCTGTTAATGATTACAATGTCCGGATTATATGCATTCAATATGTTGTTGACACATACGGACATATATTTCACAAATCTTTCTGTGATAGCGATAGCATCTTTATCACCGGTCTGGTACATGGATGCAAAAGTCTCGAAATCCGTGCCTTCCAATCCTTTCATTTCCGCAAAATCTTTTAACAGTACCCGCTCCGAGACATACTGCTCCAGACAGCCGTGATTACCGCAAGGGCATTCTCTGCCGTCTATTTCAACTATGGTATGGCCGAATTCACCGGCGCGGCCGTTATACCCCGTGTAGAGGTTGTTATTAATTAATATTCCGAGCCCGATTCCGGAATGTACGCTTATATTGGCAATGTTGGGGTAATCGTACATAAAGGTTTTTTCACCCAGTACGGAAAGGTTTGCTTCGTTTTCAAGGAAAACAGGGGTATGGAAGAACTGCTCCAATTCTCCGGCCAGGTCTATTCCGGTCAGGTCGTAGTAAGGGGTAAAAGAAACCTTATTATTAAAAATAACGCCGTGAATACCCAGAGCAATTCCCACCAGTCCGTAAGGAGAACCGGTTGAAGCAGGCTTCATGGAGGAGATGAGATTAATAAGTACGGATACGATACTGGCGTTGGATTTCGGCGTTTTAATCTGTTTTAAGCTGCAATCCTCACCCAGCAGATCGGTCATTAATACGGATATCGTTTCGACACCGATGTCAACGCAGATGATATGCCCGGCTTTCTTATTAAAACTAAGCAGGATCGGTTTCCTGCCTAGATCCGTATCGTCACTTCCGATTTCAATAACCAGATATTTATTAATTAAATCCTGTACGATTGCGGAAATAGTTGCTTTGGTTAATCCGAGTTTTTTTGATATGGCAGCTCGTGAAATTGGCTTAGAGTTAATTATCGTTTCTAAAACCAAGGTAGTATTGATGTCTCTGATTAATTCTTTACTTCCGGTAACCATACATTCCATCCTTTTGTTTATATTTCCATTTTTTATTTGGCCTTGAATTTGGTAATATTGTAATAATATCATAATTTAATCTGCTTGAAAAGGGGTAATCAATTATCATATTTGACGAAAAATAAAAAATAAACATGAAAAATGTTTATAAAAATGTTAATTTATGCTACAATAGATTTGTAAATTTTGTATTTCAATCTTTATTATTCAAATTTTAATGTGCTAGACAGGAGGCTGTGTGACTTAATATGAAGAAGAAAGACAAATTATTATTAGAGAATAAGGTAAAAAAGAAACCGGGAATCCATCTGAAATTCAGGGGTAAGAAGAAAAATCCGGAATTGGCTGCCGGCGGTGAAGCCTTCAGAGATGACCTGGAGGAGAAAAAAGAAGAGATACATAAAAAAGCGAAAAAGATTCGGGGTGAGATAAAAGAGCGGAGGAATATATTACATACCTTCCGCGGAATACGTACAAAGATCCTGTTCGCAATCTTTATCCCTATTGTTTTAATGGCCGTATTCGGCTTGGTGTGCTACATAAATGTTTCACAGGCAATTACATCCAATTACGAAGTAAGCACAACGGATACTTTAGGTGCGGTGGGCAAATATCTGACATTAGGATTTGATTCCGTTGAGAACAGAACGGTGGAATTTATTCTGAGTGATACGCTGAAAAGCTATTACAACCGTTTCAACGATGAGGAGACCTTTGCAGATGTACAGAATTACAACCAGTTAAAGCAGGACATTGTGGTGGTACAATCCACGAATCCTTTTATCGGAGGCACGCATATTTTTGGTGCGGTGGGAAGAGGAGTAACAACGACAGTTCCAAGTACCTTGCCGGAGGACCTGTACTCCGCCTTCGTGGATTCCGAGGATGAAAAGATTCTGGAGAATGCAGGCGCCGATTACGCATGGTCCGGATATCATAATTTCCTGGATGAGAAGCTCAACATAAAGAAAGAGGATTATGCCGTATCTTATATCAGGAGAATGAATTTCGGCAAGGGATATGTCGTTATGGATATCTCCAGGAAAAGAGTATTGACCACCTTGTCGGAACTGGAATTAGGTGATGGCAGCATACTTGGTTTTATAACGAAGGACGGCAGGGAATCCCTTGTGAATTCGGATGAAGAAAATTTATTTTATGATTTAAGTTATTATAAGGACTCGGCAGCCGACGAAGAGACGACCGGCTATTCCTATCATAACTTTAATAATCGGAAATATCTTTATGTATACAGCAAGGTTGGCGATACCGGAAACATGGTGTGTGCCCTGATTCCCGAATCTACGATTCTCAGCCATGTACAGGGCATAAAGGTATTGATCCTGGCATTTACGGTTCTGGCATGTATCCTGGCCATTATCGTTGGTTCGATTATTGCGGGAGGAATCGGCAGTGCGATTTCCAAATTATTGAAATCGATTACCCTGGCTGCCAGGGGAGATCTGACAGCAAGCTTTGATACGAAGCGCAAGGATGAATTCCAGGTATTATCAAAAGGCCTTACCGACATGGTAGGCGGTATGCGTCATCTGATTGGGGAGGTTGCAGAGGTCGGAACAAAGGTAAGTGAATCTGCCGGTGAGTTGTCCGCTACCTCGGAAAACATTCTTGGAGCTACGAAGGACATCTCCTTAACAATCGATGAGATCGAAAAAGGAGTGGTTCAGCAGGCTGCCGATACGGAGCATTGTTCCGGTCAGATGTCAAATCTTTCGGAAAAAATCAACCAGGTATACGGCAGTACATATGAAATCGAGCAGATTGCAAATGATACCAAATCCATCGTAGGAAAAGGTATTAACATCATTGACGATCTGAGGGATAAGACAAAGGCGACAAATGATGTTACACAGATTGTAATCAAGGATATTGAGGCATTGGAATTACAGTCCCACAGTATCGGTAATTTTGTAGGGATTATAAATGAGATAGCTTCCCAGACAAATCTTCTTTCCTTAAATGCATCCATAGAGGCGGCAAGGGCAGGAGAAGCCGGACGCGGATTCGCGGTAGTGGCGGATGAAATCCGTAAATTAGCCGACCAGTCCGTGAAAGCGGCAAATGAAATTAAGGATATCGTTACCGATATTCAGGGCAAGACACAGAATACGTCGCTGACGGCAAGGAAGGCGGAGGATATCGTTGAGTCGCAGACGGAAGCACTTCATAAGACGGTCAGCGTATTCGAAGAAATCAATGAACATGTTGCAAAACTGGCAAATAACCTGGATATTATTTCGGTTGGTGTCAAAGGCATAGAATCCGCTAAAGAAGATACGGTTGACGCAATCAGCAATATATCCGCAGTATCTCAGGAGACGGCTGCGGCCTCCGAAGAAGTAAGTACGACGGCCAATAATCAGATTCAGTCTGTTGAAAACCTGAGTCAGTCAGCTCTGGAACTGGCAAGTGATGCTAAGAAGTTAGAAGAAGCGATCCGCTTATTTAAAATCAGTTAGACTTATAAACGGAAAGCTGCAAGTATAGTTCCATATGTTCCGCAAGTAATTTGTGCGAGGTATTCCAAGCAGGACCGGACACAAATTTGCGGAATGTATGGAATTTTTTTTGTGGTTTTATGCTTTGGCTATGCTGCCCGGTAATGCAGCTTTTATGCAGGCTGTACATAAATTCTATTGACAAAAGGCATAATACTTGCTATAGTACTATTATAATTAGTTTACTCATCAAACTAAATAGGAGGAAAGATTAAATGGAATATTTTAAAGGTATAGGAAAAATTAATTACGAAGGTCCGGAAAGCAAAAATCCTTTAGCTTTTAAGTACTATAATCCGGATGAGATGGTTATGGGCAAGAGCATGAAGGATCAGTTAAGGTTTGCCATGTCATACTGGCATACATTAACTTACATGGGTAATGACCCTTTCGGTGTCGGGACAATGTTCAGACCTTGGGACAGCGAAGGTGACCCTATGGAGATTGCCAAGGCAAGAGTACATGTTGCATTTGAATTCATGCAGAAAGCACAAATCCCGTTTTTCTGCTTCCATGACAGGGATATCGCTCCGGAAGGCAACGACCTTGCAGAAACAAATGCCAGACTGGATGAGATCGTCGAAGTGATCAAGGAAGAAATGGCCCGTACCGGAATTAAATGCTTATGGGGAACGACGAATGCGTTCAGTAACCCACGTTTCGTACATGGTGCCGGCACCTCCTGCAATGCGACGGTATTTGCCTATGCGGCCGCGCAGATTAAGAAGGCGCTGGAGATTACGAAGGAGCTTGGCGGCAGCAACTATGTATTCTGGGGCGGAAGAGAAGGCTATGAGACACTTCTTAATACGGATACCGCTTTAGAGCTTGATAATTTTGCAAGATTACTTAAAATGGCATGTGATTATGCGGAAGAAATCGGATTCACCGGGCAGTTCTTAATCGAGCCGAAGCCGAAGGAACCAACCAAGCATCAGTATGATACCGATACTGCCACCGTACTTGCATTCTTAAGAAAGTATGACTTGCAGGACAAATTCAAGCTGAATATCGAAGCTAACCATGCGACACTTGCCAACCATACCTTCCAGCACGAACTGAATCAATGCCGTATCAACGGTGTTCTTGGAAGCGTTGATGCCAACCAGGGAGACAGCATGCTTGGATGGGATACCGATCAGTTCCCAACCAATCTGTATGATACGACGCTTGGCATGTATGAAATACTGCTTGCCGGCGGACTTACCAAGGGCGGTCTTAACTTTGACTCCAAGGTAAGACGTGCTTCCTTTGAAGAATCCGATCTGTTCTATTCCTATATAGCAGGTATGGATACCTTTGCAAGAGGCTTAAAGGTTGCGGCAAAACTAATCGAAGACAAGGTATTTGAGAATTTTATTGCAAACCGTTATGCAAGCTATAACGAAGGAATCGGCAAAGATATTGTGGAAGGTAAGGCAGGTTTCAGGGAATTGGAAGCCTATGCGCTGAAAAACGGTATTACGCCTAATGTTTCCGGAAGACAGGAGCTTCTTGAGTCTATCCTGAACCAGTATATTATTGAAACTAAGTAGTATTATCATTTTAAAGATAAAGGAGTTCAGGTATGTTATATATAGGTGTAGATTTAGGGACTACTTCCGTCAAGCTTTTGCTTATGGACGAGGCCGGTAACATAAAAAATATTGTTACAAAAGAATATCCGTTGTTTTTTCCGCAGCCGGGCTGGTCGGAACAAAATCCGGAGGACTGGTATGCCGGTTTGAAGGACGGAATAAAGGATCTGACAAAGGACTGTGACAAGTCTTCCATAGATGGAATCAGCTTCAGTGGCCAGATGCACGGAATGGTTATCCTGGATGATGAGGACAGGGTAATCCGTCCGGCCATACTGTGGAATGACGGGCGTACTCAGGCAGAATGTGATTATCTGAATAATGAAATCGGCAGGGAAAAGATATCGGCCTATACGGGAAACATGGCTCTAACCGGATTTACGGCACCCAAATTATTGTGGGTGAAGAGAAACGAGCCGGATAATTTTGCAAGGATAAAAAAGGTTATGCTGCCGAAGGACTATATTGCTTACCGGCTTTCCGGTGTTCATTGTACGGATGTATCGGATGCCTCCGGTATGCTGCTGCTGGACGTTAAGAAGAAATGCTGGTCCCGGGAGATGCTTGATATTATAGGGCTAAAGGAAGAACAGCTGGCTAAGGTCTTTGAAAGCTATGAGGTGGTTGGAACAATCACGAAGCCTGCGGCCGGTGAGCTTGGACTTCCGGAAACGGTCAAGGTTATTGCGGGCGGCGGCGATCAGGCGGTAGCCGCAGTCGGAACGGGAACCGTCGGCCACGGTATGTGTAACGTTTCCCTGGGCACCTCCGGTGTCGTGTTTATTGCCAGCAGGGAGTATGCCGAGGTTGATAAAAACGCTCTTCATGTATTTGCCCATGCCGACGGCAGATATCATTTTATGGGAGTTATGCTTTCGGCTGCCGCCTCCAATAAATGGTGGATGGATGAAATTATCGGTACGAAGGAATACGGCAGAGAGCAGTCAGGGATAAGCCGGCTTGGAGAAAATAATGTTTATTTCCTGCCATATTTAATGGGTGAGCGTACTCCACACAACAATCCGAATGCAAGGGGAACCTTTATCGGAATGACGATGGATACCACCCGTTACGATATGACCCAGGCGGTTTTGGAAGGTGTTGCGTTTGCGCTTCGTGATTCATTTGAAATTACTCAGAAGTTAGGAGTGGTTATTGAAAGAATCCGAATCAATGGCGGCGGGGCAAAAAGCCCGTTGTGGTGCAGAATCATTGCCAATGTCCTGAATGTTAAAGTTGACAGGATTAACAGTGAGGAAGGGCCGGCCTTTGGTGCCGCGATACTGGCGGCGGTCGGATGCGGAAAATATGCAACCGTAGAGGAAGCCTGCGGCAGACTGATCAAGGTAATCGAAACTACGGACCAGGACCCTGAAATCGTTGAACTGTATAATAAGAAATACGATGTATTTAAAGATTTATACCCTACCTTAAAGGAAATGTTCGATAAAATAGTGAAATAAACTGCTACCAAACTCATAATTGCTATCATCTTATAAAGAATTGTTCATAAATAATTCGAGATAATTTGTGCGAGGTATGCAAGAGAAGTGACAAGATAGAGAATGTCGCTGGTTCTCGCGCGACGGAGCACAAATTTCGAGAAATATTTATGAACAATTTAATTACTAAGTTTTGTATCAGCCGTATTTGCTTCTTTTATTTATCTTTTGTGCCGGGCTGCAATAATTGCCGTAATATTTTCTGATTGGCCGCAATGTCCGCATCCAATACGGAATAGCCGTCTGTAACTGCAGGCTGGTAGGTGCCTTCCGCCGGTATTTGAACGGATTGAACGGTATACTCCGATTTCATGACGGTATTCAGGCATGAAATGATCTGCTCTTTCCCAAGATCTGTCGATATATTGGAAAGTGCCGTGTTAAGCAGGGAAAGCAAACTCTGAATATCGGCAGCCTTGCATTCGTTGAACGCCGATATTAACAAATCACGGTTCCTTTCTGCTCTTCCGAAATCGTTGCCGGTGCCGTTGGAGGTTTTGACGTGCCGTATTCTGGCATAACCCAATGCCTGGTCTCCGTTTAATCTCTGTTCTCCGGCTTTCAGTACACGGTTGGCGGGATTAGAGATATAATTCGTATGATTTAGGTAGGAGGCCTCCTGTTCTGTCAGGGATATTTTAACCCCGCCCAACAGATCTACCGTATCGGTAAAGCCTTTATAACTGACTTCAACAGTTCCGTCTATGGTAAGATTAAAGTTATCTTCCAATGTTTCTTCCAACAGCTTGGCTCCGCCTGTTTCATAAGCATGGCTCAGCTTGGTTTTCCCGTTATCAGGCAGCTTTACATACGTATCCCTTAAAAATGATATAAGAGAAATATCCTTTGAATCAGGCCGGATGCCTGCCAGTATGATCGTATCCGCACGCTTTAGCCCACCGATGCTGTCGGTGCCGATAAGCAGAATGGCTTTTATTTGTTCGGTTCCGGTATCTTTGCTGTCTGAGTCGGTACTGTCCCTGACAGGAGCAGTGACAGCGGCGGCTTCAGCCTTGTTGTCGGGTACTTTACCGTTCCCTGCGCCTTTGTGTGTACCTGCGGCTGCCGCCACAGTCAGCAGGATGAGACAGGATAAAAGGGCAAAGAATACGGTTCCCCGTTTCTTTGGAGAGCTGTTCATGATTTGTTTAAACCGATCTTTCATTTGTTTCTTTCCTCCGTCAAAATATGTTGATATGGCAATATGATTAGTACTTGATTGCTTAACAATTGTCTGCAGGATAGCATAACTGTAAGCCTTGCGATACTCCTCATCCTTTTGGGATACCACCGTTTCATCGCAAAATATCTCCATGTCATGGTTGGCACATCTTACCGCATAATAGGCCAGGGGGTTAAACCAATGCAATGCATTCATACATAGAAGCAGAAGCTTAAAAGCGATATCATGGTGCTTATAATGGATCAGTTCATGCTGTATAACCAGTTCTGTCCGGGCTGCGGAAAACCTGCCGGAAGGAAGTATGATTTTGGGGTACAATATTCCTACAATCATAGGTGACTGTGCATATCTGCATACCTCCAGACTAATCTTTTTAGAAATTCGCAATTCTTCGGAAAGACGAACCAATATTGGTTCTGTCTCATCGCCTGCCGCCGGTATCCTCCAGCGTTTCAGCTTATAAAGGAAGGCGGCGTAGGTAACAGTATGGTAAAGAAGAAAGATACCTGCTCCGATCAGCCATATTATCGGAAGGACATTGAAAATATCTTTCCCGGTAAATAAAAATCGCTTTTTATGGTTTTGAACCTGTGAGGACACCGTTTGTCCAGCGGGCTGCATTTGGTGATCCGATATTACAGGAGCTTTTTCCGTATTGCTGCGGCCGATTGCTGCTGTGCCGGAATCTGTGCTGCCGGCAGGCGTTTCCTGTGACATAAGGGTGTCCGGAAGGACCGGATTATCGGCAGCGGCCGGAAACAGCGGGGGTACCTGGATCAGTTGCAGATTGACGGGTATTATCATTCTGATTGCAAGTACCAGCCAGATATAATATCTCCATCGGCTGGAGTAGGATTTCCTTCTGCTTAACCTGGCCAGAATGGCGGTTATGATTATGACCGCAGAACAAAAAACAGATATCTCAAAGTATGTATACAGTAAATTTTTCATAGTTGACTCCCATCTGCCGTGAAAATAAGAAACTATTAACGGGCCTTGCTCATGACTTAGAATTGCCGCCATTTTTGATTATTTCAATGATCTCCTCAATATCATCCTTATCCAGTGTGTTATTCTGCACAAGGGATGCAATCAGCTTTTTATAGGAACTGTTATAAAAGTGATCTAAAAAGCTTTTTGTTTCTCTGGAACAGTAAACCTTTTCCTCGATTAACGGTATGTAGTACTTTAAACGGCCTGTCTTTTGGCACATAATAAAACCCCGCTCCTCAAGCCGTGCCAGCAGTACCTGCACGGTGGAACGCGACCAGTTCTTTTCCGTACTCAGAATCTCAGTAATCCTGCCGGTTCCGATTGGTTCCTTACTGTTCCAGATAACCTTCATGACATTTAATTCTGATTCCGGCAGCCTGCCTGTTTCTGTTTTTCTCGATTCTTTTTCCTTCATAATCAATAACCTCCTGATTTATTATGACATAACTATCATATCTCTAGCGATGACAAATGTCAACATAAATTTAACGACAAATGTCAACATGATTGAGAGGATTGCACAACATAAGTATTTATGATAATATTAATTGAATATTTGGAACCTATACAAACAAGAATTAAATGGAAAGAAAAATTTTAACAGGAGAAGAGAATGCCACATATGTCTCGCAAAGGAGTATCATTATGAAATTCAGACCTTGTATCGATATTCATAACGGAAAGGTTAAGCAGATTGTTGGCGGCAGTATAAATGAACATAGCAATCAGGTGGAAGTGAATTTTGTTTCCGAACAGGATGCCGCTTTCTATGCCGCACTATATCGAAGGGATGGTTTAAAAGGCGGCCATATCATTATGCTGGACCCTGCCGATACGTATTACTATGAGTATGACTGCAAGCAGGCGAGTAAGGCGCTTTCGGAGTATCCTCTCGGCTTGCAGATAGGCGGCGGGATTACGGATGAGAATGCGGCCGGGTTTCTTGATATGGGAGCCTCCCATGTAATTGTTACTTCCTTTGTCTTTAAGGACGGAAAGCTCCACTATGGAAATCTCTCAAAGCTGGTCCGGGCGGCAGGACGCGAAAAGCTGGTACTGGATTTAAGCTGCAGGAAAAAGGACGGCAGCTATTATATAGTGACCGATAGATGGCAAAAATTTACAGACCTCATAGTAACAGAGAATACTCTGGATTATCTCTCCGGGTACTGTGACGAGTTTTTAGTCCATGCGGTTGATGCGGAAGGGAAATCCGCCGGAATCGAAAAGGAGCTGGCCGAATTATTAGGAAGCTGGGAAGGTATTCCCGTAACCTATGCCGGCGGTGTGGGAAGCTTTGAAGATTTGGAATGCCTGCGTAAATCCGGCAGGAACCGCCTGGATGTTACGATCGGAAGCGCATTGGACCTATTCGGAGGCCCCATGCCGTACCGGGAGGTATTAAAGATAACAGGAAGGAATCATCTTTGACAGAAAGGTTTGCCGCATTACTGCGGTGTGATGGGAGCGGAAGATGCAGCAATATACCGGGTTTGCACAGGTTTATGATACATTTATGGATAACGTGCCTTATGATGAGTGGTCGGAGTACTTAACGGGTCTGCTTCTGGAATACGGTGTAAAGGACGGGCTTGTTCTGGAGTTGGGCTGCGGTACTGGAAATATAACGAGAAGGCTGGCCTCAAAGGGCTATGATATGATTGGCCTGGATAATTCCGAGGAAATGCTTGAAATAGCACGTGATAAGGAGTATGAGGAGCGGGAGGATTCCTCGGAGCGGGAGGGAGACCGGCAGGGTAACGGCATTCTTTACCTGCAGCAGGACATGCGCCGCTTTGAACTATACGGAACAGTGGCCGGTGTGGTCAGTATTTGCGACAGCATGAATTATATTACGTCGGAGCGGGATATGGTGCAGGTCTTCCGGCTGGTGAACAATTATCTTGATGCCGGCGGTATATTCATCTTTGATATGAATACGGAATATAAATATGAAAATGTTCTTTCGGATAATACGATTGCCGAGAACCGGGAAGACTGCAGCTTTATCTGGGAGAACTGTTATGATAAGAACAGCGGAATGAATGAATACGATGTGACGGTTTTTGTAAGAATAGATGAGGAGGGTTCTAAAGCTTTAGCCTCCTGTGGCCGGAACCGGTCCAATCCGCTTTTTGAAAGATTCCGGGAGACGCATTACCAGAAAGCTTATTCCGTGGATGCGATAAAGCGGCTGCTTGCGGAGGCAGAGCTGGAATTTGTGGCCGCTTATGATGCCTTTACCCATAATCCGCCCGCGGATACCAGTGAAAGGGTTTACTTCATTGCAAGGGAAAAGCATCAGGAGAATAAGAAATATGTATAGGCAATTGCGAAACTCTTTTTTTGTGTCTATTGATGTTTCAATGTGTTTTTCGGCTGTCTCTACAATTCGTTGAAATTATTTGACTTACACATACAATAAAAACGTTCGTATGTGACGTTCAAACAATTTCAACAAATAGTAACGACAGACAAAAAACACATTGGAACAATCATAGACGCAATTAAGAGTTTTCGAATCGCTCATATTATCCTGTGATATCAGGAGGCCTGAAAAATACGATAAGAGAAAGGGAAACCACATAGATGTCAGATTATATAGTAAGAGCAACAGCTGCCAATGACCAGATCAGGGCATTTGCGGCAACTACAAGAGACTTGACGGAGTATGCAAGGAGCATCCATAACACCAGTCCGATCGCTACCGCGGCCCTTGGGAGGCTGCTGACGGCAGGAGCCATGATGGGAAGTATGATGAAAGGTGAGGATGACCTTCTTACCCTTCAGATAAATTGCGGCGGCCCTATGAAGGGATTAACGGTAACGGCGGATGCGAAGGCAAATGTAAAAGGATACGTATATAATCCGGATGTAATGCTGCCTCCAAGCGATAAGGGCAAATTAGATGTCGGCGGGGCGATCGGAGCGGGCATACTGAATGTAATTAAGGACATGGGATTAAAGGAACCGTATATGGGGCAGACCGAATTGATTACAGGGGAAATAGCCGAGGACCTGACATACTATTACGCTACCTCGGAACAGATTCCTTCCTCGGTGGCGCTTGGCGTATTAATGAACAGGGATAATACGGTGCGGCAGGCCGGAGGATTTATTATCCAGCTGATGCCCTTTGCAGAGGATGACATAGTGGACAGACTGGAGAGAAAAGTCAGTGAAATCACATCGGTCACCTCCTTATTGGATGATCACCGGACACCGGAAATGATTCTTGAACATGTGCTGGGAGAATTTGACCTTACAATCCTTGACAGCATACCGGCCCGGTTCTACTGCAACTGCACGAAGGAAAGAGTCGAGAAAGCTATCATAAGCATCGGGAAAAAGGACATCCGGGAAATGATCGATGACAATAAGCCGATTGAAGTGAATTGTCATTTCTGCAATACCCATTATAATTTTTCCGTAAAGGAACTTGAAGCTATTTTATCTAAAAGCAGATAATGTACAGTTACAGAGGCTGTTGTAAAACTCATATTTAATATGACGATTGCAGCAGCCTCTGTAACATTGTACAAATCCGGTATAAATATTTACATTGATTGTAATTACTTAAAATGGTAAAATACTGTATTATAGGAGACTTTGTAAACCATAGTAAGGAATCATGCAAAATATTTATCAAAGGAGAATAGAATATGAATTACGGGTATTTTGATGAGGTAAACAAGGAATATGTCATTACCAGGCCGGACACACCTGCCCCCTGGGCGAACTATCTCGGCTCCCCGGAATACGGCGCAATAATCTCGAATAATGCGGGCGGTTACAGCTTTGTAAAGAGCGGTGCCAACGGAAGGATCAGCCGCTATATCTTCAACAGCGAAGACAGGCCCGGCAGATATATATATTTAAGGGATGATGAGAACGGTGACTACTGGTCCGCTTCCTGGCAGCCGGTCGGCAAGGACCTGAAGGAATTCAGGAGCGAGTGCCGCCACGGAACCGCTTATACAAAGCTGTCCGCAGAGTATGCCGGTATCGGTTCCGAAGCTCTTTACTATGTGCCGCTTAATAAGACCTATGAGGTATGGAGCTTGAAAGTAACCAATCATTCAGATAAGCCGCGGAAGATTTCTGCCTTTGGGTTTATAGAATTTACGAACGAAAGTAACTATGAAAATGACCAGATTAACCTTCAGTATACATTGTTCATTACGAAAACCTACTTTAAAGGGAATAAGATTCTGCAAACAATAAATGAGAACACGGGGAAGAACGCCGACGGAACGAACTTTAAGGAACGGTTTTTCGGCTGCGTCGGCGCACCGGTCGCTTCCTATAACGGTGATAAGGCTTCCTTTCTGGGCCGTTACCGAAGCTATGGCAATCCGGTGGCGGTGGAAAACGGCAAATGCGACAATACATTAAATTATAATTCCAATGCCTGCGGAGCTCTTCATTCCGTTCTGGAGCTGAAACCGGGCGAAACCAGGGAAATCGCTTATCTGTTGGGCCGGTATAACGACGCCGAATCCGCTGTGATACTGGATTCCTACTCGGACCTTGCTCTTATAGACAGGGAACTGGAAGAACTGAAATCCTACTGGCACGGTAAATTAAAGAATTTGCAGGTACAGACCCCAAGCAAAGCTTTTAACAGTATGGTGAATACCTGGAATGCTTACCAGTGTTTCATTACCTTTATCTGGTCCCGTGCGGCTTCTTTTATTTATTGCGGGCTCCGCAACGGGTACGGCTACCGGGATACCGTCCAGGACATCCAGGGTATTATTCATCTGGATCCGGAGATGGCGGCAGAAAAGCTCCGCTTTATGCTGTCCGCCCAGGTGGATAACGGCGGCGGGCTTCCGCTGGTGAAGTTTAATCATAATGCCGGACACGAGGATACACCGGATGATGTCTCCTACGTCCAGGCTACCGGGCATCCGGCGTACCGTGCCGACGATGCACTATGGCTCTTTCCTACCGTACTTAAGTATATTGCGGAATCCGGCAACAGGGAATTCCTTGATGAGGCAATCCCGTATGCCAACTGCGGGGAAGGAACCGTTTATGACCATTTACAAAGGGCTGTCCGGTTTTCGATGGAGAGGCTTGGTGACCATAAGATGCCGGCCGGGCTTCATGCGGACTGGAATGACTGCTTAAGGCTCGGCAAGAAAGGAGAGTCCGTGTTTGTTGCCATGCAGTTGTATTATGCCATGACAATACTCCGCGGATTTGCGGAATATAAAAAGGATACGGAGTATATCTCCTATTTGAATAAAACACAGAAGGAACTGGGTGATATTATCCAGACCGTATGCTGGGAGGATGACCGGTACATAAGAGGGATCAAGGAGGACGGACAGGTAATAGGCTCCAAAAAGGATCCGGAAGCTAATATGTGGCTGAATCCTCAATCCTGGTCCGTTATCAGCGGCCTGGCAACAAGAGAGCAGGCGAAAGCTGCTTTAGAGTCCGTACACCGGGAATTAAATACGCCTTACGGTGTGAGAGTAATGGCCCCGTCCTATGTGGATCATGCGTTTGACGGCGCCCTGGCGATCCTGTTCAACCCTTCAACGAAGGAAAACGGAGGTATCTTCTCACAGCCTCAGGGGTGGATTATCCTTGCGGAAGCCCTGATGGGACATGGCAAGCGCGCTTTCGAATATTTTACGGAAAGCTCGCCTGCATCCCAAAATGATTCCGCTGAGATTCGTGTACTGGAGCCATATGTACACGGTCAGTTTACGGAGTCTACGGAAAGCCCGTTCGAAGGCCGTGCCCATGTTCACTGGCTGACGGGGACCGCATCGACAGTTATGGTCGGCTGTGTGGAAGGAATCCTGGGTATGAGACCGGATCTTGACGGCCTGCTGGTGGCTCCTTCCATACCGGATGATTGGAAGGAATTCTCCATAACGAAGGAATTCCGCGGCAAGACATTAAATATCAGGGTTAAGAATCCTGACGGCGCCGAAAGCGGGTACAGGGAATTCTATCTTAACGGGGAAAAGCTGGAGAAAAATTATATCCCTGCCTCTGCAATGAAAGAAGTAAATGAAGTACTGCTGGTAATGTAGACGATATAGGGGACTGTTGTTAACGGAAAGGGTCATGTGTCCGTACGGCCTGTCTTTTTACAGGCGCAGATACTTCCCATTTGCGGCAGTCCTTTGGTATACCACAGAAATAAGCCTGGGTAATATGAAAATTAACCAGGCTTATATTATAATGAAGTAAAATTAATAAAGAAAACGGTTGTATATTTTTTTATGTTCGTTATAATAGAATGGAAATGATATTTATTACCGGATTACCATAGATTAATTTGGTTTACCACATGTGTAGAATAAGTAGACCGGCAAGTGTTTCACTAAAATACGCAGCTTGCGGCTTGTTGAAAGCTAGTGTGCAGAAAGAGGTCAGTATGAAAAAATTAGAAATGTTATACGAAGGCAAGGCAAAAAAAGTATTTAAAACAGACGTCGAGGATGTTTATATTGTTGATTATAAAGACGACGCAACTGCGTTTAACGGACTGAAGAAGGGAACCATTGTCGGTAAGGGAGTTGTTAATAACAGGATGTCCAACCATCTTTTCCGGATTCTTGAGAAGGAAGGGGTACCTACTCACTTTATCGAAGAATTAAGTGACAGGGAGACGGCAGTTAAGAAGGTTGAGATTGTTCCGCTTGAGGTTATCATCCGTAATGTGACGGCCGGCAGCTTTGCAAAGAAGCTGGGCCTGGAGGAAGGAAAGAAGTTACTGTGTCCTACCCTGGAATTCAGTTATAAGGATGATGCTTTGGGTGATCCGATGATTAACGATTACTATGCAATTGCCATCGGTGCCGCAACGAGACAGGAGATTGACCGTATTACCGAGTTAGCCTTTAAAGTAAATGAAGTTTTGTGCAAATATTTTGCGGAGTGCGGAATAGAGTTGATTGACTTTAAAATAGAGTTCGGAAGATGTAAAGGCGAGATTATTTTAGCGGATGAAATCTCACCGGATACCTGCAGGCTTTGGGATATCAACACGCATGATAAATTGGATAAGGATCGTTTCAGAAGAGATCTTGGCAATGTGGAGGATGCTTACCAGGAAGTATTTAAACGTTTAGGACTTTAATAATGAACCCGAGTGGACAATTGAGTAATTACTTATTGTCCACTTTTCAGCTAACAGAAAGGAACAGGAATGAACAGTATCAATGAGGATAGTGATAAGTTAGTAACAGACGGCATCCATGAGGAGTGCGGTGTCTTCGGCATATATGACCTGGACGGTGATGATATTGCTTCCTCCGTTTATTATGGTTTATTTGCACTTCAGCATCGGGGCCAGGAAAGCTGCGGTATCGCAGTCAGTGATACGACAGGCCCGAAGGGTTCGGTAAGGTCCCATAAAGGTATGGGACTGGTAAATGAAGTCTTCAGACCGGAGAATTTAGAAGGCCTTAAGGGTAATATCGGCGTGGGACATGTCAGGTATTCTACTGCCGGAGCAAGCTCACCTGAAAATACTCAGCCTTTGGTTTTAAACTATGTAAAAGGAACCCTGGGACTGGCTCATAACGGCAACCTGATCAATGCACTTGAACTGCGGGACGAATTGGCGTATACGGGTGCAATCTTTCAAACCACCATTGATTCGGAGGTGATTGCCTACCTGATTGCACGGGAACGCTTGAAGACGCGCAGCGCGGAAGATGCGGTAAAGAATGCCATGCTTAAGCTCAAAGGAGCCTATTCGTTGGTTATTATGAGCCCCAGGAAGCTGATCGGTGCAAGGGATCCGTTTGGCTTCCGCCCGCTTTGTATCGGGAAAAGGGATAATGCCTATATACTGGCGTCCGAAAGCTGTGCTTTGGATGCCGTTGATGCGGAATTCATCAGAGATGTACTGCCCGGAGAGATCGTTATGATTAACAGAGACGGAATACATTCCGATCTGTCCATGACACAGGAAAAGAAAGCGAAATGCATATTTGAATACATTTACTTTGCTCGGCCTGACAGCCGTGTCGATAATGTTGGTGTTTATAATTCCAGGATCATGGCCGGAAGGATACTTGCCCAGGTGGCACCGGTTGAAGCAGATGTGGTAGTCGGTGTTCCGGATTCCGGCAATGCCGCCGCTATGGGCTATTCCTATGAAACGGGGATACCGTATGCGACCGCCTTCGTGAAGAACAGCTATGTCGGACGTACCTTCATTAAGCCGAAGCAGTCCATGAGGGAATCCAGTGTCCGTATTAAGCTGAACGTATTGCAGGAGGTAGTAAAGGGAAAACGGGTTATTATGATTGACGATTCTATCGTACGGGGAACGACCAGTGAACGGATCGTCAGGATGCTTAAGAATGCGGGTGCTACCGAGGTGCATGTGCGGATCAGTTCCCCCCCTTTCCTTTATCCCTGCTATTTCGGCACCGATGTGCCCTCGAACGATCAGCTGATCGCACATAATAATACGGTGGATAAGATTTGTGAAATGATCGGGGCGGATTCCCTTGCCTATCTGGGCGGGGAACGGCTGAGCGAATTAATTGAGGGGGATACCGGATACTGCGATGCGTGTTTCAGCGGCAAGTATCCGATAGAACCGCCGAAGACAGATATCCGCGGCGAATACGAGAAATAGTGAATGTCTGACGCAGCAGACAGAATGGAGTGTTTTATGAGTAATGATAAATATGTCAGCCCGTTGTCGGAACGGTACGCAAGTAAGGAGATGCAGTATATTTTCTCTCCGGATATGAAATTCCGTACCTGGAGGAAGCTTTGGATCGCACTTGCGGAATCGGAAAAGGAATTGGGCTTGAATATAACGGACGAACAGATTGCAGAGCTGAAAGAGCACCAGGATGACATTAACTATGAGGTGGCAAAGGAACGGGAAGCCCTGGTACGGCATGATGTCATGTCCCATGTATATGCATACGGCGTACAGTGCCCGAATGCAAAGGGCATCATCCATCTGGGAGCAACCTCCTGCTATGTGGGCGATAACACGGATATTATCGTGATGACCGAAGCATTGAAGCTGGTAAAGAAGAAGCTGTTAAATGTCATGAATGAGCTGGCCGGATTTGCCATGAAATACCGCGGCCTGCCTGCTCTGGCATTTACCCACTTCCAGCCGGCCCAGCCGACAACCGTCGGGAAGAGGGCGGCACTCTGGCTGATGGAACTGAAGCTGGATTACGATGATATCGAATATGTGATTGACAGCATGCGCCTGCTTGGTTCAAAGGGTACGACCGGCACCCAGGCAAGCTTCCTGGAGTTGTTTGACGGGGATCACGAGCGGATCAAGAGACTTGATAAAATGATTGCGGAAAAGATGGGCTATGCAGGCTGCTATCCGGTCTCCGGACAGACCTATTCCCGCAAGGTAGATACCAGAGTACTTAATATTCTTGCGGGCATTGCCGCAAGTGCGCATAAGTTTTCGAATGATATCCGTCTCCTTCAGCATCTGAAAGAGATTGAAGAGCCGTTTGAAAAGAACCAGATTGGTTCCTCCGCAATGGCTTACAAGCGTAATCCGATGAGAAGCGAAAGGATTGCTTCCCTTTCCAATTATGTAATGGCGGATGCTATGAATCCCGCGATTACCTCCGCTACCCAATGGTTTGAAAGAACGCTGGACGATTCGGCAAATAAGAGGATCAGTATTCCGGAGGCATTCCTTGCGGTAGACGGTATCCTGGACCTGTATCTGAATGTTGTGGACGGTCTGGTGGTATATCCGAAGGTTATTGAAAAAAGGCTGATGGCCGAGCTGCCTTTCATGGCAACCGAGAATATTATGATGGACGCGGTAAAAGCAGGGGGAGACAGGCAGGAGCTTCATGAAAAGATACGTATCCTTTCGATGGAAGCCGGAAGGAATGTCAAGGAAAAGGGACTCGACAACAATCTGCTTGAGCTGATTGCGGCGGACCCTTCCTTTAACATGACTTTGGAGGAATTGAAGAAGACGATGGACCCAGCCAGATATACCGGACGCGCCAGGGAACAGGTAGAGGAATTTATTACGGAAGTCATTCAGCCTGTTCTTGACGGGAATAAGGAGTTGCTGGGCTTAAAGGCGGATATTAAGGTCTGACTGACGAAACGAATATGAAATCAAAGTGTCGATTTTAATCGGATATTAGCACCTTACAATTTTTATGTCATATAATAGTATATCTTGTAAAAATTGTGGGGTGTGTTTATGTATAGTTCATGGAACAATGCAGCGTTCGGCAATAAACCGCAGCGAACATATAAATCATTACAGGAAGCTTTGGTATTAATAAGCGAAGCTATCAGGGATGAGAATGAGGATGCACAGTTTTACTCTTATCTGGCTTCTGTAGCTCCTGCACAGGAAGCTGCCGATATTCTGATAGGGATAAGGGACGATGAGCTCAGGCATTTACAAATGTTTCAGGATATCTATTACTGCTTTACGGGCCGGCAGGTATCTCCGGAGGATATGAACACTGCGATAGAGCCCATTTGTTTTTATGATGGCCTTAAGCAAGCTTTTTTTAACGAAATATCAGCGATCGAAAGCTACAGGGACATACTGGCCGGTCTGCCGTATATATACTACAGGGATATGGTATTCGAAATTTTGACGGATGAATTAATACACGCCGATAAAATTAATTACATTTTTAATATTTATCCGATGAAATAGCAAAGCTATGAAAACGGACCCCGGTAATCTGTGTATCTTATATCCGGGGTCCCGTAATTATTTATCAAACTGAATCACTTTTGCAATAACGATATTATTATGCTCTGTCAGGTTCCAGGCATGGCAGGGACTTTCCCCGCCGGAACCGTTCATACTGTAGATATACCGGTTTACTTTGGCATCCGTATCCCTCCCTTTCCATTCCTCAACAATGACATATTCCGTATTACGGTCCACGGTAAAATTATCCGGGTCATTACGATCGTATTCCGTGTATTTGATGATTTCGTCCTTCCGGTTCATTTCTTTAATGAGCAGGCTGTCCGAGGGCTCCACAACATCAATATTTACCTTGAAGGAAGCCTTGCGCAATTTCGTTTCTCCGTTTTCAGTCTCGGTAAACGTGTTATCTATCGTCTGAGAATAGGCGGCACCCTCTGAAACGTCGGAGGTCATAAATCCCATTCCCTGTTCTAAATAATAAATGCCGTCACCTTTTTGGTATACCGGATTCAGGCGGACGACCTGGTGAAACCCGGTCCCTACCGAGAAAGTGATCTCACAGCTGCTTTCCTCACCATTATCCGTATTGTTAATACTGAGTTTCCCGTCATGGAACTCTTTATCTGCCAGTAATCCGTTGTACTTCTCTCCGTTTTCTTCTTCGATTTCAACCAGTCCCATGAAATAGCCGTCAATACCGCCGAATACGATTGTTTTGTTATCCACCAGTCTGCCCTCTGCGATATGGCTGCCGGAAGCCTGCTGATTCATGCCGGGAATTACCGTACCGACCGTCAGGAATATACCGCAGAGCTTTTCGCTGCTGCTGTTCATAGCGGTATCCTCGATTGCCAGGCGGAACCCGGTCAGACGTATTGTTAACAGTGCAGATATTATCAATGCTGCCGTTATCAGACAGCTTTTTTTATTCATCCTCATATTCCTCCTCCAACATTCCGTCACAAGTAAGGATATCGCCCACATCACATTCCAGGTAGTGACAGATTTTATTAATTGTGCTGAAACGTACGCCCTTTGCCTTTCCGCTTCTGAGTACGGACAGGTTGGCTTCCGTTATATTGATTAAGCTGCATAATTCCTTCGACGTTATATGACGTTTCTTTAATAACTCATCCAAATGTACCTGAATTGCCATGATACAGCCTCCTATATGATCAACCCGTTATCCTCATATATTTCTTTCGTTTTTCTGAAATATCCCGACAAAATCATTGCCGAAAATGCGATGATCAGAGGGAAGAGGGAGAATTCCAGGTTGAAATCCGTATCGTGTAAGCGGCTTGACAAAATAAATTGCAGAAAATTTAGCAGGATGTTGCTGACTACTGTTACATAAACGGCGCGCCGGCTTTTTAGACCGAGCTCGTTGGCGGCAGCTATTTCGCTTCCGGGTTCATTTGACGCCAGCGCTTTTAAAAGAGCAATTCCTGATACCAGTATAAGTATCGTAAAAAACACAGGAAGATTTTGCAGTATATATCTTATGAAAACAAATATCAGGTTAATTGCGGAACGAGCTTCGGCAGTATTTTTACGGAGATTCATGAGTAACTGAAAAGTGGCAAAATATCCGAGAAGGAAGGTATAAAGCACCGAAACGAGCAGAAGGATTTTTTCAAGACCTCTGCAGAGGTAATGGGATTTATCCTGTCTCTCTGCGGCAGCAAGTGTTCCAGTCAGGCGGAGTACCGCATAGCCGATGCAAAGGGAATAGAAGATGATTGACAAGGACAGCTTCTGATATGCAAGGAAAGAGGAATCTGCGGGTATTGCAGGCAGACGCTTAAATAATAAGCCCGGGTTGACGAATTCATATATCATATAGAAGCAGTAGCCACTGATAACCGGCAGGATAAGATCGGCTTTATCCCGACTGGATTTCCTGATCTTTTTTACCATATGAAAAACAGGCACGAGGGAAAGTATTGTGTAAATAGAGAAAGCGATCATATTTCCGGTCTCTGAACCAAGTGACAGCCACCTAAGGGCTGCTCCCGTCATTTCAAACGGCATGGATAACAAAAATATGCCGTTACTGACTTTCCCCGGAAAAAACATAAGGAACGCCAGAATGGCAGATAGAATACCTTCGAACAGTAATCCCTTTTTAAAAACCTGCATAGTATAGTGTACCTCCCTGATAGATAAGAGCCAAACGGATCATAATGGATTCCTATCATAATTATTGTTTTGCAATAATTATATAAAGACAATTATCGTTTGTCAATAATTATTTAGACTTCAAATTGCTAATGTACCAGATCTCTTATCTGGTATAAATCATTGACCAATGGAACAAATATTGATAAAATGAAATTAGTTTTACCAGTATAATCTGGAAAGATCCAAGACGGTAATGCGGAAGGGGGAGGCTCAATGATTGAAGTGACGGAACAGGTATTCCGGCTGACGACGGCAAATACAAGCTATTGGTTTCGGGTAACGAAATTCGGCCATTTGGAACATATATATTACGGGCCTATATTAAAGGAACAGGATGCTGACGGCCTGCTTCTCAAGCATACCGCAACGATAGGAACCGGTATTGCATATGACCGGTCCGACGAGAACTATTGCCTTGATACAATGTGTCTGGAATGGTCCGGAATCGGAAGGGGCGATTACCGTTACAGTCCGGCGGAGATTAGGATGCCGGACGGTACTTTTACAAATGATTTTACCTTCAGAGCCTATGAGATTAGGAAAGGGCTTGTGCCATGCAGGACGCTTCCCGCCTCCTATGGCGGTGAGGAAGAATGCGAGACAGTTATCATCAGGCTGGAGGACAAGCCGGGAAAAGTGAGTCTTCTCCTTTACTATACCGTATATGAGCAGACGAATGTAATTACGAGAAGGGCGGAAGTCTGCAACAACAATGAGAATTCCTTAACCCTCCGCCGTATCATGAGTATGATGACGGACCTGCCTGACCGCGGTTTTAAACTGGTTACCTTTGACGGAGGATGGATTAAGGAGGCCAATCGCCATGACAGGGCATTGGAGTACGGCATGTTTGTTAATTCTTCCGCTACCGGAAGCAGCAGTAACAGGCATAATCCCGGTTTCCTTCTGGCGGAGCGGAATGCAACGGAACAGCTCGGGTGGGTATACGGCTTTAACCTGGTATACAGCGGGAATCATTTCGGGAGCACAGAATTAAGTAATCACAGACTGGTACGCATACAACTGGGGATTAATCCGCACTGCTTTGAGTGGAGCCTAAAGACCGGCGAAGCCTTCGAAACACCGGAAGCGGTCATGACCTTCAGTGAAAACGGATTTAACGGTGTGAGCCATAATTTTCATAATTTCATTAATAATCATATAGTACGGGGAGACTGGAAGGGGAAAGAGAGACCGGTACTGCTTAATAACTGGGAAGCCCATTTCTTTAAGTTTACCAGGGGCAAGCTGCTGAGGCTTGCAAGGCGCGGCAGAAAATTGGGCATTGAGCTGTTTGTGCTGGACGACGGCTGGTTCGGAGAGCGCAACAGTGACAGGGCCGGACTCGGCGATTACAATGTGAACCGGAGAAAGCTGCCGGGCGGAATGAAACGTTTTGCCGATAAGATTCATCGGCTCGGGATGGATTTCGGGTTATGGTTTGAGCCGGAGATGGTAAATGAAGACAGTGATCTTTACCGCAGCCACCCGGAATACGCGGTAAAGACGCCGGGCAGAACGCCTGTACTGGGACGAAATCAGCTTGTGCTTGACTTATGCAACCCCAAAGTGCGGGATTATATCGTCCATCATGTCGGCAGCCTTCTGGACGAGGCACGGATTGATTATGTGAAGTGGGATATGAACCGTCACATCAGCGATGCCTTTTCCCCCTGCATAGAGAATCAGGGAGAGTTTTTGCACAGGTATATCCTGGGCTTATATGATATACTGGAACGCATTTTCCGGTCCAGGCCTCATGTCCTGTTAGAAAGCTGTTCAAGCGGAGGCAACCGCTTTGATCTTGGGATGCTCTGCTACTCTCCCCAGATATGGGCGTCGGACGACACGGATCCGATGGAACGCCTGAATATACAGGGGGGACTTTCCTATCTCTATCCGCTTTCTACGATGGGAGCGCATGTAAGTGCGGCACCGCATCAGCAGACACTTCGGGAGACCCCTCTTTCCACAAGGTTTCATACGGCCTGTTTCGGGTGCCTGGGGTATGAACTGGATTTAAAATATACTTCCTTTGCAGAGAGACGGGAAATTAAAAGGCAGATAGCATTTTATAAGAAACACAGGGAAACGCTGCAATACGGAAAGTTTGACCGGGTAACGGTATATAAGGAGAATAAGGTTCAGTGGCAGTGTGTGAACCGGGGAAAGAGTGATGCGGTAATCGGGTTCTTCCAGAAGATGTCGGGTGCCAGCGAAAGTCATGATTATCTTCCGGTAATCGGCTTGGAGCCTTCCGTTAAATACCGGATAAGCACCAACCCTCAGAGCCTTTTTATTAAAAGATTCGGAGGACTCGTAAAGCATATACTGCCGGTAGAGTTAAACCCGGACGGCTTTATTCTCCGTATGGCCAACCGGTTCTGCTGCCTGACGGACTGTGTGGAAACCTATACCGGTTACGGAGACATGCTTACGGCGGGTATTTTGCTGAATAATCAGTTTATGGGCAGCTATTATAACAGTCAGATCAGGTTGCTCGGTGATTATGGTTCGAATCTGTATACCATTCAAAAGGAGGATTCCTGATATGCGCACCTCATCAAAACGGAACCAATGGAATTTCGGCCTGGGAACCATAGGAAGAGATATGCTATATTCCCTGGTCAGCATGTACCTCATTTACTATCTGACCGATATCCTTGAGCTTTCAACCTCAACTCTTTGGTGGATTACCGGTATCTTATTATTTGCACGCATCTATGATGCGGTGGATGATCCGGTTATGGGCTTCCTGGTTGACAATACCAGATCCAGGTATGGGAAGTTTAAGCCGTGGATTGCCATCGGGGCATTCGTATCGGGAATCTTCACGATTCTGCTGTTTTCCGATTTCGGCCTGCGGGGAAGCCGTTACATAATCTTCTTTACCGTGGTATACCTGCTGTGGGGCATCAGCTTTACTATCAATGACATATCGTACTGGTCACTCCTGCCGTCCCTATCGGTGAACCAGAAGGAACGTGAGAAGATTGGCGCCCTCGCCCGTATCTGTGCCAATATCGGGCTATTTGCCGTAGTTGTTCTGGTTATTCCGATAACGGCAGCATTAGGAAAGGCGTTCCATAACCCACAGAAGGGATTTTTTATATTTTCTGTCATTGTAGTGGGCATTATGTGGATCGGACAATGCATTACCTTATTTGGTGTAAGGGAGTCCAGCAAGGTCATCGCAAAGGAGGAGCATACCTCTTTAAAAGATATGGCACATGCCATATTTAAAAATGACCAGCTGCTGTTTACTGCCGTATCTATGGCATTGTTCATGATCGGATACATGACAACGACCAGCTTTGGTATATACTATTTTAAATATGCATACGGCGATGAAGGAATGTATTCCATCTTTGCCCTGATACTCGGTATCTCACAGATAGCGGCCCTGATTGTATTTCCCGTCTTCAGCAAACGGTTTGAGCGAAAGATTCTGTATACTGCCGCAACGGTACTGGTGGTTGCCGGTTATGTAGTTTTCTTCTTTGCCCCGACGAATACCATGCTGTTTATCGGGATTGCCGGGATACTGATATTTACGGGTCAGGCTTTCATACAGCTGCTGATGCTTGTATTCCTGGCGGATACGGTGGAGTATGGGCAATGGAAGCTGGGAAAGCGGAATGACAGTATTACATTCTCCGTACAGCCCCTGATCAATAAGATGGGAGGTGCCGTTGCCAGCGGTATTGTCGGAGCGGTTGTCATTTTGTCCGGTATTAAGGACGCGGATTCCGCCGCCGATGTAACGGAAGGGGGGCTGCTGCTCATGAAAACGGCTATGCTGGTATTCCCTCTCGTATGCATTCTGGTCGGCTATATCATCTACCGTTTTAAATACCGTATTGACGGCAGGATGTATACGACGATTATTAAAGATTTAGAAGACAGAGGAGAAATGAAGGAAAATGAATATTCGAAGAGCAGTTGAAGAGGACATCGATACTTTAGTGGAGTTAAGATTAACTTATATAGAGTATCATTTTGGTGAATTGACGGTACAGGAGAAGGAGGCCATGATAAAGCAGCTGCCAGGTTATTTCAGGGATCATATTAACCGGGATTTTATCGCTTATCTGGCGGAAGACAAGGGCAAAGCTGTTTCTTCGGCATATCTTATCATTCATGAGAAGCCGGCAAATCCTCATTTTATTACCGGGAAAACAGGTTTATTTCTGAATGTTTATACCAATCCTAATTACCGGAAGCAGGGACTTGCCACCAGTATATTAAAGAAGTTGATACAGGAAGCCAGGAATTTGCAGGTGTCATATATTGAATTGAATGCTACGGAAGCCGCCAGGCCGATATACGATAAGCTTGGTTTTATAGAGAAGGTTTCCGATAACACGGAAATGAGACTGGATTTATTAGATTAATCATGCTGTAAAGACAAGGAAAGCTATCTGGAAAATTATATCAGGAGGTAAAGCTTATGGAATTCCAACACGAAAACAACCGCATCTATATGGAGGATGCAAAGGGACGGATTATTGCCGAAGTGACCTTCCCGGCCGTTAAGGAACAGGTGGTTAACATCAACCATACGTTTGTAGATGAATCACTGCGAGGACAGGGGGTTGCAGGCAAACTGATGGAAGAAGCGGCCGCTCAGTTGAGAAAAGAAGGGAAAAAAGCAGTGCTGACCTGCTCCTATGCATTGGTGTGGTTCGAGAGGAATAAGCAGTATCAGGATATTATTGAGAAACCGTGAGAAAGTGTGAAAAAAAGGCATTTTCACACCTATTATTTGAGATGCCGCAAAGCGGTATGAGGGAAGTATGAATATACAGATCTTTGGTAAATCAAAGTGCTTTGCTACGAAGAAAGCGGAGCGTTACTTTAAGGAACGAAGGATTAAATATCAGCTTATCGATTTGAGTAAGTATGGCATGAGCCTCGGGGAATATAAAAGTGTGAAAGCCTCGGTAGGGGGAATGCTGCCGCTGATTAACGAACAATCAAAGGAATATGAGCAGAACTATGTAAAATATCTTTCAGACGAGGCGGATAAGGAAGAGAAGCTGCTTGAGAATCCGGGGATGTTTATGACACCCATCGTAAGGAACGGGAAACAGGCGACCGTCGGATACAGGCCGGAGGTATGGAAGGATTGGGTCTAGGAACACATGAATGTGAATCTTGAATACTATAAAATATTCTATTATGTCGCCAGGTGCAGAAGCTTTACGGGGGCGGCGGAAGAATTATGCATCTCACAGCCGGCGGTCAGCCAGGGAATCAAGCTGTTGGAAGGAAGCCTGGGAAGCAGCCTTTTCATTCGTACACAGAAGGGGGTAAAGCTTACCCCGGAGGGGGAAGTGCTGTATTCCTATATCGCAAGAGGCTATGAAAGTATCCTGCTTGGAGAAACGAAGTTTAAGAAGATGATAGATCTGGAGGACGGAGAGATACGAATCGGTGCCAGTGATATGACGCTCCAGTTCTATTTGCTTTCCTACCTCGAGCTGTTTCATGAAAAGTACCCCAAGATAAAAGTTACCGTAACCAATGCGCCCACTCCCGATACCCTTGAATACCTGTATGATGGTAAGATTGATTTCGGAGCGGTAAGTGCGCCCTTTCATGCAAAACCGGAGATTCATACGGCGGAAGTACAGCCGATTGAAGATGTGTTCGTAGGCGGCAGCCGCTTTGAATATTTAAGAGATCAAATTATGGAGTACTCCGAGTTGGAGGAGCTTCCGGTCATCTGTCTGGAAAGCCATACAAGTACAAGGGCTTATATAGACGGATACTTAAAGGAGAATGGTGTTGTGCTTAAGCCGGAGTTTGAACTGGCTACCAGTGACATTATCGTTCAGTTCACGCTGCGTAATCTCGGCATTGGTTCTGTTGTCCGTAATTTTGCCGAAAAGTATCTGGAAAGCGGAGAACTCTTCGAACTGAAATTCAGAAAGCAGATACCGAAACGCAATCTCTGTATAATAACCAGTGATCGGAATCCAATCTCAACGGCGGCAAAAGAACTGTTGAAAATGATGTGTTAACAATATAATGGACAGCTGCAATGAAATCGGACAATATATCGCACATTACAAAGAAGAGATTGCTATGGCATTAATAAAGATAAAATAAGCAAGGGATGGACAAAGGATGATAAAAATAGACATTAAAAAGCTAAATGACAGGGCACAGCTTCCAACGAGGGGAAGTGAGCAGGCTGCCGGATGGGATTTATATTCTAACAATGAAGAAGCAGTTGATGTTAACGCACATTCGACGGTTATGATCGGAACAGGATTATCAATGGCAATACCAAACGGTTATTTTGGAGCGGTCTATGCCAGGAGCGGATTGGCAAGTAAGCAAGGCTTGAGACCGGCAAATTGCGTAGGGGTAATTGACAGTGATTACCGGGGCGAAATTATAGTTTCGCTGCATAATGATACGAATGAGAGGAAGACAATTAATCCAAATGAAAGAATCGCACAGCTAGTTGTCATGCCGTATCTTGCCACGGAATTTGATGAAAAGGATATTCTTGATGAAACGCGCAGAGGCAGCAATGGATTTGGTTCGACCGGCAGGACTTGAGTGATTCAAATCATAGCAAGCCGGCAGAATAGTTGTTACAGTTCAGGCGTAAGACTGAACTGTAACAACTAGTACTCTGTAACCCTTAAAACTTTACTTTGTACTGGTCTGATTGTCCGACTGCTGTGTTGTCGTCAATCGCTGTAGCCTTGCATTGGAACAATCATCCTATCGTACAAAGCAAAGATTAAGGAGTTACAGAGCACTGGCTTCATATACCCGGCGGCGCAACAGGTGTCATTTGCTGATCCAATACTTGGTGATTGACCATACGGCGGAACTGCCGTTAAACAGATAGAAATTGTTCGCCGAATTATCCCAGCCGTTTACAATTCTTACATAGTCTTCACCGCTGCCATACTGCCTCCAGCCGGTCGATATCACCCAATGCCAGTCATTTATAGCCGCGGTCAGCAGTAATCCACAAGGCATCTTGTCTGCCGTAGCAGTTTTCAGGGCCGAATAGGACCCTATACTGGCATAGCTTAAGGTGCAGCCTCTTGACGATACATATTTTTTTAAATTATCCGCAATAGTAATTGCCGGGCCGTTCCCTATTCTTTTATGCAGATCTGTGAAGGTATCCCTTATGCTGCCGTTTTTCTTCAAATTAGGGTCTACGGCTGTCGCGAAGTACAGAGCAATATTGGTTGCCGCGGTAGCCCCGCAGTGATTCGTTGCAATATCATCATAATTGCTCATTACCGCCCATACGGTTTTGTCAAAAGGAATATTTCCGGAGGTATAATTGCCGTTCGGCATTTTGTCCCAGTCAATGAAATCATAGTAACCGCCTTTGGCTGCAACGGTATTTTTAAGGGCAAAGCTTCTTCTTTTTTTGTGCAGGTTTTTTTCTTCTTTATTGATGCCGGACAGCTTAGCATAGAATTTCTTCAGGCCGTAATCTTTCTTCAGCCGATTTTTTATATTGTCCGAATGGGCGGCAAACATTTTTTCTTTATCAAAGCTAAATGCCGGATTTACATAACATATTTTTGCCGCGTGCTCGTTTGCTGCCGCGGCCATTTCTTTCAAAAGCTCTTTGATCGGAGTGTTATTACCCTCTCCAAATTCAATAGCGACGGGATTATTTCGGTTATTATTGATAATTGCATACCCGGCGGGATAAAATGAAATGTAATAGGCGATTATATGATCGTTAAGATCATACAGGGGTACAACCTGTTTTACCGAATCGGTGTTATTCCATATAGTTGCGCCTTTACCGGTGCCGGACATAAATCTATGGGCAGCCAGCAAGATATCAAGTTCATCCATGCCCTGGCTCGAATTATAGGATAGTTGTTTGAATTTCATAAATGACCTCTTTCCTGCATAAGCAACATATTTTGTGTTTCTACTATAAAATATATAAAATTTGCAGAAAATTGTTACATATCAGGCATATGCGGAACATCTGGAAATTTTATGTTACAGTTCAGCCTGCAATTTTATCATTGAAAGGATCGAAGTTTGGTGGTAAACTTGTTACAGTTCAGCCTTGCGGCCAAACTGTAGTGTTAGTTCATGCTTTAGTGAGAAAAGAGGTTTAAAATGAAGATAGGTTTTTTTGATTCCGGAATTGGCGGCATAACGGTATTGTATGACACGATGAAACTGTTGCCGGAGGAAGATTATATATATTATGCCGACACGGTGAATGTCCCTTATGGCCCAAAACCCAAGGAGGAGGTTAAGCGTTATATTTTTAACGCGGTTGATTTCCTGGTAAAGCAGCAGGTCAAAGCCGTAGTGATTGCCTGTAATACCGCTACCAGTGTTGCAATTGACGATCTCAGAGCAATGTATGATATTCCGGTTATCGGCATGGAACCTGCGGTTAAGCCTGCGGTCGAGCATAACTCCTGTTCGGAGAAAAGGGTGCTGGTAACGGCGACCGCACTGACGCTGAAAGAGGAGAAGCTCCAAAACCTGATCACGAGACTGGACAATGACCATATTGTAGATCTGCTGCCTCTTCCCGGGCTGGTACAGTTTGCGGAAGCAGGAGAGTTCCGTAAGAAGGCTGTGATGCCTTACCTGAAAGAGCAGCTGTCGCATTATGAGATAAACCGGTATGAAACAGTGGTACTGGGATGTACCCATTTTTCCTATTATAAGGATATATTCGGAAAGCTGTTCCCTGCCGGCGCAGCCGTCATCGACGGCAATATCGGTACAGCAAGGAATTTAAAGAGAACCTTGGAAGAAAAAAATGCGGTAAATGAGGGTTCGGGAGATATTGTTATCTATCAATCCGGAATTAAGATCACAGAACAGGAGAAAGTACAGAGATTTCTTCCCTTATTTCAAAGACTGGACGATATTAACAGGAACCATTTCCCTGTCGGAATCGTCTAATACATAAAGATAAGCAAACGGAATCCGGCTTATCTGATGTAGGTTAGAGAGGCAGGGATTATTATGAGAAGAATCGTTATACTGATTGTTTTATTGATTTTTAGTACGGGCTGCGGCAGGAAGGAAAAGGTTCCCGGCGGAGCCGGGGAACCAGGTTCGATAACGTTTAAAGCAATCGTTGTTGCACAAAAGGATAAAAGCCTGTCCGTAATCGTGACGGATGGAGACAAAGGCTTCCAGCGTTTCGATCCGGTACAGGTTGGATATGATAAAAAGATAGAAGCGGCGATGGGAGATCTCGTTGAGATCGAATTTAACGGAATGATTGCGGAATCTTACCCATGTCAGATCGGAGCCGACAGTATAATAATTTTAAAAAAGGCATACGGAGATTGGCCTGCAACAGCTGATATCTCTCAGAATTATAAGGCAGAGGAAGCAATAAAGGATCATTGCTTTACAGTGTTTCGCGATCGGACCGAGTCAAAGGAGCTTTTGGACAGGTTTATTGATAATTCCGGAATGGGAATAATATCCTTTTTGCGGGAAGCGGCTTATACGGTCGAGGGGGACCCGATCATTACCGACTATCTTTACGACGGGGAAATGTATTATATTTTCGAAGATGTGTCCAGGGATAAATTCGGAAGCGGAGAAAAGCTTTACAAATATGAATATCTTTATCTGAACCTTTATGAAAAGGGAGAAAGTAAAACATATTACTTTGCCAATCGGAATGATATTACGGATGAAGAGTATGAGAAAAGCTTGGATGGCAGCAATGATAAGGCAGCACCGGATATCTTCCCGCTGTATTATGAAGCATCCGAAGTGAATAAGAAATGATCTTAACAGCTTGATAAAGACAATTGTAAAGTGACAGAAAGGGCAGGACCATAAGTTTTATTTATAGAATGCATAATTAATATTGATTTTACTTATATATTATCGCACGTTATAATAATTAAGTAATAGGGCATTGTGGTTTTGTTACAATGTCCTTTCTTATCGTATAGGAAAGTTCGTCCTATACGACAAAAAGCGCTCCGCTATGGGTGCGCACTCGCGCGCATACGGAACTTTACCGGCAAAGCCGGCCGCGCTCGGCGCGAGAGTTTCGCGGGCGAAACTCTTTCTTATGCGGTAAAATGGGCAATACTATGAAATAAACGATCAGGAGGATTGGATATGGTAAAAGCAATAGTTGGAGCTAACTGGGGCGACGAGGGTAAAGGAAAAATCACGGATATGCTGGGACAGGAATCCGATATTATCGTAAGATTCCAGGGAGGAAGTAATGCAGGGCATACAATTATCAATGATTATGGTAAATTTGCATTACATTTACTGCCTTCCGGTGTATTCTATAATCATACCACGAGTGTTATCGGTAATGGAGTAGCGCTGAATATCCCTTATCTGTTCAAGGAGATACAGGCTATCGTTGACAGAGGTGTACCGACGCCTAAGATACTGGTATCGGACAGGGCACAGATTATGATGCCATACCACATTCTTTTCGATCAGTATGAGGAGGAGAGGCTGGGAGGCAAGTCCTTTGGCTCCACCAAGTCGGGAATTGCACCGTTTTATTCCGATAAATATGCAAAGATAGGCTTTCAGGTATCGGAGCTTTTTGATGAAAAGACCTTAAAGGATAAGGTTAACAGTATTTGTGAGATGAAGAATATAATACTTGAACATTTATACCACAAACCGGCACTGGACCCGGATGAAATATTTGCATTGCTTAAAGATTACAGGAAGATGGTGGAACCGTACGTATGTGATGTTTCCGCATTTTTGCATAATGCAATCAAGGAAGGCAGGAACATCCTGCTGGAAGGCCAGTTGGGCGCGCTTAAGGACCCTGACTTTGGAATCTATCCGATGGTTACCTCTTCCTCTACCCTGGCTTCCTACGGGGCGATCGGCGCAGGGATTCCGGCATATGAGATAAAGGATATCATTGCGGTTACGAAGGCTTATTCCAGCGCGGTGGGCGCAGGAGAATTCACCAGTGAAATCTTTGGAGAGGAAGCGGAAGAATTAAGAAGACGAGGCGGTGACGGCGGTGAGTACGGAGCAACTACCGGAAGGCCGAGACGTATGGGATGGTTTGATGCGGTGGCTACCCGTTACGGATGCAGGATGCAGGGTGCAACCGAGGCGGCATTAACCGTTCTCGATGTACTGGGTTATCTGAATGAGCTGAAAGTCTGTGTCGGCTATGAAATCGACGGTGCCATAACAAAGGAATTTCCGACTACCGTCAGATTAGCAAAGGCAAAGCCTGTTTATGAAGTATTGCCCGGATGGAAACAGGAGATACGCGGAATTAAGAATTATGCGGACCTTCCCGAGAATTGCAGAAAGTATATTGAATTCATTGAAAAAGAGATTGAGGTTCCGATAACAATGATATCGAACGGACCCGGCAGAGATGAAATTATAAAAAGATAAGATAAAGACCGTAACAGTTCAGCCTATGGTACCGCGAGGCGTTTTTTGTGAGTGAAGCAAAGCGAAAGTCACGGAAAACCCGAGACATGTCTGGGCGAAATTATGCATTATGCATAATTTCTGCACATCATTAGTAATAGTTCAGCCGTAAGGCTGAACTATTACTAAAGACCTGCGAACAGAAATAAATAACATTGCTTATTCTTCTGTAATGTGCTAGAATACATCCTTGTGTAATGAATTAATTACACATTGACTCTCAGAAAAGGAAGTTTTTACAGACAGCATGGTTATTAAGCGTCGCTTAAGCGACTATTTAACAAATACAAATATACTGGTAATTACGGCAGGCTCCATATTCCTGCCCTATATATTAGCAGGAATCATACTTTTATCAATTGCAATTTATGTTACCTTCAGCAAGAATACACGCAAGCTGATCTTTATTCATAATGATAATAAGATATTATTTCTTTTCCTCGCTTATATCATTATGATACCTTTAATATACGGGAACTGGCTGGGTATCATTGTGGGATTGGCAGTGATACTTGCCGTTTTCCTGGCGCTGTTTCTCCAAAGCATCATGACGGGCATCCTTTATGAGAAAGCGTTAAGGTTAGTCTGCATTATGAGCATAGCCGTGACGAGCTGTGCCATTATTGAAAAGATCGTCATACAGATAACCGGTCAGAGCTACAGTACCCAGCGGATATCGGCGGTTTATCTGCATCCGAACTATTTCGGAACGATCGTTGCCACGGTAATCATAATCTGTGCCTATAAAGTACTGACCCGTCAGGGACAAAAATGGTTTTACTATACGGTTGCCTTATTGAATGTAGTAAGCCTGTATCTGTGCGAGAGTATGTTTGCATGGGTTGAGGTATTCCTTGGGATAGCCGTATTGCTTGTGATACTGAAAAAGCACCGTTTGCTTGCAGTCTGGTTTTTTGCGGCTGCACTTGCATGTTTCGTCATGTTTGATATGGATATAAATATCATACCCCGTCTTTCCGATGTTGAGGTAACCCTTCGTATCCGTCTCAGGATATGGAATACCGCGATACGTCAGATTAAGAGTGAGCCCTTCTTCGGTCATGGCTTCATGTCCTTCCTCTTTCTGAAGCAAAGCTACTATCAGAAGAAGGTGATCCCGCATTCTCACAGTCTTTTCCTTGAGACCCTGGAGAACTTTGGGATAGTCGGGACAGTGCTTCTGTTAAGATATGTGGTGCAGTATTATAAATCGGTGATAAAGCTGTGCTTTAAAGAACATAAGACCCTGATCACGTCACTTATTCTGGCAGTTACCGTAGCTACCCTCGCACATGGAATTACGGACATTACCCTTCTGTGGATACAGACACTGCCGCTTTTCCTTATCATTCTGGCAGGCTACGGAGTATACGAGAAAAATGAATTATAGTTACAGTTCAGCCACAAGGCTGAATTGTAACGAATTATAAAAACGTTCCGGATCAGGAATCAGACATTTATGAAACTCCCGGTTGCGTCTGTGATTGTTCTAGCTTACCTAAGAGAAGTTCCGCCAATGCGGTATTCTTCTCAGGAGACATAAAGCAGAATCGGATAAATTTCTGATCCAGAAACGGGAAGGTTGAGCAATCCCTTATCATGAATCCCTTTCGTATTGCGGCATCAAAAAGCTCTGCCGCGGTGAGGCCTTCTTTTAAAATCTTAAGCAGCACAAAGTTGGCGGCAGGCGGGTAAACCTTAATGTTCCCGCATGAGCCGAGCAACCGGCATATTCTGCTGCGTTCCGCGCTGATAAGCTTTCTGGTTTCCTTAATGTAATCCTCATCCGTGAACATGATTTCACCGGCAATCGCGGCCAGTGTGTTGATGGTCCAGGGGTTTTTTCTTTTGTTCACTTCTTTCACTAAATCCATATTTCCGCATACGGCATAGCCCAGGCGCAGTCCGGGTGCCGCGAAGAATTTGGAAATCCCTCTCAGGATGATGAGATTATTATAAAAATGTGTCAGGGGGATGGAGGTAATCCGGTTAATATCCTCCGTAAACTCGACATAAGTCTCGTCTACCATGCACAGGATATCCTTCTGCTTGCAGATATCGAGAATTTTTCTCATATCGGAGTTCGGAATAGCCGATGAGGTCGGGTTATTCGGATTACAAATAACCAAAAGATCAAATTCGGAGGACAGTTCCCTGCCCAGTGATTCCACATCCAAACGAAAATCACATGCTTCGTCCAGCCGGTAGTAATGGGAGCTGCCGCCGCCAAGAGAAATCTCCCGTTCATATTCGGAGTAGGTCGGACCCAGGATGAATGCTTTCTTCGGCCCCGTAAGCTGTATAAACAGGGAGATCAGCTCGGTGGAACCGTTTCCTACGACAATGTGCTCCATATTGGTATCCGCGTAAGCGGCAATGCATTTTCTGAGAGAAGTATATTCCCTGTCCGGATAACCGGTGATTGCGTCAATCTTTTCCGCCAGACCGCGCCTTAGCTTCGGCGAGATGCCAAGAGGGTTCACATTGGCGGAAAAACTGGTGATATCCTCCTTTTTTATTCCATATATTTTCTCTATCTTTTCCAAATCACTTCCGTGAAAATGTTCCTGCGGTATCAGCATTTTATCGTATCCTTTCTATCCGTAAACAGCGGAGTATCCACTTCCTATTGCTTATTTCTGTCGATTGGTGTTATAATTATTATAATTAAATCATCATAAAATGCAATAGATGGAATTAAAAAATGAGCTTGAGGTGGAACCGTTGAAAGAAAAAGTGGAGCGATTGTCTAAGGGGTTATTTGAATACGAAACTCCCAGTATCCTGTTGTCTGAAGATGAGCTTATCATTACTGCGGAGGCCGGAAAGACCTATTCCGGTAGTTTTACCATAAAAAACAATAAAAATACACCGGTCAAGGGTGTACTTTATTCATCAAGCAAATTATTGAAGCCGGAACAGGACAGATTTGCGGAAAGCTGTAATGTCATTCCCTTTACGTTTATTGCAGATCATATGAATGCCGGGGAGACGACCAAGGGTGCGGTATGTATTGTAAGTGACTGCGGGGAGACACAGCTCCCGTTCACGGTGAATACGGAGGTGCCGTATTTTAATTCTTCCTTAGGAAAGATAAAGGATTTATATAACTTTGCAAACCTGGCGAAATCGGACTGGCCGGAGGCTTTAAAACTGTTCAAATCAGAAGAGTTTAAGCACCTTATTCTGCACTATGAGACAAAATACGGTGTACTGTACGAGAATCTGTTAAAGAGCAGGTCTGCCAGCCAGGCGTTGGAAGAATTCCTGATTGCCATTCATAAGAAGCTTCGGATTAATATCAGTGCGGATAAGACGGCATTTGAATTCGAATCAGTGAAAGAAAGTTTTATGGATAAGATTATCCTGACGAAGGACAACTGGGGCTACACAGAGATCCGTGTCAGTACCGACGCACCTTTCATTTCTCTGGATCATAAGATCATCTGGTCCGATAATTTTATCGGCAATTCCTACCCGCTTGAATTTGTGCTGAAAACCGAAGCTATGCGTTCCGGGAATAACTTTGGAAGAGTCTTCTTAAAGACGACGCATCAGACAATTACGGCGGAGATAACCTGCAGCTGTAAAAAGCGTGAGCAATCGCTGGCGAAAAAGGATAATCCGAACAGAAGGCAGGTTGCTTCCTACAGGTATAAGCTGACGGAGAATTACCTTAATTTCCGGTGCAACAGTATTACACTGATTAAGTATGTTACCGATTCGACGGCGATACTTGACAGCCTTTCTTCTATAGATGCCCGAAATCAAGAGCTGTATCGCCTGTATAAAATCCATCTGCTGATTATATCGGGCAAAGAGAACCTTGCGGAGCAGGAGCTTGCGGGTTATGACGGTAAAGAGGAGGAATTAAGAAACAGTTCGGTGACCGCCTATTGTGCTTACTTGTATCTGAAAGCTCTTTTGAAAAAGGATGAGCAGTCAATAGAGAATGCCCTTGCAGGGATACGTGAGTATTATAACAGGGGGTATACGGAATGGAGACTGCTTTGGTTCCTGATTTACACGGATACAAGGTATGACAGGAGCAGTGCGCTGAAATTAGAAGATTTAAAGAATCAATATGTACAGGGCTGCCGCAGCCCGATTCTGTATTTTGAAGCGGCGGCGGTTTTCAATGAGGATCCTTCCAAGCTTCATGAGCTTGGGGACTTTGAGCTGCAGGTATTGTATTGGGGGATCAGGAAGGATTACCTGACCAGGGATGCTGCGATCCAGATTACTTATCTGGCGGGCAAGAATAAGGATTTTAACAGCCTAATGCATCGCTGCCTGGTCTTACTGTACGGAAAGTATAAGCTAAAGGACACCTTGATTGCAATCTGTACCTTGCTTATCAAGGGCCATCAGTGGAGCAATAAATATTTTTCCTGGTTTCATTTGGGGGTGGAAGAGCAGTTAAGGATCACGGAGCTTCATGAGTATTATATGTATTCCACCGACGAGAAACCGGACATTGTATTGCCCCAGCCCATACTTTTATATTTCATATATAACAGTAATATTAACGACCGGAAGAAGGCATATCTTTACGCTTACGTCGTAAGGAATAAGGATACGATCCCTAATATTTACCGTACCTATTACAAGCATATGGAGCAGTTTGCCGTAAAGCAGATCGGTGCCCGTAACGTCAGCACGAATCTTTCCGTACTATACGAGGAAATCATTGCCCAGGAAGGATTGACGGAAGAGATAGCAAACGAGCTGCCGTATATTATGTTCAAGTATGAAATTACCTGTAATAATCCGAATATGAAGGGGGTTTTCGTGGTACATAAAGAGACGCAGGAGGAGGTCTATACCTCTTTTGTCAATGGTACGGCACAGGTGGATATTTATACCGAAAATGCTGAGATACTGCTGGTTGACGGCCTGGACAACCGTTATGCGGCCACGGTGGAATATACGTTGAACAAACTGATGCACTGGGAGGATTATATCCATGCCTGCTTCGATTTAAAGGCAAATCATCCTTACCTGCTGTTAAATCTCTCGGAAAAAGTGCAGAATTATCAGAAGTTTGATGACAGATCCGTGGAGATAAGGAAAAGGATACTGCAATTGCCGGGGCTTTCGGAAGAGTATTATAACAGAAATGTCCAGGACCTTATCTACTATTACTATGATAATTTTGAAGGCGAGCTGCTGGAAACCTATCTGATGCAGATTAACCTGCATGGGATGGCAAAGCCTGACAGGGACAAAATAATAGAATTATTCATCATCCGGGATCTTTATGAGAAAGCCCTGAGTGCATTGGCCGAATACGGCTTCGGCGGAGTTTCGGTTAACCGGTTAATGAAATTGTGTACGAATTTACTGCAGAATTGTTATGAGGAGGACACGAGGAATGAAATCCTTGTGAACCTGAGTTATTATATTTTCAAATCCGGCAAATATAACGAAGCAATCCTTGAATATCTGCTGAAATATTTCTATGGGACTACAAGGGAGATGTTTGAGCTTTGGGAGGCGGCAACCGCATTTGATATGGAAACCGTGAATCTTGAGGAAAGGCTGCTTGCCCAGATGCTGTTTGCCGAAAGCTACCTGGCGGATTCCTTATCCGTATTCATGCAGTATTATAAAAGAGGCTGCAACCATAAACTGATTAAAGCCTTCCTTTCCTATAACGCATATAAATATTTGGTGAAAGACAGACTTATTCAGCCGGAGCTGTTTCAGATCATGAAGCGGGAGGTAATGTATGAAGAGAATGAGGTCTGCATACTGGCATTACTGAAGGAATTTTCGAAGCATGAGCTTTTAACGGAGGCCGAAGGGGAGCTTGCCGACTTTAACATACATAAGTTTGTGAAAAAGGGTCTGGTGCTGCCGTTTTTCAAGGATTTCAAGGGCAAGATTCCGCTTCCTCCAAAGCTTCAGGACAAATTCTATGTGGAATATAAAACAAATCCGCAACACAAGGTTATGATTCATTACCGCATGGAAGGGAAAAGCGGTGAGGAGGATTTCATAAGCGAGGAAATGAAGAATGAATATTTCGGAATATATATTAAGGAATTCGTCGTATTTTATAATGAAAGAATTCAGTATTATATCACCGAAGAGGACGAGGAAGGACAGGTAGCCGTAACCGAAAGTGTGATTATACGGCTGGATCATATCGGCAGCCTGGATGAAGACACCAGGTATAACCGTATTAACTTTATGCTGACCGCAATTGATATGCAGGAAGAAAAGACGCTGACGGACAGCATGTGCAATTATGTGAAGACGGAATATGCGATAGCAAGGGTATTCCGGCCGATATAATCAGTAAGCGGGAAAGGAGCAAAGGCATGAGCGAGCAAAGAAACCTGATTGTTGGATTGGATCTGTGTAATGACTATACCCAGATGAGCTGTTATAACAGCAGAACCTTTGAACCGGAGTCGGTCAGTATGAGTCCGGACCGGGCGAAATATCTGATACCGACAGTGTTAGGGGTTAAGAACGATTCAAAGGAATGGATATTCGGCGAAGATGCTGTTTCCCTTCACGATAAGCAGGCCGGTGTACTGGTTGATAATCTGATCATGAAGCTGGAGAAAGAGCTTGAAACGGAAATCTTCGGTGTTACATTTCAGCCTGCCGCTCTGCTTGAGAAATACCTGAGGAAATGCCTTCAGCTTCTGAAAGTATATCATCCGACCAACAGTATTCAGAAGATTGTCATAACGCTAAAGAATAACAGCGAGAAGGTAACGGATTCCATGTATGCCGCACTTTTGAGCCTCGGAATCGACAGGGACCGCGCACATGTGCAAAGCCATATGCAAAGCTACCAGTACTATGCGCTAAGCCAGCCGAAAGAGCTATGGATGAATGATATCGGCTTGTTCGAGTTTGATGAGTCCGGCTTAATCTATCATCAGATTACGGTGAACCGTAAGACACATCCGCATATCGTGGGCATGATCGATAAGGATTTCTCCGGGACGTTGAGCTTTGACATGCTGGAGGAGCTTAAGGGCAGTGAGAACCTGGAGTATATCTTTGAAAACATTGCAAACAGTATACTGTTCAAGCAGGTGGTATCAACGGTATACGTGACCGGTATAGGTTTTGAAGGCGACTGGGCCGATAATGTGCTTAAGGAGCTTTGTGCCGGACGCCGGGTATTCAAAGGTCAGAACCTTTATACAAAGGGCGCCTGCTATGCCGCAAAGGAAATGACAGGGGAACATAAATTAGAGGATTACCTTTTCCTGAGCAATGAAATGATCATGAGTACTTTTCTGATAGAAGGGTATTATGACGCAAAACAGACGGAGATAGTATTGGCAAAGGCCGGAACACCGTGGTATGATGTGGATGAAAGGCTGGATCTGATCCTTGATAACGAGGAGGCGGTAACGATCACCATCCATGATGTAATGAAGCGTGAATCCGTAACACACACGCTTAAGCTGACGGGACTGCCGAAACGCCCGAACAGGGTAACCCGTTTGGAACTCAGACTGAAATTCCTGAGCAGGAATTCCGCGGCCATTTCGGTAAAAGATAAAGGCTTTGGGGAGTTCTATCCGTCAACCAACCGGATATGGGAGAAAGAGATTAAACTGTAGCGGTATTATGCCGGGACGGCTGAAAAGAAAATAATAAGAGAAAGGAATGCCATATATGGATTGGTGGTGAGGCTGTTGCAAAACAGCTCCATGCACCGGGGGGATATAAAGAATGGGAAAACTGATAATTTGCAGCGGAAAGCAGGCGATCCGGCCGTATCATATCAAATTAACGGATACAGGGGTCTATTCCATAGAGGAGCTGTGCTACTACATTTATAATAATATTGATATGATCAACGAAGAATTCTTTAACAATGAGTTGGCAGCCTGGATATCCGAAGAGCTTAAGTTAACGGAAAGGGCAGAGAAGCTCCGGGAACTGATCCGGTCGGATGCGGGACTGAAGGATATCGTGGTATGTGTCCTGTGCAGTGCGGATTACTATACCGAGACGGAGATTAAGCAGTTGTTGCATCTTATGGATGAGACGGCAAGGCTGACACCTGTAGAGGTAAAGAAAAGGAAAGCCGACAGTTACCTGAGATACAGGCAGTTTACGGAAGCGGCAACCGAATATGAGAATATACTGAACGGGAAGGATGCCGTTAATCTGACCGGTGAGGAATATGGAAATCTTCTTCACAACCTTGCCGTAGTACAGTTGAATACCATAGGAGTGTCTGCCGCAGCCGAGAACTTTAAACAGGCTTACGAGAGGAATCATAACGCAGAATCCCTGATGCAGTATCTGTATGCCTTGATTATCAGCAGACAGGACGAAAGATTTATGCAGGAAGCGGCCGCTTATGGTGTGGATCAGGAAAAGCAGATACAGATACAGACGAATTTTGAACAGATCTGCCGGGAAGCCGAGAACTCCGAAGCGTATAAGGAGATAAGCGAGCTTACGGCAGACCGGCAAGCCGGCAGGATAAGCCAGTATTACCAGATGGCAGAAGACATAATAGAAAGATGGAAGCAGGAATTCCGCCGTGAGAATTCATAGAACAGGTTATCATCATAGAAATTTGAGGGGTACTTAAGATGGGATTTTTAAAGAAGCTCTTTTCGAAAGCAGACAGAACAGACAATAAGGAACAGGCAGACAATCAGCAGGAAGAAGCCTCCGGTTTGCACGAGGGGGTAAGAACCGGAAAACAGATCAGCTATGATCCGGATGAGGACAGCGATAGCTTTATTGCCGACCATTGTGAGCAGATACTGGAGACCGTCAGGCAGCTGGAAGAAATAAAAACAGAATATCAGGCTGTTACCTCTTATCTGACGGACATGCAGAAGATTGACCGCATTCCGGC
>JAEWSD010000043.1 GCA_023398615.1 Bacillota bacterium
AAGCTCTGCGGTAGCCAGGTTCGTAGCCAGAGGTATATTGTGTGTGTCACATAAACGTACGACATTATTGACGTCCGGTTCATGTGATTTCGGTGTAAGAGGATCCCTTAAAAAAATGACCAGATCAATTTCATTATGCTCAATCTGAGCACCCATCTGCTGCTCCCCGCCGAGATGCCCGGCAAGATATTTGTGCACATTCAGATTCGTTACTTCTTCAATAAGCCTCCCGGTAGTCCCGGTTGCATATAGTTCATTCTTATTTAATATTCCGCGGTATGCGATACAGAAATTCTGCATTAATTTTTTCTTCGCATCATGTGCAATCATCCCAATATTCATATGGTATTACCCCCTTCTCTTTTTTCTTTGTAAACTTATATTAATGATTAATCCAATCGCTATCATACAACTGGTTAAGGAGCTCAGTCCGCTGCTGACAAACGGCAGCGGCAAACCGGTATTCGGCAGTATACTCGTTGCAACCCCAATATTAACGAATACCTGAAACATAAACATCGATGCCACACCGATTGCAATCAGCATTCCCATTCGGTCCGAGGCATTCCTGGCCACTATGATGCATTTGAAAATCAGTAAAGCAAATAATAAAATGATGATACATCCTCCGATAAAACCAAATGCTTCTCCGATAACCGAGAAGATAAAATCACTTTCCGATACCGGAACAAAAGTGTCGCTCTGAATGGCGCCTTCCCCTTCTGTCAGCAGCTTCCCGGTCAATCTGCCGGAACCGATAACCTGAATGGAGTTATCCTGCTGATACAGAAGATTTTCCGCAGTATCCAGTTCGGGATTCAAAAAGGATATTACCCTGTTCTGCTGATATTCGGTTAACAGAACCTGATAATCCTGCTGTACATACCAGAAGAGTCCGAATACCAGAGGGATTCCGATAATCAGTATGGGAAGAATAATCTTATAGCTCAAACCGGCTGCAAATATCATCGTAACAAAAATAAACATCATAACAATACTGGTTGAAAGATTTGTCTGAATCAATATTAAAAACGTAGGTACAGCCATTAAAAACCCGGTTAACAGGAGTACATAAAACTTATCCATTTTATCCTTCAGCATGGTAAAAAGCTTAGCCAGGACTAAAATCATAATGACCTTGCTGAAATCCGAAGGCTGTACGAGCGTAAACTTTAAATTCAGCCATCTTCTTGAATTGTTAATCTCCGTACCGAAAAAACGGACTGCCAGAAGCAAGCCAAAATTGATGATGTACAGCAGTATATAAAATTCACAAATGAAATGGTAGTCGATGATTGATACAAGTAGCAAGATCAAAATACCGACAACAACCCCAAGAACCTGCTTGGAAAACAGAGTCTCTCCTTCCTGTTGTACAATACGGATGAGAAAAGCACCAATACAGCTTAATGTGATAACCAATAAAACCAGTGAAATATTATAATGTTTAAAATCATATTTCTTAAATTGAAACATTAAGGTTCATCCTTACTTTTTTGAAGTCTTCATGTTCTTAATCGGTATGTTCGCAAACAGTGCCGGAACCGTACCGTTATTTCCCTCAGACTCGGTTTGTGTAATGTTAATATCCAGTCCGTCTAAATCAATTTCAATGTATCTTGATATTACAGCAATAATATCGTTTTTGATTTGTTCCAGGATTTCAGGAGAACATCCGGCCCGGTCAGAAATCAGAACTAATTTCAGCCTGTCCTTGGCAACATTACTAGACGTTTTTCTCTTGAAAAAATCTGAAAGGCCCATTGTAATAATCCCCCAATCGTTAATTTTTCTTTAGTAGCTTGGCAAGTTTTACAAACAATCCCTGTTTCCCGTTAAGATCCAAAAGAGGTACCTCTTCACCTATTATTCTGCGGCAGATATTCATATAAGCCTGTCCGGCTAAGGTATCGGATCCGACTAACGGTTCACCCTGATTGGTAGATATAACGATGTTTTCATCGTCCGGTACCACTCCGATTAAATTGACTGCCAGGATCTCGACAACATCATCGCTTGACATCATATCACCGCGTTTTACCATATCGGTCCGGAGCCTGTTGACAATAAGCTGGGTCTGCTTCATTTCATGTGCTTCCAGCAGGCCGATGATACGGTCGGCATCCCTTACCGCAGATACCTCGGGAGTGGTAACTACTAATGCCCTGTCCGCACCGGCAATCGCATTTTGAAAGCCTTGTTCAATTCCTGCAGGACAGTCCATTAATATGTAATCAAATTCATCACGCAGCTCATCGGCCAGCTTTTTCATCTGTTCGGGAGTTACGGATGTTTTATCCCTGGTCTGGGCAGACGGCAGCAGATACAGGTTCGGATATCTCTTATCCTTGATTAAGGCCTGCTTTATTCTGCAGTTGCCTTCGATAACGTCTACTAGATTGTATACGATGCGGTTCTCCAGACCCATTACCACATCCAGATTTCTCAAGCCTATATCCGTATCAATTAATACTACCTTCTTATCTAATTTGGCTAATCCCGTTCCAACATTGGCTGTTGATGTTGTCTTGCCTACGCCGCCTTTACCGGACGTTATTACAATTACTTCTCCCATTCCTATTTTTCCTCCAAACATTTATTATTATAAATTAATATCATTAAGAACATCTTTATTAAGTGTTTCAATATAGATGTTTCCATCTTCCAGGAATGCTATTTTCGCCTCTTTTACGGTTTCCTTTACAGGCTTGTCCGGAGATCTGGCAATGGAATCGGCGATACGTATCTGCCCCGGATTCATATCAAGGGCCACGACAAAGGCATTCGTATTCCCGTTGGCACCTGCAAACACGGTACCCTTCAGAGAGCCAAGTACGATGATATTACCCTTCGATACCACCCGTGCTCCCGGGTTTACGTCGCCGATCACGATGATGCTGGTTTCGGATTCCAATACCTGACCGGAACGCAGGTTTCCTTTATAGAACTGTCCGGTCGAATTTGAAAGCTCCATCAGTTTCTCATCCAGAGTTTTTTTAAATATCTCTTCCTTTTCCTTATCATTTTCTACGATACATACGACATGAAGTTCGGTTTCCGCCGCAATGATATTAAGAATCTCCCGCTGTTCCTCATTCGTCAGCTTTCTGCCTTCGAAGCTGATTGCCATCTGCGCTTTATCAAAGAACTTAGAAGAATCCCGGAATTTCTCAGCTATTTTTTCTCTTAATTCTTCAAACTCCATTGCGGCATCCAAAACCACGACGATGCCATATTTATTTCCTTTTATTATAACTGAAGTATCCATCCAAACCTCCTGGTTTCAATATTCATCATAAGCAGAATCCCTTCCTTAATCCGAGAATGCCGGTGCATCCGATTCCGGTAATTCCGCCGGTCCCTTAACCAGTTTATCCTTATCAGGAAGATTATAGTAATAGCTGTAAACGTCACGGGTAAGCTCTACGGCATTGCTTGAAGCATATCCGTTCGGAATCACTGAGGCTACCGCAATATCAGGCATTTTATCGGGTGAATAGGGTGCGTAGGATAAAAATAAAGCATGATTTCCATGGAAAAGGCTTTCCTGTGCAGTACCGGTTTTGCCTGCAATGGTAATCGGATAATCCTTAAACATACCGGAGGAAGAGCTCCTGCTTCCGTTAGCAACCTTATACATACCTTCATGGATCAACTGCCAGGTAGAGTCGGAAATCTCGGCTATTTTCTTAGCTTTTGCAGCATTATCAAGGATAACGGTGCCGTTCTTGTCAAGAACCTTGTCGATAAGTGTCAAATCATAGCAGATTCCGCTGCTTGCTACCGTAGTTACATAACGGGCAAGCTGAACCGGCGTATAGTTATTTGTTCCCTGACCGATTGCGGAACGGACGGAGCCTTCATCCGATACCTTCGGTTCGGCTTCGTCTATCTCAATCCCCGACTTACGGTCCATACCAAGTATGTTTGCATATTTCGCAAGCTTTTCCAGACCGATCTTGTCACGGTTGATGCCGGTAGAATCCAGGCCAAGGCGCCAGCCCACCTCATAGAAGAAGTAGTTGCAGGATACCTCCAATGCGGTTGTAATATCTACGTTACCGTGACTGGTAGTCGACCAGCATTTCGGCGGATGGTCCGCAACTTTCGAAAATACAACCTCATCCTTAATGGGTTCACCCGGTCGTATCGCTCCTTCCTCCAGCCCTGCGGCTGAGGTCAGCATTTTAAAGGTGGAACCCGGTGCAGTTCTTTGCTTTGCCGGACGGTTTATCATCGGAAGCGATAAATCATTGTACAATTTATTGTAGTAATCCGTATTAATTTTATTCGCAAACAGGTTATTGTCATAGCTCGGATAGGAAACCATCGCAATGATATCACCGGTTTTGACATCGGTAACGACTACGGAAGCACTGCAGGGATCAAGTGCAAGCTGGGCCGGTGTGATCTCCAGGTTCCTTATCTTATCCGTAATGAAGGAATAGGGAGAAATCGTACCGTTTTCCAATCCGTTTACGTCCTGTTTATTATATTTTAACACACCTTGGTCAAATAATAAAAGACAAATTTCACTTCCGGATAACTTATACGAATATACCAAATTTTTGTATATCTTTTTATTAAAAGTGCTGTCTTTAACCAGTATGTCCTTAATATATGCAAGTAATTTCTTATACAGCTCGTCAGTGTAGTAGTATTTATCACCGATATCCAGCTTTGTTAAATCGATCCAGTTATTAGCCAATGCATATTGCAGGAATTTGCTTAAACTCAGCTTGTTATTATGATAATCGATATATTTGCTGTCATTTGTATCAACCGCCGAGGTAAAAAGGCAGTATTTGTTCGCTTTATCATCAATATATTTATCGGCTACCAGAGAATAAATATAGGTCAGATAGTCCTCCATCTCTTCGGAGGAATCCGTGTTTACCGTGGTACTGTTCAATGCCAGCAAATTATCCAGTTTATTTAAGACCTCCTTCTCCTTCTCCACATATTCCTGATATACCTCTTTCTCCAGTCCTGTTGCATCATCATTCTGAAAGGCGGAGGTATTGATTATATTATTGTTAATTAAAGCAAAATAAACATCATAGATAGGTATTTTGATATCCTTAGCCGATTCCCCGCGGGTACCTGCATCGGTGCTGTTAACAATTTTTGACAGCAATATTCCTGCCAGGTTTTTCTCGATAATATGGTAGAAGGCTTCCTGGTATTTGCTGTCAATGGTTAAGTATATATCGTTGCCTGCAATGGGTTCTGTCCTGCTTAGCACCTGAAGGAATTTGCCGGCATCGTTGACGGAGATTTCTTCTGTCCCTTTCGTACCGGCAAGATAAGGTTCATATGCTTTTTCTATCCCGGTTTTACCGATTACATCGGAATTGTTATAGTTGAAAGCATCACTTTTATGTGATTCCAGTTCCGCTCCGTTAATTAATCCGGTATAGCCCAGGATATGTGCCATGCTGATACTGTCATTATATTCCCTATAGGTCTGCTGCTTGATATCAACCCCGGGCAGATTCGACTTATTTTCATAGATTGCCGCCACGGTTTCATCACTTACACCGGAGGATATAATGATCTGGTTATATTTCGGATAATTCGTGTAGATCGCATAACGGAGGGTCATAATCTTAAGAGTATCCTCCAGCGAATAATCGTCGGAAATATTAAACATTGGGGAATAGACGCTGGTACCGTGACGCAGGTATTCAAATACCTCGTCCGCCGTAGCATCTTTCTGGTCCTTCTCCAATTCGTCAACGGTACGTTTTGCGTACGCATTTTTTTTAAAACGTAATTGTGCGTTTTTGTCCTCGTCATTAAAATAAGGATTGCCGTTATCGTCGATTGAAATACCGAATTCGACTTCTATCTTATTGCCATGTTCCTCCAGGATCTTGATCAGATTGTAAAGTACGGCATTTTTTTCATCATTGGTATCTAGAATGGGACTTTCCTCCAGGACGACAGAATAAGTCAGCTTATTATAAGCCAGTAAAATGCCGTTCCGGTCATAGATATTTCCTCTTGTACTTTTGATTTCCCTGGTTTTTGTATATTTTAAGGAGGCAGCCTCCGAATGGGTTTCTCCTTCCACAATCTGAAGGGTGAATATCCTGCTGATCAAAACACAGAACAATGCTGTGAATACGATGAAAATAGGCAGCAGTCTCGATGATATGAGCTGTTTTAATTTTTCCAATATGATATCGAACAATATTACACCTCCCGTTCCTTACTCCTGTCAATCCGTGTATTAATGATATTCAGAAATTTATACATCAGGATGGAAATCAGTAACGTATAGACTATTTCGGGCAGTCCAAGCCTCATAAAATAGTAAAATATGTTTAATTTACCCTGCAGTAAATATTTAAATACATAATACATGAAAAAGTATAAAAGGTCACTGGCACCGATCAGTACGATTGGAATAGTAAGGTCATCCTTTTCAAAGATCTTATTGCTGTAGCCGTTTAAGTAACCGATAATCATGTAAATGAATCCGTACAATCCGATTATGCTGCCATAGCAAAAATCAATCATTAATCCGCTGAAGAACCCGACGATAAGACCTTCCGTTCTTCCCCTCATAAGTCCGACCGATACGGTAAGTATCAAAAGCAGGTTCGGTACCGCTTTTGCAAGCGCAAACCATTGAAATACAGTAGTTTGCAGTAAAAAGCATATGATAATTTCGATGGTTATGATCAGGAATCTCTTCACGTATGTTTTACCCCCATACTTTCCTGTAAGTATTGATCTATTTTTTGGGTTCCGGTTTCAACGGTTCCTTTACTTCGGTGATGATTAACACTTCATCCAAACGGTTAAAATCAACAACCGGGTTCAGATATGCCGTCTTCGTAAGATTGCCGGCATCAACCTTGATATCACTGATGTATCCGATTAAAATACCCTGCAGGTATTTATCGCTGATCTGTGAGGTAACAACCTCATACCCATCCTCTATCTTTGCATCCTTACTGATATTCTCGACACTGATCACTCCGGAATCCAGTAACTTCAGGTCACCGTGTACGATACAGGGATCGGAAGTTTTTAAGAACATTCCGCTGACATAGCTGGCGTCGTCGATTATGGATCGGACTTTAGCATAGTTCTTTCCGGTTTCCTCCACGATACCCACTAAGCCGTTGCCTGCGATAACATTCATATCCACCTTTATTCCATCCTCTGAGCCTTTATCGATGAGGAAGGTACTGTACCAGTTATTAGTCGGATCTGCGCTGATCACTCTTGCCGCCACCTGCGGGTAATCGGCATACTTATCGCTTAGCTTGTATAACTCCTGCAGCCGGTCTAACTCATATTTATCCTGCATAAGTATTTTATTCTCATAGGAAAGCTTATCAAGTTCTTCCTTCAGGTCCGCATTTTCTTCCATAAGCTTTTTCATGGTAGTAAACTTTTTAAACTGTTCCGAGACCGCGCGCCCTACCGAATTGATGCCTTTCTGCATCGGTGCCATCACATTGCCGACCACAGCTTTTACCGGAGCAAGCTGCTCTTTGTACTGAAAGGATACAAGAATCAGTACAAAGCAAAGTATAGTACAAATAATCAATAAATACTTTGGATTAATATTAATTTTTGTTCGTCGTCTCATAACATAACCTCACAATCAGCGCGCTTTCCTGTCAGCCCGCATAATTTGTCTGCTTTAATGTAAAAGCAAGGGAAGACAGCTTATGGTCTTCAATGATTCTGCCAAGCCCGTTTACAACGGTATTGGTCGGATCCTCACATAGGTTTACCTTTAAATCGGTTTCTTTCTTTATCAGCTTACTAAGACCTGTTATGGAGGAAGAACCGCCGGTCACATAGATTCCGGTATCGATGATATCCGAAGAAATTTCGGGAGGCGTCCTTTCTAAAATTATCTTGATCGCATCTATGATAGAATGCAGGTAATCGATAACTGAATCATACACCATTGAGGAACTTATTTCAACTTCGGTCGGAAGGCCTGTTACAACATTGCGGCCGTAAGCCTTCAAATTTTTTTCTTCCGCCGGAAATGCGGACGCCAGCTGCTTTTTGATGTGCTCCGAGGTTTTATCGCCGATTACAAGGTTATAGTTCTTTTTCACAAAATTCTTGATCGATTCATCCAGGCGGTTCCCGCCGACCGGGATCAGTTTGCTTATTACAATTCCGCCTAACGATATGATGGATACCTCGGTGGTATCCGCACCGATGTCCACAACCATGACACCTCTTGCAGTCGTCACGTCAAGGCCGGCGCCGACAGCATCCGCGATCGGTTTTTCAACGATCTTAATATTTTTCGCCTTTGCGTTCGAGCTTGCTATAAGATCAAAAAACGCCCTTTTTTCTACCTCCGTAATATCGGTAGGTGTCGCTACGATAAATTCCGCAGAGGAAAATTTACTGTTTCTCAGCTTTATTTTACGCAGCGTGTAATTCAGTAACTCAAGCATATTGGCAATATCCGCAATGACTCCGTTTCTGACCGGATAGGTAACCGAGATATTGGCAGGTGCCTTTTCATACATTTCAAACGCTTCGTCTCCTGCCGCGATCATCTTCCTGCGGTTTGCAATTGCTATGATATTCTTTTCATCCAGAATAATACCATTATTTTTTTGATAAATCTTTATCATACTTGTTCCAAAATCAATTCCGTATATTTTTCCAGCCATACCGGTTGTCTCCTTCCAAACTGTTAACCTTTAAACCATGCCGTTTTTGCGGCATCATAAATATCCCATCTCGCCCAGGCTCACATATCTATTATCTCCAATAATAATATGATCCATAAGCTTAATCCCAATTAAATTTCCAGCTTCCTTCATTCTTCTTGTCGAAGCAATGTCTTCTTTACTCGGAGCAGGGTCGCCGCTCGGATGATTATGCAGGATAATAATATTGACTGCCTCGTACTTTAAAGCAAGCAGAAAGATTTCTCTGGGTGATAAAAGGGAACTGTTTACCGTACCGGAAGAAATGATAATGTCTTTCAGAAATTTACTTTTGGAATCTAACATAACCAGAAGGATCTTTTCCATGGATAAGTGACGCATATCCTGCATATAGTAATTGGCCACGGTTTCCGGGCTGATAAATTGCAGTCTTTCTTCGTTCGTTGCTTTTGCCATGCGTTTGGTTAGCTCCGCAACACATAAAAGCTGTATTGCCTTCACCTTGCCAATTCCTTTCAATGACATCAGTTCTTTCGCGGTCATGTAATTCAGCCCGATTAATCCTGGATGAGTGTTTGAATGGTTTAATACGCCGGCCGCTACATCTACCGCACGTTCATTCAGGGAGCCTGTACGGATAATAACCGCAAGCAGCTCGGCATCGGTCAGGACACCGGGACCTGATTTCTCACATTTCTCGTAGGGTCTTTCCGTTAAAGGCAGTTCCTTTACGGTACAATACTTTTTATTCATATTATCCTCCTTAACCTTCTCTCTCCAAGAAAATCAGCAGGGATAATGATCCGCTTAAAGCTTTCGATATACTATGATTGCCGCTGCCACTCCTATTATGCTGGCAACGGTAATTTTTATCGTTAATCCGAAACTGATAACCATGACTCCAAGATTAAGGCGTACAATTCCGGAAGAGTTCTTTCCTCCGATACCGAAATCCTGTCCGTAATTCAACCAGGACAGGAAGGATACCTCTTTTGCAAGGTAGCCGATAAACCCTCCCAGTACAATGCCTGCAAGGATTAACAGGAATAATGACCATGCGTTCTTGCCGCCTGTCCTAGACATAATATTTTTTCCTCCAATTAACAATTTCTAGTGTCCATTTTATCATAATTAAACTTATTTGTATATAAAAATAGCACGAAATAACTATCTTGCTGCTACAGCTTAGCCTTACGGCTAAACTGTAGCAGATGATGTGCAGAAATTATGCATAATGCATAATTTCGCGCAGACATGTCTCGGGCTTTCTGTGACTTTCGCTTCGCTGATCTATATATAGATCTACTCACAAAAAAACGCCTCGCGGTACCATAGGCTGAACCGTAACATCTTGCTTACGATATTCACCTAAGCTGTAGCAAATGCTTTTCATATAGCTTCTGGACCGACATAAGAATACCGTATTTCGCATGATACCATGTCAGACCGCCCTGGAAATATACCGCGTAAGGAGGCTCAATCGGTGCATCGGCACTTAATTCGATGCTGGAACCCTGTACAAAAGTACCGGCCGCCATGATGACATCGGAATGGTATCCCGGCATTGCCCAGGGCTCCGGACTGACA
>JAEWSD010000074.1 GCA_023398615.1 Bacillota bacterium
TCACTCCTGCCGCTTCCGCCTGCATCACCTGTGCCCTTCCCATTTCCAGCCCTTCCTCCGTAATGTAAGAGTTTAATGCCATGTTTTGGGATTTAAAGGGAGCGGCACGGTAACCGTCCTGCTTAAAGATCCTGCACAAACCGGCCGTAAGCAGGCTCTTCCCTGCATTAGACATGGTTCCCTGGATCATAATTACTTTTGACATAAAAAAACCTCCATTGCCACAAGGGCATGGAGGTAATAATAGACATAGTCGGACCTGTCTTATCCGTTCCAAGCCAGTTACTCGTGGCTGCAGTTACTTCATCTAAGGCAGGTCTCCTGGCTTAAAGATCAACATTTACGGCAGCCTTCCCGATTCATATCAGTGACTTTTTTGCCGCAACTCCCTTATTACAGTGACGAGTTCGTACAGGATTTGCACCTGTTTCCCTTTTCATCAGAACCAAGCATATACTCTGCTTTTCTGACACCTTAAATGGATTTCGTTATTAATGAGCTTATTATATAATAAATAAGGAACTTTTACCAGTACTTTTTATCATTCGGATTTGCCGGGCGGCATATCCGCCTTTAGATAGGCATCAAGCCAGGGCTCCCAGTAATAGCATAGCTTCCTTTGTGACAAGCTTTTTAAGACCAGCACAAATAGCCAAATCAGGAATAACAGCTGAAAAAAGTAAAGCAATATTCCGACAAACAGATTATGTATCAGTATCCCGGAAGTTTTGGCACGTCTCCCTTCCTTATCCTGAAAATGCAGCTTCAAGGCAAGCATTCCTACCGTCTGTCTATTCTTTGTCAGTAAGGGAAAAAGCAGGAATACAATGGCTTCTGAGACCAGAAAAATACCTAAATCCCACTCTCTATGCATAGTGTTCCAATAAAGTACTACCCGGCTTAACTCAAACAGAACATTGGCTGCAATAAAATCTACAAGCAAAGATAGTAATCTCCTAAAAACACTTGCCTTCTCCGTAATAATTCGACGGTCCCGGGCCGGATCAGGTAAAAACCCGTCAATGCAGCCTGCAAAGAAATATCCGACCACTGCTCCTGCCGTATTAACGATTAAATCATCGACATCTGCAAAACGGTAAGCACGGGGATAAATTCCATAAAGTCCCGTATATTGTGTCGTTTCATAAAATAAGCTTAAGAAAAACCCTGAAGCCACTACCCAGGGCAAGCTGAGCTTAAAATACTTTCTTAAATAAACACCAAAAGGAATTGTCAGTATAAAATTAAAAGCCACCGTAAAAAAGCTTGAGCTTAACACAGCGGTAAACCAAGTTCGTGGTTTCGTTAAAATAAAGCCGGAATCCTTTAAAAAGGTATCTATAAACAGGAACGGCCTGAAATTCGGACGTATCGGTTCCAGACTGTATACTGCTTCAAAGGACGGCAGCGGCAGTATTGTCATAAACCAGGCCGTTATCATGTATAAGATAAAGGAAGCAATAACAAGATTCCCTCGCATCCTCAAAGTTCCGTATTTACGGTACTGATGAATCATTATTGGAATAAATGCCAAATAAATAATCAGTGCAGATGCCAAAATGCCATTGGCAATCGGATTTAAATATACGCTCATTTGTTTCTCCCCCTGAGTATAATTTAATTTATTTTTAGAAACCATTATATATCATAAGAATTGTAAATTCTACCATAAAATTTCATTTTATAAAAAATCATTTGACCGTAAAACTGAGTAACGAAAATTCCCCATAAGCCGATGATCTTTATGGGGAATTATTCGAAAAAACGGTATACTACAATTTGCCGTGGAACATTTCTTTATCAAATTCCGGGTTAAAATAGTAAAAATTCTTGCTGTCCAGCTTGTCCTTAGTCTTCTCCAGGGCTTCTCCGAACCTCTGGAAATGGACGATCTCTCTCGTCCGAAGGAATTTCAGCGGTTCCCGGATTTCAGGCTCAGGGATCATTCGAAGTAAATTATCGTATACGGTCCTGGCTTTTTGTTCCGCAGCGAGATCTTCCGTCAGATCGGTAATTGCATCTCCTTTGGACTGGAATTCAATAGAAGTAAACGGCAGGGAGGATGCCGCCTGAGGCCAGAGGGCAGTAGTATGGTCGATATAATAGGCATCAAAACCGGCTTCTTTGGCCTGTTCGATAGTCAAATTCTTTGTCAGCTGATATACCATAGCACAGATGATTTCCATATGCGCCAATTCTTCCGTACCAATATCCGTGAGAAGACCGCCGACTTCTTTTACCGGCATGGAGTAACGCTGGGACAGATAGCGCATGGACGCGGACAATTCACCGTCCGGGCCTCCGTACTGACTGATAATGAGTCTTGCTGTCTTCGGGCAGGTCTTTGTTATTTTTACCGGGTATTGGAGCCGTTTTTCATAAATCCACATTTATACACCCGCTCCTTCCCAGGGCATCGGCCCGTCCTGCCAGCAAAAGCTGACCTCACCGTCATGCGTGCGGAAAGGGATGCAAAGCCTTGTCAATGGGTAAAATTGCTGTGCAAACTGTTTTCTAAGCTCGGCACATTCCTTTGCCTTTTCATGATACATCTGAATTGCCTGCACATCCATTTCGTGGGTATCTAAATAAAGTGTCAGATCGTCCAGATAAAAGGCGGCCTGATTGATCTTTATTATCAGCTGCTCCCTGTCGGACTGTTCCTTTGTCTTTACGGTATTATCCGCTCCGGAAGCAATCGGACTTTTACTGCCCATCTCAGCTTCCGCCGCAAAAAACGGTTTGTTTAAATCCGGGAAAACGGTACCGATGTTCAGAGCTTCTTCTTCACTGTACAATTCGCCCCATTCCTGGATCGGTATATTTGCAATTGCCAAATAATCTCCAGACATAATGAACTCCTTTCCTGTAGATACTATTTTTGTAATGAAATACGTTTTTAAGACGCAGGGTTACATATTCAGTATCTGCAAAAAAAAAGTTTCTACATTGGAAATCATATATACGTTTGATATTATTTGTCACTATTCAGCCTTACGGCTTCATAGTAACCATTATTTTGCAATGCCTTCATAATTTTATTGACTTAAAGTTAACTCTATGGATTATAATTTAAAAATAGGTATTTACACAATACCATATTATGCAATAGGAGGTTTTACACCATGAAAACAATAAAACTTGGGAAATCCGGTTTACAGGTGCCGGTTATCGCCGTCGGATGCATGCGTATTAACAATATCGGCAGGCCGGAAGCAGAACGTTTTGTACAAACCGCTTTGGACGAAGGCGCAACTTTCTTCGACCATGCGGATGTTTACGGCAAGGGTGCATGTGAGGAAATTTTTGCCGAAGCCATACACATGAACAGTACTGTCCGTGAGAAAATTATCTTACAATCCAAGTGCGGTATTGTGCCGGGGCGCATGTTTGATTTTTCCAAAGAGCACATCCTGGAATCGGTGGATGGCAGTCTGAAGCGCTTAAAGACAGACTATCTTGACGTACTGCTGCTGCACCGCCCGGACGCACTGGTGGAGCCGGAAGAGGTTGCCGAAGCATTTGACAGTCTTCAAAGCAGCGGAAAGGTTCGCCATTTCGGTGTTTCCAACCAGAACCCCATGCAGATAGAGCTGCTTAAAAAATCAGTCAGGCAGCCCATCGTTGCCAACCAGCTGCAGCTGAGCATCACAAATGCCACTATGATCTCCGCCGGTATACATGTCAACATGCTGGATGACCCCGCCGTAAACCGTGACGGAAGCATATTGGATTACTGCCGTCTGAACGGCATTACCGTACAACCCTGGTCGCCCTTCCAGTATGGCTTTTTTGAAGGTGTTTTTCTGGATAATGAAAAATTCCCGGAGCTCAATGCCAAAATCAACGAAATCGCTGCCAAGTATGAGGTGGCTAATACCACAATCGCAATAGCATGGCTTTTAAGGCACCCCGCAGGTATGCAGCCGGTAACCGGCACCATGAACGTCACCCGCCTGAAGGATTGCATTAAGGCTGCCGATATCCGACTGAGCCGTGAGGAATGGTATCAGATCTATCTCGCAGCCGGTAATATATTACCGTAAACACGCAGCCTTAAAAACGGCTGATATTAAAGCGTTTTCATAACATAGAGGGGCAGCTGTAAAAACTGCTCCTCTTTTTTTCAGGATGCTATTTCTCTTCTTTAATCGTTCTGCGAATCCTGCTCAGCGATACAGGTGTTATCCCCAAATAGGATGCAATATAGGATTGGTTAACACGTTTCTCCAAATCAGGATACCTTCTTTTAAAATCAATATATCTCTCCGTGGCACTTTCCGTCAAAAAGCAGCTTTCCCTGTATATTTTATACCGAATACTATTTTGCAATAACTGATTCCATATTTTGATCCAATAAATATCTTCTCCAAAAAGGCTTTTCACTTTCTCCCAATTTATCATTAAAAATTCACAGTCTTCCAGAGCGTTTCCACCACATATGGCAAACGTTCCTCAATACCTCCGCCAATGCAGCCTTTCGTTCCGAAAAACCTGGTAATATCATTACCGGCCGTATCAATATAATACAATCTAATCACCCCGGATAGAAGGATGTACAGGTTTTTACCACAATCCCCGATCTGTGATACGATCTGATTTTTTTCTTTTTTATAATAAATCATTCGTTCATAAACCGGCCGAATTTTTTCTTTTAACAATTGAATATTATTTGCTTTTTGAATGATCTCAATCAGCGTATCTAATTTGTCCATGTCAACTCTCTTATCTCTCCCAGCCTGCTTTTGTACTCACTCCGGTCTTAAATGCCGCTTGCTCCAATAGTTCCATTTCACTTTGTTCCAAAATAATTTTATCCGCCCCGCTGATACTTTCTATCTGGTATACCTTGGTAGCCCCGACCAAAGGAACCGTACCTTTCCCAACAGCCCAGGCAATTGCAATCTGTGACACATTCGCATTATGGTTATCGGCAATAACTTGCATAGTATTAAGTAACGGCTCTATCTTTCCGAGCGTTTCGGGCGGAAATGCTTTCGTTCTTCTATTCTTACCCTGAAAAGGCTTCGATTCACTGTAATTGCCTGTTAATGCTCCTTGTTCCAACACCATATAGGCAAAAAAACGGGTATCATTTTCCCGGCACCATTTCAGGATTCCTTCCTCTTCCGACTTTCTGTAAAGTAGGCTGTAATGATTCTGGACCGCATCCAAATGAATGCCATGTGATTCAAGTATTTCCGTGGCTTCCTCAACCTGTTTCAAATTGTGATTGGAAACACCGATATGTTTTATTTTACCGACCTTATATAAATTTGCCGCTTGTGTAATCCATTTCTTAGAGTTTGATGGGTTATGAATCCAATAGAGATCAATGGTTTCGCGGTTCAGTCTTTCTGTGCTTTTTTGAAATGATTTTATCAGTGCTTTTTTACTCTGCATCACCAATGGTGTAAACTTAGTGGAAATGATAATATCTTCAAACTGTTCGATACACCTTCCTAAAATAGTTTCCGATGCTCCCATCCCGTATACGGCAGCCGTGTCCCATAAAGTCAGTCCCCTCTCTGCGCCGCTTTTAAAAACGGGCAATAAGTCTCCAAAACCGTATGAATTGCCAAAAACCTTATTACCGCCGTTAATTCCTGTTCCCCATGACCATGTTCCAATTGCAATGGCCGGGATTTCATCGTTTCCTAATCTTACCGTTCTCATTCGTTAACCTCCTGGTCTTTTTTACATTTTATCGCACCGGCAGGAATTTGTATTTAACAAATGATAATTTATTCTATTTTTGGTGAATTAAAATATCATAAATAATGGAAAAAGTATTGGATGCTTACCTTTTTAATGGGAATATTATGGTTTGGCGGGGTAGTCCTTACGGCAAATATCTGGGGCATTTTAACCGGCGAATGGAGAGGGGTCAATAACAAAGCAAAATGTTCTCTTTTCATCGGACTGATACTGCTTATTTGTGGGATCGCGGTAATAGTCCTCTCCAATAATCTGCCGGCATAATTACTCCTCATACAGCGGTGTGGATAAATATCTTTCTCCGGTATCCGGAAGAAGCACCACTACTTTTTTGCCCTTATTCTCTTTTCTTTCCGCTACGATAGTTGCCGCAAAAGCTGCGGCTCCCGACGATATCCCAACCAGGAGCCCTTCTTCTCTTGCCAGCCGTCTGGAGGTATGGTATGCTTCCTCTGTTTTTACCCGGATTATCTCGTCCACAATCTCAGGATTATATACTTCAGGAATAAAGCTGGGAGCCAGTCCCTGCAGCTTATGTGTTCCAGGTTTCCCGCCGGATAAAATCGGCGAATCAAAGGGCTCCACCGCGACAATTTGAATATCGGGATTTTTCTTTTTCAAAGCTTCCCCGACTCCGGTAATTGTTCCGCCAGTACCAACTCCGCCTACAAAGAAATCTATCTCCCCTCCGGTATCCCTCCAGATCTCTTCCGCAGTTGTTTTTCTGTGGACTTCCGGATTTGCCTGGTTCTCGAACTGCTGCGGCATAAAAGAATTCGGTAACTTTTTGACTAATTCTTCGGCCTTTCGAATAGCAGCCGGCATTCCTTCGGCTCCCGGAGTTAAAATCAATTCGGCTCCAAGCGCAGCAAGCAATTTACGCCGTTCCGTACTAAACGTCTCAGGCAGTATAATGATAATCCGGTAGCCTTTTGCCGCGGCCACAAAAGCCAACGCAATTCCCGTATTCCCGCTGGTCGGTTCAATAATAACGGAATCCTTTGTCAATATTCCCTGCTTCTCCGCTTCCTCAATCATAGCCAGCCCAATCCTGTCCTTTACGCTTCCTGCCGGATTAAAGTATTCCAGTTTTGCTATTAATTCCGCCTGCAAATCGCTTCCGTAGGAAGAAAGCCGTAAAAGCGGAGTGTTTCCGATCAATTCCGTAAGATTATCTGCAATTTGTTTCATAAGGACACCTCTTTCAGTAATATATTATAGTACTAATATCTATTAGTACTATAATATATTACTATCCAATTGTCAAGTGCTGCCATTACAACTTAGATAATCTTACTATTGCTTTTAATTTTGGTATCGATTACCATATAAATATAAGGGGGATAGATACGATGACAATATATAAACAGTATCAAACTGATGTTGACGCGATCCTGGACAAGCGTCACGACAACGGCGGCGATTATTGGGCAACTCCCGACCGGCGGCTGATGAAAGGAAGTCCGTTTACTACGCTCTATTGTGCATTTATGCTGACAGAATTGGGAATGGACCGTTCCGAACCCGTATTACAGGAAACTGCCGACCTGATCTTAAGCTCGTGGCGGGAAGACGGGCGCTTTAAGCTGTCACCTCAAGGCGGAATATATCCGTGTCATACCATTAACGCCGCCAGAACCCTCTGCTATTTGGGATATGCTTCCGACAGCAGACTTAAGAAAACTTTTGACCATCTTTTGGAAATACAGTACAGTGACGGCGGCTGGCGCTGCAATAAGTTTAGCTTCGGGAAGGGCCCCGAAACAGAGTTTTCCAATCCCGGCCCGACACTTTCGGCTCTGGATGCTTTCAGATTCACACCTTTTCTCAATACCGATAAATCTCTTGACAAAGCGGTAGAATTCCTGCTTGATCATTGGGAAACCCGCATCCCTCTCGGCCCCTGTCATTACGGAATCGGCACTATTTTTCTGCAAGTGACATATCCTTTCGCCGCTTACAACCTTTTTTTCTACGTTTATGTTCTGTCATTTTACAACAGGGCAAAGAAAGACCGGAGATTTCTTGAGGCACTTGAAGTATTGGAAACTAAGCTGGTAAACGGAAAGATCATCGTAGAACGCCCTAATCCGAAGCTGGCCGGATTTTTATTTTGTAAAAAAGGGGAGCCAAGCGACCTGGGATCCGAACGTTACCATGAAATATTAAGAAACATTCATCGCCTATGATATTATTAATGATACAGGCTTTAAATGCATGATAATTACTGTGGATATCACCAAAAACTGCAATTCTCACGTCTGTCTCCCCCCTTTCTTCATAATGCCTCAGGTCATCCGGATGCATACGCCATCCTTTTTTCACTGACTGACGGCATCATACAGCAAGAGACTGTCCTGCCATCTTCCTTCGTCGGTACTGCCCATTACCACACAGATATATAATTCGTCTTCTATATAGGCACAGGAAACCAAACAGCTTCCGGCAGATTCACTGCTTCCGGTTTTTAAACCGGAAGCAAATTCGTAGAAATATGGGCTGTCGGGATTGATCAGTTCATTGGTATTGTTATACGTTACCTCCTGGCCGCTCAGCCAGACGTCGGATATACGATGGCTCCCCGCAATATCCCGCAGGATATCTGAATCCATAAATGCATCGGCAATACAAGCCAGGTCATATGCCGTTGTATATTGACCGTCCGCGTCGTAGCCGTCGGGGCTTACAAAGTTAGAATGAACCGCTCCGATATCGGTCGCCTTTTCGTTCATGACTGCGGCAAAGTCTGCAAGTGCTTCATCTATGGATGCGGTATCATCACCGCATAGTTTCCTCCCCGTGAAAACGGCAAGAGCGTAAGCGGCATCGTTCCCGGAAGGCAGCAGCAGTGCGTCCAGTAATTGGCGAATGCTTAATCTGTTCCCGGGATAAAGCCATGCCCGGGAAGCATCCGCGGCAATCCTGTCAACCTCTTCACCGACCCTAACCTCATCATCTATATCACAGTATTCTAAAACCGTTAATGCTGTAAGCATTTTAGCCGTGCTTGCCGGGGCAATCTGCTTGTCGCTTTCTTTCTCGTACAAAACGGTATTGGAACTAACATTCCATAAATATGCATTCTTAGCCTGTAGCTCTTCGGAAATCGTCAAAGTATCTTTCTCAGGCTGCTGCGTTGGCTTCGGGCTGCTTTTTATGTTATTTTCTGTCCCCGGATCATTCGCCGGGCTGACTGCTGCCTCGGAATCCTTTACCGGGTTGTGGGACACCAGCTGTTGTATACCAGGTATATCAGGCTGCTTAATTGAAAACCCGACAGCATAAACGGAGATCAGGACAAAGACTGTTAGGGCTGCGATACTTCCCGCATCCTTGCGTTTTCTGTAATTTTTATTATCCATCCTTTTTAAAACACCGATCTTTTTACGAAGAGATGGCGCAATAAAAAGAATAAATCTGCCTGCAAAATATCCGCATAATGCCCCGGTGGTATTTAAAATAATATCGTCAATGTCGGTGCCTCTCGTACCGAAAAGCTGCAGCACCTCAATTAGCAATGACAGTCCGGCACCCATGAAAAACAGGATATACAGCTTTTGGCACCTGCGTGACAGCAGAACAGCCAGTACCCCAAACGGTACAAACATTAATATATTCCCCCAGAAATTCATCGGGTTACTTATCATTGTATCCACTACCTGAAACGGTGTTAAATTGATCTTGTGTTCGGCACGAGATATCGAAAAACCATAAACGGGCGATACCGTCATGGCAAAGACTACCGTGAAATACAGCCCCAGAAGCAGAAGCATCATTCTATGGAACCAGGAGACCTGTTCGTTCCTGGTTCTAAGACGGAGCTCATATATTACCAAAAAGATCAGTACTGCTGCGAAACCAAATGGTAAGTATGACTCCGCATCAATTAAATAAACCATAAAATAACCTCCTGAAAGCCCCATAATTTACAACCTTTTCCGGTAAAGCTTTGTTTTATATTTTACCAGAATAATCTTGTAAAGTTATGATGAATTCCTTGAGAAAAGTTTAAGATTTTTTTGAAAAAATCTGATGTTCACAAAATATCTTGACTAACCTTTACAGGACTGCGGAGGAAATCTATATTTTTTTTATTCAATTCAAATATCCGCATTGGCAAATACAGCTTCTCCATACAAATATTAAAAGAAGCCTTTGTACTATTGCTTGAGCAGCAATAGTACAAAGGCTTCTTTTGTTTTAATTATTCTGTTCTTCATTTCCATTCTTATCTTTATTCCCGAATTTTGCAACCAGCATAATTATCAATCCTATTACAATACTGGCGATCTCCACATAAATCTTATATTCTCCCAAAAAACTCAAAGCTTTAAACTGTAAATTTACCAATGATAATAGAAAAGAAAGAATTCCAAAGGTAAATAATACCGCACCAACCTTTGTTAACTTATTATCCATACTACTTTTTTCCTCCCGACATTATTGATATT
>JAEWSD010000075.1 GCA_023398615.1 Bacillota bacterium
ATACCCTGTGATCCTTTTCTGAATGTAACGGAACGCTCCGTCTGACTTAAAATTAATGGTTCGGCATTATTAAAGCTGCTTGCTGTCCCGTCTTTAATTACGGCATACTTGATTTCACCTGTGGAAATAAGTCTGATAAAGATTCTTGTTAATTGATCCGAAATGGAAATATTAATATCGCCTGATGCATTCGTCTTAGCATCCGTCCAGTTAACACGGTCAAAGGAAAATTGTATCTCTGAGTTGATGTAAGGTGTGTTAATCACAATCAAAGGAATCTCTGTTTCTAAAACTCCGGCATCATTATCCGACATATCAGATTCATTTGTGGTTGCCCCGTTAAATGTCTTTGAGTAAATTACACCGTTAACATCCGTAGCTCTGACTGTATGTTGCCCTGTAGGCAAATATAAATACAAATACCCATCTTGATCCGTAACAAGAGTTACGTTAGGTCTTCCGTCTATGCTGATATTTACTTTTGAGTTTGAAGAATAGGGTACTTTGATTTTGTTTAAATATAATTTATTACTTAAATCATCTAACGGATCAAATTTTGATTTTGCTGTACCATTATAAAACCCTTTATAGTTCATAGACGTCCCATTATATTTTAAATTTAAGCTACAGTCCTTTATACTTATTACATTATTCGAGCTTGTCAAGAAATCATAATTATTTGAATCAGGTGTTATTATTGTACAGCCTTCAATACTTAAAAGTGTGGATGCAGTCATAAAATTAATAGGTGTATTATATTTTTGTATGAATTCTATACATGAATTTATTATCTTATGTGTTCCTGGATAAATTTGAAGAGTTTCTAGTTTCAAATTACTATTTTTAATTACACATTCTAGTTCAGGATGTAGAGTTAATCCTAAACCAATCCTACCTGATAATGATGTAACGTTATCTAATAACATAAAACTGCGGGAAGAAGCAATTAAATAATCAAAATTACTATTATTAACTACTATACTTGGTCTATTTACTTCATCATAATTATTATTTATTAAATTAGTATTTCCCTGAATAAAATTACAATTATCTATATTTAAATTTCCATAACTATTGATAGTTATATTTCCATTTACATTTATATTAAAAAATGATAATGATCTTAGTTTTGTTTTTTGAGAATAATCTTGTGTATCAATTTGTGTAAATTTTGCTGAATTACCATTTATTCCGGATATAGTAAACTGCTTTATGCTCCATAATGACCCGAAAATATTTTTTGTGAAGTTACAATTTCCTTCTAATATAATATTTAAATCACTGGAAGCCGTACCAAATATATATCCGTTTGTTGTAACATTTCTAAAATGTATAGTAGGTAAATCAGAACCTTCCACATTAATATTAAATCCGCTGTTTTGTATTCCCGTCAATATTATTTCATCATTCAAAACGTCACCGGAAGCAACAACAGTACCGTTGCTCTTCGTCTGAACATAGGATTTATCCGTTATTGTTATATTGCCATCCATAATATTGAGGACTGTTTCGCTTGCCGCAACAGCATTTAAAGATCTTAATTGTAGCATTGAGCTTAATATTAATAATAAAAACATATATTTTAATAATCTTTTTCTCATCCATGATCTCCTTTGCTTAGTTATCATTTGCATTCACCCACGTTTTTCTTAGTATACCTGAATCTTTATAAAAACGTTAATTAATCTTATTCCAAGCCGCATATAATGTTGTCAAATCTGTCCGTACTAATCTATTATCTGAAAAGATAAAAACCATAGTTCCTCCAACATCTGGTGCTCGCCATCCCACAAAGTTATAACCTTCTCTTGTAGGGGTAGGCAATTCTCCGAAGCAATCTCCAAATCTAACCGTTATATAATCCTCCGAGACATATCCACCGTTTGCGTTTAAGTAAATTTTATATGTAATTGGAGTCCAATGAGCATATAGTATATGACCCACTTCATTTTTTACAATAGTACTTTCAGATATTTTTGTACCCTCCTTTTCATCAGTATACCAACCCGTAAAGGTATAACCTATCCTAGACGGAGTCGGTAATGTCCCATAAGGTTTATCATAATATACTTCCTTTGTTGATGTTGAACCATAGACCTCATAAAAAGTTACTATAATTATTCTTATCGTCCAATGCGCGTATAATTTCCGATTCGCTGTTATTTGAACAGTATTACTTGAAGATATCCTTTCGCCTCCGCTTAATTGTGTATACCAGCCGTCAAAGCTATAGCCTGTCCGAGTTACGGAAGGTAACGTTCCATATGTACTGCCATAAGTAACTTTTATGCTCTCCGGATTAGAAGCGGCACCATTTGCATCAAATGAAACCGTATATGCTTCGCCTTCCCAATGCGCATATATGGTACGGTTACCCGTAGTATTAACTAAGCTGTCCGCCGTTACATTTTTCCCGGCACTCATATTATCAAACCATCCGAGAAAAATGTAATGTTCTCTGGTTGGCGTCGGCAATGCTCCGTAATTTTCATCATAAGTAATTTGCTTGCTTGTACTGGAAAGCTTTCCGCCATTGGCTTCAAAGGATAACACATAGCGCTCCGCTTCCCATCTGGCATAAAGTTTAGAATCATTCAGTATCTTCACTACCGCATCGGAGGTTACTTTCATTCCCCCATTCTCTTCAGTATACCAGCCTAAAAATTTATATCCGGGACGGCTTGCAATCGGGAGCGTATTGCCATATGTTCCGTCATAATAGACATATGCATCATAATATGAGGTGGTAAAATTACTGACAAAGGATATCTTATATTGATTCGGATTCCAATGCGCATATAAGCTCTGATCGGCAGTTATGTTTACAATTGTAGAACTGTTAATCAGCATACCTCCGCTTTCCTGTGTAAACCAGCCGGCAAATGTATATCCGTCCCGGCTGGGAACCGGTAAAGCCCCATAGCTGCTTCCGTAGTTTACATTGATACTGTTCTGTGATAAATTACCTCCATTGGCATAAAACCTGATTCTATAGACTTCTCCTTCCCAACGGGCATACAGTCTATTACCGGTTTTATTCATAATGCTGTCTTCTGTTATTTGTGTGATCCCATTATTTTCATACCACCCAAGAAAATTATAATGCTCTCTTGCTGGAACCGGCAAAGACCCGTATGTATTATTAAAGGTTACCGTTTTACTGTTAATCGATACGGTTCCGCCGTTCGCATCAAAGTAAACGTTATAAGTTCCTTCTTTCCAATGTGCGTATAAGGTATGATTCATAGGGGTATCCATCGTACTGTTATCTGTCATTGGAATTCCGTCATTTTCGTCTGTAAACCAACCGAGAAATTCATATCCCGTTTTACTGGGAATCGGCAGCCTGGCAATATAATAGCTGTAAGGCTGTCCGAACATAACGGTAATATCTCTAGTACTCACATATAAGTTATTATTAAAGATTAACCCTCCGGCCGCATCCAGAGTGACCGTATAGCGAATACCGCTCCAATGGGCATATAAAACATGATCTCCTCCAATATTAACCTTACTGCTCTCATAGATTGATGTTCCTCCGTTAAGCTGGTTATACCATCCTGAGAAAGTATAGCCGGTCCGGGTAGGTACCGGCAAGGTACCGTAGGTATTTCCAAAAATAACATCAATACTGTCCTCAGATACTATACCTCCGTTTGCATCAAACCTTACCTTGATGGGTTCCCCTTTCCAATGCGCAGACAGGCTGCTGCCGGGCGTATCCATGATACTGTCTTCGGTGACCGGACTTCCTTTTTGATCATACCACCCATCGAAAACATAATGTTCCCTTGTCGGTATTGGCAAGGTACCATATATACTATTAAAGGTAACTACTTTACTGCTAATGGATACATTTCCTCCGTTTGCATAAAAATAAACTGTGTAATTTCCCTCTTTCCAGTGGGCATGCAAAGTATGATTCTCAGCTATAGCCACAATATCATTAACTTGTATTTCTTCACCACTGTCTTTTTCAGTATACCAGCCAACAAAATCATATCCTGTTTTACTTGGTACCGGTAATGCATAAATATTTTTCCCATAGTTACTTCCGAAAACTACACGGAAAGTTTTTGTTGATGAATTTAATACTCCTCCCTCAGGATTCAATTCGACAGAATAGGTAATTCCTTCCCATTGGGCATACAATGTGTGATTTCCTGCAACAGTCACGTCACTGCTTTCGGTAATCCTCGTGCCGCCGGAAGCCTTATCAAACCATCCGACAAAGGAATAACCTACCCTCGTCGGAATCGGCAAAGCTTTGTAGCTGTCACCGTAATTAACGTTTTTCGAATTTTGAAATACACTCCCTCCGTTTGCATCAAACGCGACTTTATATTCTTCCCCAAGCCACCGGGCAGAAATACTATGGGACGCAGGGATCTTTACAATACTGTCCTCGGTAATTTTTGTTCCAACCCCAAGCTGTTGATCATACCAGCCAAGAAAAATGTAATGATCTCTGGTTGGTGTCGGCAATGCACCGTATCTTTCGTCATACTTTACAAGCTTGCTGTCGGGAGATACTTCCCCTCCGTTCGCATAAAAATATACTATAAAGCTTTCGACCTTCCAATGAGCATACAGCGTGTGTTCACCTGCTTCTGTTACGATGTCATTTTCTATAACCTTTGTACCGCCGGTTTTTTCAGTAAACCAGCCTTCGAAATCATAACCTGGTCTGGCGGGTACTGGAAAAGTATTATAATAGCCATAGCTTTTTCCATCGACCACGTAAATTGTAACTGCATTCATTCCTGTGGCTTCAAAGCTTCCGCCGTTTGCATCCAGAGTAACAGGATATTTATTTTCCTCCCAAGCTGCATATAAAGTATGATTTTCAGAAATATTTACCACACTTTCTTCAGTAATCAGCTCTCCTGCATTTTCTTTGGTATACCAACCGATAAACCTATAGCCTGTCCGTGCCGGTATCGGTAATACTCCATATGATTCCCCGTAATTTACGCTTATGCTGTTCTGTGTTACGGTACCGCCTGTGGCATCCAAAGTAACCTTATACGAAACTCCATTCCAATGAGCATATAAGGTTTGATCCTCCTCCAAATCTACTATACTGTCTTTGGTTATTTCAATTCCGCCGTTTAATTGCGTAAACCAGCCCTTAAAACCACAATTCGCTTTAATCGGAACCGGTAAACTGCCATAAGTGCTTCCATTTATCACAGTCCTGTTTGCAATATTCACACTACCGCCGTTTGCATCAAAAAATACCTTGTAATTGGTTTTTTTCCAGTGTGCATATATGATCTGATCTTCGGTCAGATTAACCGGACTGGCGGAGATAATCTCTTCTCCGCCACTGGCCTGTGTATACCAGCCAAGGAATTTATATTCCTTTCTAATAGGTATCAGCAACAATTTACTGCCGTAAGTTCCGCCGCTTTTTACATTGAAGTTTATCGTTTGACTGCCTGAAATCAATCCTCCGTTTGCATCAAGCGTAACCGTATAGCTATCGCCTGCCCAGTGTGCGTATAAGGTCTGTGGAGCGGTTATACCTACCATACTGCTGTTGGTGATACGAATACCCCCTGTGGCTTCCGTAAACCATCCGTCAAATATTAAGTTATTCTTAGACGGAACAGGTAATGCTCCATAGGTATCTCCGAATATGACATCCATTTTGTTTTGGGAAAGGCTTCCTCCGTTTGCATCAAAGGTAACTTCAAAAGTTTCTCCCTTCCAGTGAGCATACAAGGTTTGTGACACCCTGGTATTCACAATACTGTTTTCTTTTATCTCGGTTCCGCCAATTAATAGAGTATACCACCCTGTAAATACATAATATTTTCGTATCGGTACCGGTAATATTCCATATTCACTGCCATATGTCAAATCCTTTCTGTCTATCGAAACACTGCCGCCGTTTGCATTAAATGTAAGAATATAACTGCCGGTTTTCCAGTGGGCATACAATGTCTGCTCATCCGCTATGCTGACTATTGCGGATGAAGTGATCTCTTCGCCTCCTTCTGCCTCGGTATGCCATCCGTCAAATACATATCCGTCCTTTGTTGCTATTGCAGACAGTACACTTCCATATTCTGCTCCGTAATGTATATTTATACTTACGCTTTCCTTTCCTGCAATGAATCCCCCGTTTGCATCAAGCGTAAGCTGATAGCTGTTGCCTGTCCAATGGGCATATAAGGTATGCGGTGATGTAATGCTCACCTCACTGCTGCTTAATATAAGTGTTCCTCCTTCTGCCTCGGTATACCATCCGTTAAAGGTATAGTTTAGCCGTTCAGGAGTTGGTAAAGCACCGTAGGTACTTCCGTAATTTACACTGATGCTGTTTGGTAATACCTCCCCGCCGTTTGCATCAAGGGTAACATCGTACGTTGATTTCGCCCAGATTGCATATAAAATTTGCACCCCGGTTATTTCTACAATACTGTCCTCTGTTATTTCCGTTCCGCCGCTGGCTTTCGTATACCACCCTTTAAATATATAATTTGTCCTGGTTGGGATCGGCAAAGCGCCATAAGTACTTCCATATGTAACGGTTTTATTGCTTACGGATACATTTCCGCCGTTTGCGGAAAACATTACTTTATAGGCAGCTTCTCCCCAATGCGCATACACGATCAGTTCATCGGACAAATCTACGATTGTATCAGAGGTAATCTCCGTACCTCCTTCCGCTTTCGTAAACCATCCTGAGAATTTATAACCGGTCCGTGTCGGAGTCGGTAAGGTACCATAGGTATTTCCGTTAGTAAGCTTTTTGGTAGCTACCGACACATTTCCGCCGTTGGCATCAAATATAATAACCGGAGCTTTAATTCTCCAATGGGCATATAGAATACGTGCATCTTCTTCCTGTACTGTCGTTGTTTCGAGTATTTTCGTGCCGCCGTCAATCTCCGTAAACCATCCTGTAAAATTATATCCGTTTCTTATAGGTGTCGGCAAGGTTCCGTACTTTTCTCCATAAACAACATAATAGGTATCGGAGTCAATTTCACCTTTATTTGCATCCAGCTGTAACTCAAATCCGCCTGTTGATTCAGTGATAACATTAAAACTTACCGCCACATCAGAGTCTTCATTGAACGCGCGTATCGTAACTTCATAAACATTTTCCTCAGAAGGCTTAAATGTCCATGAATTATCGGAAATGGTACCGAAATTAGCCTCCAGACTATAATCGTTTCCTCCAAATATCTCATCAATATTCAAAACAGCGCTTTCCCCTAATTCCAGTTCTATGTCCTCCGGCCAACTGAGAATGAACGGTGCTCCGTCATCAGTTTGTACGGCTATGTCAAATTCCTTATAGTCATACATTAACCATCTGCTGACAGCATATATCGTCAGCTCATAATTACCGCTTTTATATTCCTCAGGTCTGAAATTCAGGGTAAAGTGGTCGCCATTTGGTATAAAATCATATTCTATATCATCACAAATAGCAAAAACCTTATAATCGGAAATATTACTATCCGTTAATTTAACATTAATTTCCGTATCTGATTTCAATAATAATTCCTCTTTTCCGTTAAAAAGGACACTTTCAATAACCGGCTGATGCTCATCCTTATAGCACTCTTCCTCCGTTTCAGAATGCAAGATCAATGTTTTTGTTACTGTCCTGCCCGTTTCCGTTTCCGCAATAAGGGTTAAGGTGTTATTTCCCAATTTAAGCTCCATCTCGGCTGCAAAAAAAACATCTGTTTCGCTCTTTCCGGAATCATAGACAGGTATTCTCTCTCCATTCAGATAAACTGCAAGAACGGATGAATTTTTTCCAATCCCCTCTATAATTGCTTTACCGGCATAGGTAAAATATTCATAATCATCTTCCAGCAGGATTTCAGGAACTTTTGAATCAACGATAATTTCACACTCTTTAGTCCATCCTCTGGCTCCATCTGACCCGACTACACATAATGCTGCTTTATAATGACCATCCGGCAAATCATGAAATGTATATGTAAAATCTCCGGATTCACTTATGGTATCCGAAATATAGTCTTGCATATTTAAATCATCGGTTTCCCCGGTCAAGGCTATACTGATTACACTGCCGGTTACTGCCGAAATAGCACCTCCGGTTGCTACGGTAATGGCACTTCCGGTTACAACCGATGCCTTTAGCTCCACGCTGGAACCATCCTGGATTTTTAAAAGTTCCTCTTCATTTTTAACAATAGGCGCCGACCGTCTCATATAGATTCCCAGTTCAAAATCTGACCCGGAACCGCGGTTCCTTATGGAATACGACCATGTTCCGGAAACAGGATTAAACAGCATCATTCCGCAATTACCCATGTTCAGCACATATTGCAATTCTGATTCATCATCGGAAACCGGCGGCTCTGTGACATCAGAATTCGAATATACCTCACCCGTTGGCGCCGTTAAGGTCATTTCAAAATCGCCTAAGGTATCGTCTAGTAGTATTCCATAATCACTCCCGTCATAAACTGTAAAGCTTCCGCTTGACATTTCACCTTCCGATAAGGTTCCAAAGGCATCTGCCTGATATAATAAAGAATAGGTATCTGCCAACTGCCGTATAAATGTCTGAGATTCTTCAGAAATTGTTTCGTCTTCTTCCGCTTCTGAATAAACAGAAAATGAAGATTCGGCTAATAATTTTCCGGAAGGCGGCAGCATCAATAAAGAGGCTGTAGCTGTACCCTCATCCCCCTGTACAATTAAATCTATATATTTTGTCGCATATGGCTGGCGGTATTCCATATCACCAAAGCCGACGGAAGTACTGTATGAATCATTGGAAGCCTTAAAGAAATCTTCTGCCGGAAATACTTTTGATAAGGTACTTTTATTTGTTCTGAAATTACCTGCATAATCATATGCCTTAATTGCCAGCTTGTTCTTTCCATTTTTTAATTTATTTTTGGGTAACGTATACATTAATGTATCCGAAGGATTTCTGACGGTACTTACAAGTTTACCGTCTATCCAAAATTCAACCTTTGAAACTTTCACATTGTCAAATAGTTTGAGGGTAAGGGTTGATTTATTTTCATCAACAATAATAAATGCAGAATTATCTGTAATACCGATTATTGGTTTTTCTTTATCAAACTGCATTCCGTTTTGATTATAAATATTCCAGAAATTGAATGCTTCATTACTATTCTTAGTAATATGATTTTCTATGTACTTATTATAAAAATCTTGTATCGAACAATCATATGTTAATACTGAATTTATCAAATCCGTTATCTTTGGGGGAACCAAATCGGCTTCCATAAC
>JAEWSD010000206.1 GCA_023398615.1 Bacillota bacterium
TATGGAATCCTTTATTCTTTCATTATAGTCCATATGAGGAGCATGTGAGTATGGGAACGAGATTTAAGGTAAGCAGGGCATTGAGGGCATATCTGCGCTGGCCGATCATATTGTCTTTACTGCTGATCGGCATGAATATATGCATTTATATGATTGATCGGAAAGCCGGACTGGTTGCGATTGGTTTTGTGCTGCTGTATATCATAGCAGCTTTGCTTGTGTATTTTTTTAACCGGCCCGGTATCATGGGAGATCTTGTTCGGTATGCTGCGGATTACGGACAGGTACAGAAACAGCTGCTTAAGGAGATGGCATTGCCTTATGCCGTATTGGATTGTGAAGGCAGGCTGCTTTGGGGCAATAATGAATTCCTGGATATTATTGAGAAGGAGAAGGCGGCACAGAGATCCATAACCAATATATTTCCCGAGATAACGGAAGAGGTATTGCCGTCGGACATGCAGGACAGGGTCGTCAATGTAGTGAAAAATCAGAACTACTACAGGATTATCATGCGGAAAATTGTTGCCGTAGATCTGTCCGGAGAGTCCCTTTGGGAGGAACAGGATCAGGCTGCGGTTGATGCAAACAGCCTGATTGCATTATATATCCACGACGAGACAGAGAACAGGACGCTTGCCAGAGAGAACTACGAACAGAAAATGATTACCGGCCTCTTATATATTGACAACTATGAGGAGGCGCTGGAAAGTATAGATGAAGTCAGACGTTCTCTGCTGATCGCTTTGATTGACCGGAAGATCAACAAATATATGCAGAGTATGGATGCTATTATAAAGAAGCTTGAGAAAGATAAATACATCTTTATGGTGAAACAGAAATATCTTGCCCAGCTGCAGAATAACCGGTTCAGCATACTGGAAGAGGTCCGTGCCGTTAATATCGGCAATGAGATGTCGGTGACGATCAGTATGGGACTGGGCGTTAATACCGATTCCTATCAGACAAGCTATGAATATGCGAGGGCTGCCATTGATCTGGCCCTGGGCAGGGGCGGAGACCAGGCCGTCATAAAGGATGGTGAAAGGCTGCTTTACTATGGCGGAAAGAGTATTCAGGTTGAGAAGAGCACGCGTGTGAAGGCAAGGGTTAAGGCGCATGCCTTAAAGGAATTTGTGGAAGCAAAAGACAAAGTAGTGATTATGGGTCATTCCATAGGGGATGTCGATTCCTTTGGTGCGGCGGTAGGAATTTATCGGATTGCAAAAACCTTAAACAAGAAAGCCCATATTGTCATTAATGAGGTAACTTCATCCGTCAGGCCTTTAATGGCGCGTTTCTTAAATAATCCGGATTATGAGGAGGATATGTTCCTAAAGAGCGAACAGGCGGTGGCTGTTGTAGATAATAATACGCTGCTGGTCATTGTGGATGTAAACAGGCCAAGCTATACGGAATGCAGGGAACTGTTAAACCTGACAAAAACGATAGTAATTCTGGATCATCACCGTCAGACCGGTGAAGCGATAGAAAATGCGGTACTGTCCTATATTGAGCCCTATGCTTCCTCTTCCTGTGAGATGGTTGCCGAAATCCTGCAGTACATAGGGGAAGGCTTAAAGCTCAGACAGGCGGAAGCGGACGCAATGTATTCAGGCGTAATGATCGATACAAATAACTTCCTGACCAAGACAGGTGTCAGGACCTTTGAAGCCGCGGCTTTCCTCAGAAGAAGCGGCGCAGATGTTACCAGGATCCGCAAGGCCTTTCGCAGCGGCATGGATGAGTACAAGGTAAAGGCGGCTGCAATTACGGCTACGGAGGTTTACCTGGATCACTTTGCAATAACCGTATGTTCAAGCGAAGGTGTGAACAGCCCGACGATATTGGGGGCGCAGGTAGCAAATGAATTATTGAATATTACAAATATAAAGGCTTCTTTTGTGCTGACTGAGTTTAATAACAAAATCTATGTCAGTGCTCGTTCCATTGATGAGGTGAATGTACAGATTATTATGGAAAGGCTTGGCGGGGGCGGCCATATGAGCGTTGCCGGAGTACAGCTTGTGAACTGTACCCTGACGGAGGCAATCAACCAGGTTAAGGCAACACTGTCAAAAATGATTCAGGAAGGTGACTTGTAATGGTGAGAGTGTCAAAGGCCAACTCTAATCTTACTAATATATTTAAGAAATCAGAATAAGACATCACGGCATTATAGTGTGATGTCTGAATATTCGGAAAAGAGGTAAAGTATGCAGATTATATTAACAGAGGATGTAAAATCATTGGGAAAAAAAGGCGATCTCGTAAACGTAAGTGACGGATATGCCAGAAATTTTATATTGCCAAAGAAATTAGGACTGGAAGCTACTCCGAAGAACCTGAACGATTTAAAGCTTCAGAAGGCGGCGGAAGAAAAAAGACAAAAGGAACTGCTAGAGGAAGCGCAGGCATATGCAAAGAAGCTGGAGGGCATTACCGTAAAGCTGGAAATCAAGGCCGGAGAAGGCGGAAGAACCTTTGGCTCCATTTCCTCGAAGGAAATCTCAGGTGAGCTTAAAGCGCAGTTTGGATATGACATTGATAAGAAGAAGCTGCAACTGGCGGCTCCGATTAAGAATATCGGAACCTTTACGGTGCCTGTGAAGCTGCATCCGCAGGTAACCGCAGATCTGAAAGTGAATGTAACAAACAGCAATTGATACATGCGGCTGCATTTCATTGCTATTATACGTAGGAGGAAGGCAGATGGATGAGGCATTTATAAAAAGGGTTTTCCCGCATAGCGATGAAGCGGAGCAGTCCGTAATAGGTTCCATGATTATGGATAAGGATGCGATTGTGGCGGCTTCGGAAGCGATCATGGGAGAAGACTTTTATCAGCAGCGTTACGGTGTCTTGTTTGATGCCATGCTGGAGTTGTTTAATGAAGGCAAGCCGGTAGATTTAATCACACTGCAGAATAAATTGAAAGAGAAGGATGTCCCTCCGGAGCTGTGCAGCCTGGAATTTATCCGTGATCTGATTACGGCGGTGCCGACATCCGCCAATGTCAGATATTATGCCAATATCGTAAAGGAAAAATCGGTTTTAAGACAGCTGATAAAGGTTACGGAAGGGATAACGAACGAATGTTACCTGGATAAGGAAAAGGTGGAAACCATCCTTGAGAATACCGAGAAGAAGGTATTTGATATCCTGCAGAAACGTAATTCAGGGGAATTTGTAGGTATTAAAGATATTGTATTCCACTCCCTTGAGAGTATTGAGGCTGCCGCCCGAAATAAAGGGAGTGTCACGGGAATTGCAACCGGATTCTACGATCTGGATTATAAAACTGCCGGCTTGCAGCCTTCGGACCTGGTTCTGATTGCGGCAAGGCCTTCTATGGGCAAGACGGCGTTTGTTTTAAATATAGCGGAGTATGTTGCATTAAAAAGCAGCATTACCACAGCAATTTTCAGCTTGGAAATGTCGAGGGACCAATTGGTAAAACGTATGCTGTCCATGCATTCCAAGGTGGATTCCCAGTCCATCCGAAGCGGTGACCTGAATGACGAGGAATGGCTGAAATTAGTGGAAAGCGCAAGAGTTATCGGGAATTCCAATTTAATCATAGATGATACGTCCAGCATATCAATCAGTGAATTACGGTCAAAGTGCCGCAAGTTTAAACTGGAATATAATCTTGGTCTGGTAATCATCGATTACCTGCAATTAATGACGGGCAGCAGGAAGGCGGAGTCCAGACAGCAGGAAATCTCTGAGATATCGCGTTCATTAAAGGCACTGGCAAGGGAAATCAATGCGCCGGTCATAGCGTTATCACAGTTAAGCCGTGCGGTAGAGCAGAGACCGGATAAAAGGCCGATGCTTTCGGACCTCAGAGAATCCGGTGCAATCGAGCAGGACGCCGATGTCGTTATGTTTATTTATCGTGACGATTATTACAATCATGATTCCGAGGATGCCGGAGTTTCGGAAATTATAATCGGAAAACAGCGTAACGGTCCGACAGGAACAATCAAGCTTGCATGGTTGGCGCAATATACCAAATTTGCCAATTTGGAGAGATAGTTAATATAGGTAATTGCAAAACTTCTTTTTTGTGTCTGCTGATGTTCCCGTGTTTTTTCACCGTCTCTACAGTTTGCTGAAATTGTTTGGCTTTCCCATACAAGAAAAGCATTTGTATGTGACGTCCAAACAATTTCAGCAAACAGTAACGACAGAGCAAAAACGCGCTGGAACAATCACAGACACAAAAGGAGTTTCTGAAATGCCTATAACTAATATTTTTGGAAGGGGTAATATATGTCTTTAGTCGTTAGTAATTTAACAAAGAAATATGGGGAAGCCACGGTTGTGGATAACCTGAGCTTTCAGATTAAGAAACCGGGAGTTTATGCATTGCTGGGTACGAACGGCGCCGGTAAAACCACTTCAATAAGGATGATACTTGGTATGCTTGCAGGTGACGGCGGAGAGGTTACCTGGAAAGGCAAGCCTCTGGATGCCATCAATATGAATGTGGGCTATCTTGCCGAGGAGAGAGGCCTTTATCCGAAATATACATTGATGGACCAGCTGCTGTATTTTGCCAGGCTTAAGAAGGTGTCCAGGAAGGCTGCGACGGCCAGGATCGAGTATTGGGCGGAACGGCTGGAGGTGCAGGAATACCTGTTTCCTTCGAACACGAAAGGAAAAAAGCAAAAACCGAAAACTGCGGAGCAGCTTTCAAAGGGAAACCAGCAGAAGATACAATTCATGGCGGCCTTGTTGTCCGATCCGGAGCTGCTGATACTGGACGAGCCTTTGAGCGGACTGGACCCTGTCAATTCGGATCTGTTTAAATCAATTATTAAGGAAGAGATAGCAAAGGACAAGTTTTTGATCATGTCCAGCCATCAGATGCCGACAATAGAAGAATTCTGTGAGGATATTACGATACTTAACCGTGGGAAAACGGTATTGCAGGGTAACCTGAACGAAATTAAGAAAAGCTACGGAAGAGTAAATATGTTTATTAAGTGTGAAGCCGATATCATGCCTTATGTTGAGGCGCTGGGACTGACACTGGTGAATAAGACACCGAATGAATACCATTTTAAGGTTATCGGTGAGGAGCAGGCTCAGTTTTTGCTTGCAAGGCTGATAGAAGAAAAAATACCTGTAATTAAATTTGAATTGCGGGAACCGTCTTTGCATGAAATATTTGTGGAAAAGGTAGGATCTGAGCATGAGGATAAATAGTATGACAGGCTGGAAGCAGGTTTACCGTTTTACCTTTTTGCAGACCTTGAAAAGCAGGCCTATAAGGATTATGACTGCTGTGCTTTGCATAGCCGCATTACTTTCCATGCTGGTGATGCAGCTGGTGTCCTCCGTGGCAGGGAAGGAGTCCGAAGTCCGGATTGAAACGGTCTGGATAGTGGATGAAAGCGGTCTGGGAGAAGCGGATTATTCTACCATCTCCCTTGAAAACGAAAAGTATAGTAAGGTTTCTTTTCTTCGTTCCGATAAGAGTGCTGAGGAAATAACCGAGGAGCTGAAGACTTCGGATAAGGGAAATATATTATTGCATATTACCGAAGGCAATGGCGTATATAATCTGCATTTTATTAAATCTGCAAAAAGTGCTGTTACGGACACGGAAGTAAATGACCTTTCGGTTCAGTTTGCAGACAGCTTTAACAGAAACAGGATCCGCCTGCTGGGCATCTCAAAGGAGCAGATGGATGTTGTGAATGCCCCGGTGACTACGGAGGTAACCGTATACAGTCAGGATACGGGCGGTGCCGGTCCGGATGCGGAAGGCGTACAGGCACTGTCTATGCCGGAATATGGCATATTGCTTGCCATCATTACCATTATTGTCATGTTCTTCGCATTTGGCGGTGAAGGGATTGCCTCCTCAATCATAACGGAAAAATCAACCAGGGTAATAGAATATCTTATGATATCGATCCGTCCTATGGCGGTCATTATGGGAAAAGTACTGGCAATGCTGTCGGTTACCCTGCTGCAGTTCCTGTTACTGGGCATCAGCTTTTTCCTTTCCTGTTTCATCAAAAAAGCAATAAATCCACAGGAGGATTTATTGCCTGAATTCTTACAAGGTATCCCTGTTAAGGAGATTTTGTCGAATGTGACTCCTGTCAGCATTATTCTGATCATTCTGATCTTTATCGGCGGTTTCCTGTTCTTTGCCTTACTTGCAGGACTTGCCGGTGCGACGGTCAGCAGGATTGAGGAGCTGGCAGAGGGAATTATGATATTTAATGTCACATTGATTGCAGGCGCCTACATCTGCCTGGCGGTTGTGATTGCCGGATTCAGCGGGAGTTCGGGCGGTATCCTGGCATATGTTGCCTATCTCCTTCCGATCTCTACCGTATTTATTACCCCGGCCTATATCCTGCTTGGCAGGATCACCGTTATCTGGGGGGCTGCTTCCCTTCTGATACTCTTAATCAGTCTGGCGGGTCTGGTTCTGTTTACCGCAAAGATTTATGAGACTTTAATTATGCATCAGGGGAATCGGCTGAGAATAAAGGACTTAGTATCCATATCAAAGCAGGCGAAAGGGGGTAAACCGTAATGATCAGTTCGAAATTTTCGGGATGGAAGGATGTTTTTTCTTTTACTTTGCATCAAACCACAAAAGGAAAAGCATTTAAAATAACAACGCTGTGTTTTGCCCTTTTCCTGTTCCTTACCGTGTTCGCGGTTAATGTACTGACGTCAATCTCCGGAGAGAAAACTGAAATTTCTCCTATTAAAACGGTCCATGTCCTGGATGAAAGCGGATTGCTGCCGACAGATTTTAGCAGTATAATTCAAACTGAGCAATATTCGGGCACGAATTTTGCATATGAGGCTACCGGGAAAACTGAGGAAGATCTGATAAAGGAGATCGAATCAAGAAACGGCGCGGAGGTGGTCCTTCATATAACAAAAGATGGGACAGGCTTTGCTTTAAAGCTTGCCATACCATCTCATTCGAAAATATCGAAGTCCGACGGAGAGGCCATTATTAACCAGACACTCACATGCTTTGAGAACAGCAAGTTCATTCAGGCCGGATTGACCGATGTGCAGATGGCATCCATTAACATGCCGGTAACCTCTACCTTTACCGATGCGGGAGAGAAGGAGGAATCCATCGGTGAGATGCTGATCAAGCTGCTTGTACCGATGGTTTTTGCACTCATTCTGTATATCATGCTGTTACTGTACGGTCAAACCGTATGCAAGGCTTTAATTATAGAGAAGTCCTCTAAATTAATGGAAACCCTGCTGATTTCCACTGCTCCTTATGCGCTTATTATCGGAAAGATACTTGCCATGACCTTCCTGGCCGTCATACAGTTTGTCCTTTGGGCAGGAAGTGCCGCCGTCGGATTTGCGGCAGGGGATGCTCTGGCAAGAAGTATGAATCCGGACTATCGGAATCCTGTCCTGTCGATCCTGGCTTTAATCAGGGATAATGCAAGTGTAAGTGCCTTTTCGATACCTGCGGTTCTGTTGGCCATACTTGTAATCGGTATCGGATTCCTCTTCTACTGTGTACTTGCAGGTATGATTGGTGCCGTACTGAATAAGGCGGAGGATTTATCCAGCGGTATGGGGATATTTCAATTACCGGCTATCGGCAGCTTTCTGCTGTCCTATATAGCTCCGATCCAGGATAACAGTGCTTTCAGCACTTTCGTCAGATATTTCCCGTTTACGGCACCGTTTTCAGTTCCGGCAGACCTGGTGATCGGAAAGATTGGAATACCGCAAGGCCTGCTTTCCCTTATTATCCTTTTACTTACGGTAATACTGTTTACAATATCGACCGGCAGGCTGTATAAGGGGATGGTCCTGTATAACGGCAATAAGCTGAATCTTAAGATGGTGTTTCGGCTGTTGAAAGCAAAATAACCGGGAAATTGTCAAGGATGGGGGAGACGGATAAGCTTCTGAATAATGCTGTCGATAAGTTCATTAAGAAAGTACCGTAAGTATATTGCATTGAATTCCTACTGTGTTATAATAAATAAATGTAAAAATATAACAATTAACGGAGGAGGAAGTACCATGCACGATATCCGATACATTATATCAGAGGCCTCAAAAAAAGTTGATGTGGAACAGCACACGTTACGCTACTGGGAGGACGAATTGGACCTGGACATTCCCAGAAATGAGATGGGACATCGATATTACAGGGAGCAGGATATTGAAATCTTTAAAGCAATTAAGATTTTAAAAGAAAAAGGCTACCAGCTGCGTGCAATAAAAATGTTACTGCCGGATATCCAAAAGCTGAACAGTTCAGATAAAGAAATTACGGAAGACAACTGCCTCTCGTCTTTACCCATCCCACGGTTCGATATGGGGGAAGGCCAGACAATGATGATGGACAAGTCATCGGAAAAAATGGAGCAGTTTAAGGCAATTATGAATAGACTGGTGACAGAGGCTCTGAGGGATAATAATGAGTTATTATCCGAATCTGTCAGTGATGCCGTTTCAAGCAGTGTAATCAAAGAGATGGACTACCTGCTGCGTGTGAAAGAGGAAAGGGAGGAAGAAAGGTTTAAACAGTTTGACCGTACCCTGCGTGAGATGCAGTCGGTCCGGAGTGAATATGCGGCTGCGAGAGCAGGCAGAAAGAAGGTAAGAAGAGGTTTCTTTCAAAAAGGTAAAAGGTAGACTAAAAGGGGGGTTAGAGTAAGTTTTGATACTCTTTACCTCCCTTTCTGTTGATATTAACCTTCAATTGCATTGGTTGGACATGTAGCTGCGCAAGCTCCGCAATCTAAACAAGCATCAGCGTCAATTTCGAAATGTTCAGCCCCTTCCGAGATTGCTCCGACAGGACACTCTGGTACACAGGAACCGCAGCTGATACATTCATCACTAATTTTATATGCCATAATATTATCCTCCTTTATTTTGATCAACCTTATTTTAATATAAAAGCCGACATAATACAAGTTAAATCTTCATGAATTATTTTCACTGTACTATTCTAGTGACGGTTGCCGGTAAGGCCCGAGTCTGCCCCATACTGTGATAAGAAGCCGATGCAGGATTACTGGCATTTCTAAGGTATCTCGCTCACTTGAACCAATCAGCACGCGCAAAAACTCCTCACGGAATATTTGAAAAACCTACGCAGTAGCTTTTTCAAATATTTCGTTCGTCAAACATTTGCGCTCGTGCGAATTATCGCACGTCTGATTTGATCGTTCACTCGATACCTAAGAATTGCGCGTAACCTGCAAATGCTTTTCTCACAGTACGGGACAGACTCGGGCTTTGTCGGCAACCTGTTTCTCTATATTATTTAGGATATAATGATGTCAGTCTTCTTTACTCCTTTGTTCTATTTTTCCTTTAGCTATTGTTTACCCAACTAAAAAGATTACTCCAAATATCATTTTAATACCTCGTCTTTATTTTCAGCCAGTTGAGTGATTTTACCTTCTGGAATATTATTGATGATTACCCGCAATATCGATAGTACTGTAAAACCAAAGCTTTTTTAAAATAGTACTTTTTTGAGCTGAAAATATAGCGATTTATTTTTTAAATGCATCTGGAACATCTAGCATCATGGTATAAAGAATATTAATTTTATTAGATTTAAGTAATAGTTTCTGAAAATGTAAAGTAGAAGTGCCAGTAATCCTGTATTCTGCCTATCCTCACAGCCTCTAGCCGTATTATGTTGACAAATTGCTGTCTGCTATATAAGTTGAAGTGAAAGTGAATAGGTGATGTATGGATGCACTCATTAACAAGGTTGCTGGGTGCGTTTTACTGTAGAAATTTGTATAAATGTTTGATTAGTAATATAGAGAGGTATATAATGGAGATGTAACTGGGGAGTACCAATGATTGAATTAAATAAAAAATATATATTTGAAAGCACCATAAAATGGTTATTATGTATGATAGAATCATATTGAAATGTTTTTATTATAATAATTTTGAAAGGTTGAGGGTGCTACATATATGAGCAAATTATTGGGAGAGGCATAAGAGGAATAGGGTTTGGTGGTATGAAGAATGTGATGTAATAGATTTCTCAGATAATATACATAATTTTGGTGAACAGAAAGCATTTATGAGATTTAAAGAATATTGGGATAAAGTACAAAATGAAAAATAAATTATTTTGAAGCTGGAGGACAAAATAATGGATGGAAATAATAAGGTTCAATTATTTGAAGATAAACGCATCCGTACAGCTTGGGATGAAGAGGAACAAGAGTGGTACTTTTCTGTGGTGGATGTGGTGTCAATTCTTACTGACCAAGCAACACCGCGAAACGCGAGTACCTACTGGGCTGTTTTGAAAAAACGTCTTATTGAAGAAGGATTTCAGTTGCTTACAATTTGTAAGCAACTGAAATTGAAAGCTGCAGATGGAAAACGTTACAATACGGATGTGGCAAATATAGAGGAACTTTTGCGTATTATACAGACCATTCCGTCACCGAAAGCTGAACCATTTAAAATGTGGCTTGCTCAAGTTGGTCGCGAGCGGATAGAGGAAACAATTGATCCGGAAATCACCATTGACCGTGCTCTTTCTACATATCTAAAAAAAGGATATACTCGCGAGTGGATTAATCAGCGGCTGCAGGCGATTCAAGTTCGCAAAGAGCTCACTGACGAGTGGGATGACCGTGGCGTAAAGCAAGGGCAAGAATATGCTATACTGACCGATGAAATTACAAGAGCATGGTCTGGAATGACGACTCGACAATATAAACAACTCAAAGGATTGAAAAAAGAAAATCTCCGCGATAACATGTCGACATTGGAACTGGTTTTAAATATGCTTGCTGAGGCCACTACAACTGAAATTTCTAAAACAACAGAACCGAAAACCTTTGAAGAAAATAAGCAGGTAGCGCGACGCGGAGGTAAAATTGCAGGAAACACACGTAAAGAAATCGAAGTAGATACCGGTAGACCTGTTATAACCAAGAAAAACGCTGTTGATTTCTCACGTCTTATTTCGGATGTAATTGAAGAATCCAACAAAAAAAGATAAGGATAAATGAATTAAAGGCGTCGAATTCGATGCCTCTAGCCTTACAACACCAAAAATAATTCAAAATGACAGCCTCTTGACGGTTCTGATAACTTAGATTATAATGAAGGAGTTCAAAGAACAATACACCCTTATAAAGAATAGGAGGAACAAATATGGCACAGGTTAACAAGGACATGA
>JAEWSD010000127.1 GCA_023398615.1 Bacillota bacterium
GACATCAACATCCAGAATGCACTCTTTTATGGAAGGCAGCAACAGTTCCTTTCCTTCTGCCGTAGTCACGATGTATACATCATTTGCTCCGGTCGTTAAAATTTCTGTCAGTTCTCCCAATTCCTTATCATCGTCCGTAAATACCTTGGAACCGATGATATCATATATAAAATATTCATTTTCTTCAAGCTTAACGGCATTTTCTCTTGTTACAAGAAGATCCCTGCCCTTATATTTCTCAATATCATTTATCGTGTCAATTCCCTTGAACTTAAGGATCACAAACTGCTTGAAAAATTTTACCCCTTCCACTTCAAGCTCCAAATATTCTTTTCCGGTATCAAGCAATACCTGTTTTAAATACTTAAAGCGGCTTGTATCATCCGTTGTGGGGAATACCTTAACCTCGCCTTTAATCCCGTGAGTCGAAGAAATCAAACCCACTCTTAAGAAATCTTCCATGACAGCCTCTTTCTTAAATACCAGCAAAACAAGAACCCGCGCCATATGGCAAGCCTTCTTAAGACCGGGTTCTTGCAGTTAAATAAACTTCGTATACTTACTGTAATATCTCAACGATTACTTTTTTATCATCCTTGGTAGCTGCTGCTTTAACAACCGTACGGATGGATTTTGCAATTCGGCCTTGTTTTCCGATGACCTTACCCATATCCTCAGGTGCTACCTTTAATTCTACAATAATAGATTTATCGGTTTTTTTTTCCGTTACAACAACTTCTTCAGGGTGATCTACGAGTGATGTAGCAATTACTTCAACTAATTCTTTCATTACTCTTCACCTCCACAGGAATGTGAAACAATTGCACGGATATGTGCAACGGTTGCAGAAATATATCTGTTACCATGAAACCCTACTATTTTGTTATTCCTGCTTTTTTAAATAAATTACCAACGGTCTCCGTAGGCTGAGCACCGTTTGATAACCATTTCTTTGCTGCTTCCTCATTAATCTGGAAAGCAGTAGGTTCTTGAGTCGGATCATAAGTACCTATCTCTTCGATGAATTTACCATCTCTCGGTGATCTGGAATCTGATACAACGATTCTATAGAAAGGAGCCTTTTTTTGTCCCAATCTCTTTAATCTGATCTTAACTGCCATTATCATTCACCTCCTTAAATGTAGTTCTTCTATTGTAAAAGTTATAATACATAATTGTTTATAACATAACAATGACTAGAAGCCAAAAGGCAGCTTGAATCTTCCGCGTTTTCCGCCTTTGCTGCCAAGCAGGCCGGAAAATTGTTTCATCATCTTCTTAGACTGCTCATATTGCTTTACCAGCTTGTTAACCTCGCTGATATCGACTCCGGCACCCTTTGCTATCCTTTTTTTTCTGGAAGGATTTATGATATCCGGATGGGAACGTTCCTGCTTTGTCATCGAATATATGATGGCTTCCGTAACGGTAAAATCCGCCTCGTTTACATCAACATCCTTTAACTGGCTGCCCATACCGGGAAGCATACCAAGCATATCGCCGATGCCGCCCATTTTTTTAACCTGATGGATAGAGGTGAGAAAATCATTGAAGTCAAATTCCGATTTCTTGAATTTCTTTTCCAGTTCCCTGGCCTGTTCTTCATCGAAGTTTGCCTGAGCTTTATCAATAAGGGTTAAGATATCACCCATCCCGAGGATTCTGGAAGCCATCCGGTCCGGATAGAACTGTTCCAGATCCGACAGCTTTTCACCCATACCTGCAAACAGAATCGGTTTACCGGTCACCGCGCGAATGGATAAAGCCGCACCGCCTCTGGTATCACCGTCCAGTTTAGTCAGAATGACACCGTCAATACCGATCTTGCTGTTAAACATTTCGGATACGTTAACCGCATCCTGCCCTGTCATGGAATCCACCACCAGAATGGTCTGATGTACGGTTATATTCTCCTTGATTTCGATTAATTCATTCATCATGTCTTCATCAATGTGAAGACGTCCGGCGGTATCCAGAATAACCACATTATAATTGTTTTTTGCGGCATGCTCCAGGGCAGCCTTGGCAATATTAACCGGTTTATGCTTATCACCCATTGAGAACACGGGAACACCCTGCTTGTCACCGTTAATCTGCAGCTGTTCGATCGCCGCAGGCCTGTAAATATCACAGGCTGCCAGTAAAGGCTTCCGGCCCTTTGATTTGAACTTCCCTGCCAGCTTTGCGGTAGTCGTGGTTTTACCCGCGCCTTGAAGCCCGCACATCAGGATGACGGTAATCTCACTTCCGGGCCTGAAAGCTATCTCCGTAGTCTCAGAACCCATTAACTTAACCATTTCTTCATTTACTATCTTAATAACCATCTGCCCGGGAGTCAGGCTGGTCATAACATCCTGGCCTACCGCGCGTTCCTGTACGGATTTGATAAAATTCTTAACAACCCTAAAGTTAACATCGGCTTCCAATAAAGCCATCTTGACTTCCTTTAAGGCAGCAGTAACATCGGCTTCGGATAGACGGCCTTTGCCCCGCAGATTTTTAAACACATTTTGCAGTTTTTCGGAAAGACTGTCAAATGCCATGCGTTACCTCCATATGATGCACTGTCTCATAAATCCTGTATTATGCTGTCCGTCAGCCGTATAATTTCATCCAGGCCGGCAGTGTCCTTTGAAAGTTCCTCCTGATATGAACCTGTCTGCACGGACACCTTCAGCTGTTCCGTAAGCTCCCGGATACGATTTATCTTCATTTTGGTTGATTCAAACTTTTTAATAAGGAATAATTTATCCTCACAATTCTTTAACTGTCTGGTGCAGCGTTTAATGATATCATATACTCCCTGCCTGCTGATCGCCTGTTCCTCCGCAATCTCGCCCAGTGACAGATCATTCAGTATATAATCTTCAAAGATCTGTTTGTTATGGCCTTTTAAAAGTTCTCCGTAAAAATCATACAGTACGGACAAGTCTAACTTTTCCTTAAGCTTATCTTCCATAACCGTTTCCTTCATTGAAAGCACCACCCTGTAAAGTTTTTTTCTTTACAGGTGGTAGTATAACTAATTTTTTAATAATTGTCAAGCGGTTTTTTGTTGTTCCGCTTATTCAACAGAAGCTCCGGTTACAGTTTTACCACAAGGCTTAACTGTAACAAGCTCCGCTTTCCGGATTACCGCAGCTATATCGGAGCTGTTAAGCTCCCGTATCGGCAGGATCGGCTCAGGGGTGCCGACAAAGGGCCGCAGTTTCTTCTCCAGCACTACAAGATTCCTCCATTCACCCAGTTTAAACCCGGTATTGTAATAGGTTCCGATTTCTCTAAACCCGTGTTTGAGATGAAAGTCTATGCTGCCCTTGTTGGAATCACAGATTAACGCGTAGATATTATAATATCCCTGCATTTTTACCAGGTCAAAAAGCGCCTGGTACAGGGCGGAAGCTATTCCCATGCCCTGGTATTCTTCTGCAAGATAGACCGTGCATTCACAGTCCCAGGCAAATGCCGCACGTTCCAGATGCGGAGAACAGTATGCATACCCTGCGGGCTTTCCGTCGATATGACATACCAGCCACGGGAACTGTCTCATGATTCCCTTCATGCGTTCCTCAAAGGCCGGAACCGGAATTCTGTCGTATTCAAAGGTAATTACGGTATTTAATATATACGGCTCATAAATATTTAAAATATCTTCCGCATCCTCTAAGACTGCCATTCTGATTGTGATTGGTTTCATTTTCATACTAACTTTCCTGTTTCGGCTGATGGGTAAAAACAAATGCTCCTATCCCCACGGCGATTGTAATATTTAAGGAATCCACATCGGGCGACTGGGGAATGCAGATACTGGTTCCGGCTTTCAGATAGGAATCATCCAAACCGGCAGCCTCATTGCCGAATACAAGCGAATACAGTTCTGTTTTCGGACAGTTTTGAAGCTCGAGCGTATTGTCCCCGTTCAACATAAACGTAAAGATTTCATGCTTATCAAATTGATTCCGATATTCTTCAAAGGTAGAAAAATATTGATGACGAAGCTTAAATAACGCACCCATCGAGGAACGTATTGTTTTAGGATGAAATACATCCGCACATGGCGTAATCAGGGCAATATCATAAATTCCCAATCCGACGGCCGTCCGTATTATGGTCCCGACATTCCCCATATTGCTTGGATTTACCAGAACGATATGGGGTTTTTCCTTACTTAAGATATCTTCATACTTGTCAAAAACACCTGTTACAAAACAGTTTTCTTTATCGCTGATTTTTGAAAACAGCTTGTCATTTGTTAAAGCCGGTATCCTTTTCTCTTTGCAAAGCAGTATTATATTGTCCCTGTCGGTAAATTCCGTATGAATATATACCGCACGGACGATATCGGGACGGCTTTTTATCATCTCGATTGTCGGAAAAGCGCCTAAGGTATAGGAATAATCATAATTTTTCTTATAAACTTTAATGGCTTCCAAAGGTTCACCTCCCAAAGAGTTAACATAATTAAATTATGTATACAGAAGCGTCAGGATTACTTTCTCCCGATAATCATAAGTTGTGATGCAAATTCAACTCCCACGTTATCCAACCTGGCCGCCAGTGATTCAAACTCCAGTCTGTATTTCTCATATTCCGGACATTCTTTCACTTTTTCAACAAAATTTCTGTATCTTTCCTTGAACATATCAATA
>JAEWSD010000254.1 GCA_023398615.1 Bacillota bacterium
CTTAGGCACCTACGACTTATTGAGCGGTGTATCGAATAAGGTGGAGGGATACGAAAATTACTACGGCATGAAGCTCTGGGGGCTTAAAGTAGCAGAGTAAAATTTAACCGGATAATTCGAGTATATATAAAAGGGGCTGCTGCAAGAACTCATAATTATCATGACCCGGTAAAAAAGGAGCTGTTGCAAAACTCATACTTAATATGACATTCTAAATGAATTGTTCCTGAATATTTCGAGAAATATTCAGGAACAATTCAAAGAGATACCCCATAAGAAAGAGTTTTGCAACAGCCCCGTTGCTGCTTCGTCAGGAGCTAAATCACCTGTTATCCTCCGCTATTACAATCAGATAATCCTCGTCCGTAAAGGAAATACGCTCGGATTTCTTAGGATTCGTAATAATCTGTATCCCGCTGCCCGTCATCTTCTTATATCCGACCGCAATCTCTCCCCGCTTTGCGGCTATCTCGGTAACCGTATAGAAATCTGTCTCCGTTCCGCTCTTCACATAGCGGCAGGCCTTCTTCATATACAGCTCGGAACCGTCGGCATCCAAAAGATCTTCAAACAGCAAAGCCAATTCCCTGTTCTCCGCGACCTGTGTAATGATAAGGTTGGTAATCGTGCTGCCTACTACAAAATCATTCACATTTGCAACCTTAGCCAGCTCCTGGTTGCTTACGGAACACATCTCGCTTGTAATATTAAACTCCCGGTTCCATTTACTTGAAATATCCCTCAGCTGGATGAGTATCAGGAGTGTCTTTGCGTCCGATTCGTCAACCCCGGCTTCCAAATCACTTAGTAAAAGGATATCATCCGTTTTATCCTGAATCAGGGATTCCAGCTCCTTACGGTTGTAGATGTCGCATTCCAGCTGTTCCACGGTAATATTATCATAGGTCTTCATAAGCTCCGAATCCTCGGGGAATTCCGTGCCCGCTACCGTTATCCTGCTCCCCGGCTCCGCATAGTTGTCAATTTCCTTTAATATATCCGGCAGGAAACGGTTATAGCCCAATACAAGCAGGTGCTTCCTGCCGGCGCTTACCGGCTCCTGTGAAGCCGCTCCCACGCTTACATCAAGCTTAGGGAGCTGTTGGCCGGGCTTTGAAGTATTATCGTCTTCCGCCAGGTGTATTATCTGATCTTCCGTGCCAAGCTCGGTATCCATAGGAGGATTCAGCATTACTCTTCCATCCTTCTTAAGTCCGACTACGGTCGAATTCTCAAACAAATTTAAAACTGCACCAAATGTCCTGCCTGCCAGTTCCGGAAAGCTTTCAAAATAAAATTCGTCCCCTCCGAAATCAAAAAATTCCGTTAAAACAAGAGATAAGCCCGGCTGCCTGCAGGTATGAGCCATGATCCTTGATAAGGCATCCTCGAAGAATAAAACTTCCGCCTTTCCTTCACCTGCCATCTTGGCGGCATCCAGGTTAGCCTGATTATGTATCATGGATGTAATATGGAAATCATTTTTAAAGGCATCCTTGGATTTCAGGTAATTTACTGCCGCCAGTATAATCTTAATAACGGAAAAATCATCTTCCTGATTAATGATAACAGACCTGCAGTTCTCCAGGGCCGCCCTTTCAAGAAGGTAGGATTCCGTCAGCTTGCCGGATTTGCATATGACCCTGGTAGTCTTAAAGTTCTTAATACGGCCCCGGATGCTCTCCTCCATTACCTCTTTCTCTTCCTCTCCCAGTACAACGATACAGGATTTCTTCTGATTCTCACCGGCCTCGATCAGCTCGGAAAGGATCGTATAAATACTGTCGCTGAAGCCGATTACAACGGTATGACCGCTTTCAATCACCTTTGATGTGCCTTTTCTCAGATCGCTTAGCTTCTTCTCGAAACCGGTGCTGATGATACCGATTAAGATACTGGTTACAAAGATGCCGCAGATCGTGACTACCGACATCAATACCACAAACCAAAGATGCGAGGTGTCATCGCCTGCCAAGGTTCCGGCATCGATGGCATGCATTAAGCTCTGCCAGATAGAATTGCCGGCCGATAAATCTTTATTGACAACCGCCCCCAATATTCCGGATATTATCACGACCAGTGCCGTAATCAGAAACAGCATCCCAACTAACGCAACCGTACCCTTTGACATGAGGTTATCAAACTGATAGCGTACTCTGTCCCAAAAACTTGGCTTTTTCATATTTTTATTCCCCTCTTATCCTTCCTGTAATCTTAGTAAATCACTTTTTCCCACATTATACCATAAAGAGTAACATTTATCCACGAAAAACTTGCAAAACCTCATCTCCTTCTCTATAATATATACCATCAAAACAGAAAGAAGGCATTATTATGCATTGGGAATGGCTTACCGGTCCGCTCATTGGCGCAGTGATCGGTTATGTTACAAATAAAATTGCGGTTGAAATGTTATTCCGCCCGCTCAAACCGATATATATAGGGAAATTTCATGTTCCGTTTACACCCGGAATTATTCCGAAGGGAAAGGAAAGGCTTGCAAAAGCAATCGGAGATGTCGTAGGGAATAATCTGCTCACGCCGGCTATTATTAAGCAGACATTGCTTTCCGAAACGATGCTTAAGGAAATTGAAGCGCAGATTGACCTTACATTTGCGAAGCTTATGGCAGAGGAATCCACAGTAGGCGCAAGAGCATCCGGACTTCTTGGGGAGGAGACTTCCGCAAAGCTTGAGAACGGCATCGTAACCGGGCTTACCCAAAGGATAAACAGCGGTCTATCCAATATGAACCTTGGTGAAATTATAGCTTCGGAAGTTATGGCGGCTGTGCAGGAAAAGGTGCATGGCACCTTGTTTTCGGTATTTGTAAAGCCTTCTACCCTTGCCCCTGTTGAGGCAGAAATCAAAAGCAGGGTGGAGCAGTATCTTGAAACACATGGGACAGAAAAGATACAAGGCTATATTTCAGAGGAATATTCAAACTTTAAAGAGCTGTCCTTATCCGCGGTTGCCGGCAGATTGAATACACCGGAATTCAGAAATATTATTCTTGATTTTTACCGTACCTTTGCCGACAGCTATACGGATAAGCTTCTCTCTTCCCTTAATCTTCCGAAAATTGTGCAGGACAAAGTAGGCGCAATGGATACGAAAGAGGTAGAACAGCTTGTCCTGTCTATTATGGAAAAGGAACTGGGTGCCGTAGTCAATCTTGGAGCCGTGATCGGCTTACTCTTGGGTATCGCAAATATTTTCCTTTAAACTGTATACCGGGTTTCTAAAAATAGAAAAATTTATTTAAATTAGCCTTGACAAGGATTATAGACAGATGTAGAATATTATTATAGACAATTGTAGATAATAGATTATGTCAGGAGAAACGTATGGACAGTAAAAAAAGAAACCCTAATAACTTAACAGATAAGGAGACCGAGCTTGTCTCAAAGTTTACATTTACCAGATTGCCGGAGACCGAATACGAGATCATGTCCGTTGTATGGAGGAATACTCCTCCCGTTACCACGGCAGTCCTGATGAACCAGCTTGGCAATGAAAAGGGCTGGAAGCTTCAAACTCTGGTTACCTTGTTGAACCGGTTGACGGAACGCGGGTTTCTGCGCAGTGAAAAATTAGGTAAGGAACGAACCTATTACCCCTGTGTCAACCAGGATGATTATGTTAAGTTTGAAACCATGCTGTTTATGGAGAAATACCATAATAATTCGCTTTCCCAGCTGGTGAATGCATTCACCGGCAACAGTAAGCTAAGCAAGGAAGAAATTGAGGAACTGAATTTCTTGCTTAAGAAGCAGGAGGAATAAGGTATGGCCCATCTGTTTTATTTATTCCTTATAAATTCTTTCAATATAGGTTTTCTTATCCTTTTACTGTCACTGGCAGAGCCATTTTTAAAAAAACATTTTTCTGCGATCTGTCTATACCGTATCTGGCTGGTCATGATGTTTGGTTTACTGATTCCTTTACGGATCGGAGCCTTTCAATCCTTAATTTCCTTTGATTTGCCGCGGATATCGAAGGAATTTACGGATAGCAATGCGGGTTCCGATATCCGAGACTCAGGCGGTGCCAATATAAAGGATGCATCGGATTTCAAGATAAGCGGGAATTCCCCCGGATATGATATGACAGGTTCGGATGAATTTAAGAACCTCCGGTTCCATACTGTTGCTTTTCTTGCAAAAAATTTGGATATCCTGCTGATTTCACTATGGATTGCAGGTCTCCTTCTATATATTTTAATCAACGGTATCCGGCAGTATCGGTATATGAAACGGTTAAAAAGGTTTGTAGCTCCGATAAGCCGGGCTTTTATCCAAAAGGAGTATGAACTTTGCATCACGGAACTGACCCGCAGCCACGACAGGCAATGCTTCCTCAATCGGAAGGAATTGTCCGGAATTCCGGTCCTCAGCTGTTCCGTTATAGCAAGTCCAATGACAATAGGCATCGTAAGGCCTGTTATATTATTGCCCGAAGAAGCCTATTCCGTCAGGGAACTGCACTTTTTATTACTGCATGAACTGATTCATATCCGCAGAAGGGATATTGTTCTTAAGCTATTGAGATTTATTGCACTATCCATAAACTGGTTTAATCCGCTTGTCATAATATTATCACGCCGCCTTGATAACTGGTGTGAAATATCCTGCGATGAAACGGTGCTTAACGGTTCATCACAATCAGACCGCATGGATTACGGTCAGCTTCTTTTAAAATGTTCGGCTATTCAAACTAATTATAACGCACTATTCCTAAGCAATCATTACGGAGGTATGGAAAATATGAAGCTTAGACTATGTTCTATTATGAATCAGGTAAAGAAACGCCCCGGCAGGTTCCTTACGGTACTCCTTGTCCTCGTAATTTTTACCTCGGCTTTTATCTCGGTAAATGCTTCCGGAAATAAAGCGGACGCACAAAGCCTTGTGTCGGTTTTATCCGATGGCCGCAATCATATCGAGAATATTTCGGGATCTGCAATTGTTACCGTTACACCTCAGCCGGTTCCGTCCGGGAATGGCGATACAACCTCTGCAGCTGTGACAGTGACGCGGGAAGACGTGGCGGAATTCGCATTAAGCTGTGAGAACGTTTCCTATCTGTGGGGCGGAAACGATCTTAATACCGGGGTTGACTGCAGCGGATTTGTCCAGGCCGTCTATAAGGAATTCGGTTATGACCTTCCCAGAGTATCCGGGGAACAATTCAAAGCATGTGAAGAGGTTCCTCTTGATCAGCTGCTGCCCGGTGACCTGATATTTTATGCGAATTCCGATAACAGTATCATGCATAATGCGATCTATATAGGCAATAACCAGGTAATTCATGCATCAAATATGAGGGACGGTGTTAAGATAAGTGAACTGGATTACCGCAAACCGTTCGCGGCAGGAAGAATCATTACGGACTAGAAATTGAAATCCTATCTGATTTTACAGACGCTGACCCGGCTGCATAAGACAGCCGGGTCAGCATCTTTTAGGGAGTATATCAAAATTAGGAGGAAAAGCGCATATTATCAACCCGCTATATACAGCACGGACGCTGCGGTCAATCCGGAGCCTACGCTGCAGAATACCAGAACGTCTTCCGGTTTTATCTCCTGTGCCGTAACGGCATGGTAGTAGGCAAGCAGCGGGCTGCTGGTTCCTGTATAAGCGTAATGGTTGCCCACATATTTGAACTGGTCCTTGGAAGTATTCAGGATTTCAGCAATCTTTGCAAGGGAATCCTCGGAGAACTGGGACATGAAGATCATCTTTGCCTGATCCACCAAATAATCGTTATCCTCCAATACCTGCCTTATTATCCCGCCGCAGCGCTTCTCCGGCTCGGTCGTATCGAAGGGCGTCCATTTCCAGCCTTTCTTTGCTGCAGGGATATCCGGATTATAAATATTGGACATGCCGCATTCCGGCATAAGGATATAATCATGTAAATCTGTTTTTGTCGCATACACGGAATCTATAAAGCCTGCCGGCTTGTCCGTTTCAACCGCCTGAAGTACTACTGCCGCCGCGGCATCTCCAATACATCCATAGGTGATCGGATCTGTTTTCAGGCCAAAATGATGGATCATCGTTGCACCCGCAACCAGGATATTTCGCAGCCTTTTATTCGCTTTCATCAGAGCCTGTGCCTGATCCAGCGCCACTACCATTCCGACACAATTTGCGTTGATATCATAGACGGTATGCGCATTGCCGGCCCCCAGCATATCCCGGAGGATAATGGCATTCGTAGGAGAGGTATACTCCGGGGTATCCGTACTGAATATTACCCCGTCCAGATCTTCGGCACACAGATTCGCCGCTTCAATGGCAGACCTGCTTGCCTCCGCCGCCATTGTTATCACATTTTCCTTGCCGAAATCGGCAATAAATCTTTCGTCCCTGCCTAAATGCTTCAGCAAATGGGACACCTTCTCGCCCAATACGTCATCATACTTAGAGAAATGTTTTACAAAGTATTCATTATCCACTTTGTTTTCCGGATGATACATGCCTACTGATTTTATTATGATTGCCCGACTCATATTCAATTCCTCCTCATGTATAATAATATTTGTGCAGGTAATTGCGAAATCTCAATTGTGTCTATGATTCTTCATTTACCTGTTTTGTAAGGCCGGTAAGATTCCTGACAAGCTTATCCAGCTCATAGCAGCTCTTTGAAATGTTCTGGATCATTTGGTTCTGCTCATCCACATTTTTCACTATATTCGAAATGGATTCCGTGATGTTCTCGGTGGAATCCGTAATCTCTTTCGTCTGGTTTGCCACGATAAGACTGTTTTTATTCAGATCCGTTATTTTCTGGTGGACATTCTCGATGTTTTGAATCACTGTGTCATTCAGCTTCGTGATATCGTTAAAGACACTTAACGTACTGTTATTATACTGCCTGTTCTCATTCATGACCGTCTGTCCGACATTGATCTTCTCCGTGATTTCTTTCGATTTAGTCAACAGGTCACCTAATATCACTCCGATCATTCCTACACTGCTGGCACTGCCCTCGGCAAGCTTTCTGACCTCTTCCGCCACCACCATAAAGCCCTTGCCGTGTTCCCCGGCCCTGGCGGCTTCTATGCTTGCATTTAAGGACAGCAGATTCGTCTGCCTTACAATGCCATTGATACTGGTTAATATCTCATCAATATTCTCGTTCTGTTTATTGAAGTCTTCCATCAGGACAGCCGTTTCATTGATTATTCCGCTAAGGACTTCGTAGTGCTTCATCATCTGCTGGAGCGTATTGCTTCCATTCTCAATCGTATGCGTATTATCCACTACTACCTGTCTTAATTCATCTGTGTCCGCAACGATTGTTTCCATGTATCTGTGATTTTTATCGATATATTCACAGATCGCTTCCGTACTTGAAAACTGTGTCTCCGTACTGGCGGCAACCTCATTGAAGGAGGAACTCATCTCGCCGGATGCGTTATTTACGTTCAGCATGTCTCTTGATACCTCCGCACTGAATTTCTTAAGAAAATGCGCTGATTCCGTGATCTGATCCAGGACATTTTTTAAGAAGTCGCTGCTTTTCCGGACTTTCACATACTGTTCCCTGGTTACCGCCTGCAGTCCCGTTATCATATGCACCAGCTCACACAGTATCACGCAGGCCAGCAGCATATAGAACAGAATAATTAATAAGCCATGCATACTGCCGTAGCCGACAAACATCGTTTCCCCGTAAATAATATAAAACCCGAATATCATGATAAAATTGACGAGGTAGGTCAAAACCAGCAATGATATTTTCAGGAAGAGCGCCATAAATATTAAATTAAAAAACAGCAGGAATATGCTGTTCAGACTATGGTGTACATAGGTGATCAGGATTGCATGAAAAATCAAACCGGCAAATGCAATATACTTTGTCCAGGACACCATAACCTTTTTCAAGGAAACAAAGGTAAAGAGCAGGGCAACCGCAAGTCCTAATGTTGATAATACGATAATAACCTTAATTGGTGATTTACCAAAATAATTACAAATAACGCCTAAAATAAGCGAACACCATAATACCCTGGTTGCAATTTCATTCTGTTTCATTTCAACTTTAAGCTTTTCCTCATTGTGTTGCATACTATAACCCCTCCGTCAGGAAATAAATTTAAATGTCGTTGCATCAGGTATAGGATGAATCGCTTACAATTTATCTTATAAATTTGTTTGACATTTATTTGTATATTTTACCAATTTTTACAATATTCGTCAATTGGTTATCAAAAAAAATAAATTTTTGTTTTTGAATAAATTTTTGGAATATTTAAGATTAAATGTCAGTAAGTTTATAAATATTTACGAAATATTTCGTAAATATTAGTACAATATGGACTTTTTAAAGAGATAAAATAAAGAAAAAATATGGCCGTTGAAACAAACTGATGTCCCAACGGCCATATTCTTATATTCCCTTTGTGCCGAACAATAGCTTCAGCTCTCATTTACCCTCTGCTTCTTCACCCTCACGGTTATCTTAACGAGGATACCGGCTGCTATGAACAATGACCACAGAATAATTGCTTTCAGCTTCAGGAAGGTTGCCGCGGACGAGACTGCAACCAGTCCGCGTAATTCTGCCGGATAACTTATTAAGAGTAGCAGAATGATACTATTTTCCGCCGTGTCAAAGACCGCTCTTGCGGCCGGAATCCAGTAAGCGAACCTAACCGCAATGTTGTGCCGGTAATCCCTGTAAAAAAAGTTCAGCAGCCGGATCTGAACGATCCCATAACCGATAACAAAAAGAAAGTCCATAATGAAATATAATTCGTATATCCGGAAGCCTTCCGGCATCATTCCGCGCAGGATGCGGTATACCGTATCCGCATTGTACGATTTCATATCAAAGGTTCCATAACCGCCGTTATACTGCTCCAAGGCACGGCTTCCCCACGGGCTGTATTCCATCAGAAGCAGGGCGGCGATACACAGTACGCATCCCCAGATCAAAACAGCCCTGTCCGTCAGTATTTTATTCTCCAGCTTTTTAAGCATATCTGTATTTATCCTCCTAATATATAAGTGTAAGGTTCAAGCACCCAACAGCCAGTTGGGACTTCTCCTTCTCATTGTTCAAGCTGTATAATGATTAAGCATCAGTCTGACAGATTTCTCCTTGGACCACTAGGCGTCCGCTAGAAAGCCAGTCAACCAGCTTATCATTTGCAGCCGTTCGTTTTATGCAGGTTGAACTACCATGCTGTACGTTCGTTTGATACCCCAGGAGATTGAATAGGCAATGAGTAAAGCTGGAACCATGCAAATTCAATTTTGGAGGTACGTAAGAATGTATAACGCGGTAGGTATTGATGTTTCAAAAGGCAAGAGCACCGTCGCAGTCCTGCAGCCCGCAGGCGCCATTATTCGTAAGCCTTTTGATGTACTCCACACCTCTCAGCAGATGAGTGAATTATCCAGCTATCTCAATTCCCTTGATGGCGATACCAGGGTTGTCATGGAGTGTACCGGCAGATACCATGAGCCTATGGCAAATGCCTTACATAATGCTGGATTGTTTGTTTCTGTTGTCAATCCACACCTGATTAAAAACTTTGGGAATAACTCCCTTCGAAAAGTCAAATCCGACCCTGCGGATGCCAAGAAGATTGCTCGATATACTCTTGACAACTGGGCTGAACTGCGTCAGTATTCATGTATGGATACTACACGTACTCAATTAAAAACACTAAATTCACAATTCAGCTTCTTTATGAAGCAAAAGGTTGCTGCAAAAGCAAACCTGATTGCACTGCTGGATAATACATATCCCGGTGTTAATAAACTCTTTGACAGCCCGGTTCGTGTTGACGGTAGCGAAAAATGGGTAGATTTTGCTTACTCCTTCTGGCATGTGGATTGTGTCCGCAAAATTGGCTTAAAAGCATTTACAGAACGCTACAAAGCCTTTTGCAAAAAACACCGCTACATCTTCCAGCCTTCAAAGCCTGAAGAACTGTTCCATACCTCAAAGGAACTCATTGCGGTTTTTCCAAAAGAAAACACCTACAAGCGGTTAATCCAGCAAAGCATTCAGCAGTTGAACCTTGCTTCCGAACAGGTAGAGCAGCTTCGCAAAGAAATGGATGAACTTGCCTCTACGCTGCCGGAATACAGCACTGTCATGGGCATATATGGTGTGGGCAAAACTTACGGACCCCAGCTCATTGCTGAAATCGGTGACGTATCAAGATTCACCCACAGAGAAGCTTTAACTGCTTTCGCAGGTGTTGACCCCGGTGTCGATCAGTCTGGACAACACAACTCCAAGAGCAACAGGGCTTCAAAAGCCGGTTCTGCAAGACTTCGCAAGACCCTGTTCCAGATCATGACTACCCTGCTCCAGAATGCGCCGGAAGAAGATCCGGTTTACCGTTTCCTAGACAAGAAACGTTCTGAAGGTAAGCCCTACTATGTCTACATGACCGCTGGAGCCAACAAGTTCCTGCGCATCTACTATGGCAAAGTCAAAGAGTGTCTGAGCAATTTAGAGCAGGCAGAATAGCATTTTTCTACATATCCTTTTCAACGACCGGCTATTTGGGCGGTCTTGGAGTTGTGCCCAAAATCATCTCTGATAATTTTTTCAAAAAATACTTGACTTTTTATTAGCAGGCTTTCTACAGTACTGAGATTTTGTAATCAGAAATCTTCTGTGACAGCACTTTGTCCGCATTGCAGGAATAGCTGCAGGCCCCGCACCCGATACAAAGCTCGGGGTGAAGCCGTGCCAGGTCTTTTGTATCCCCTTTCTCCAGCTTCCGGATAATCTTAGGTATCTTTAAGCCCGCCGGACAGGCCTGTGAACAGGCCCCGCACTTTGAACACTTTGCATTTTCTTTATATACCGGGGTATTCGCATATGCTATGAAATTAACAGTCCGGGCCACGGTATCCCCCCGTTTTATTTCATTTCCCTGCATGGCTCCCCCGCCACAGAACAGTTTCCTGCCCTCTGCCGCTCCGAATATTCTTTCTGCAATACCAGCCATGTCATCTCCGATTTTAACTCTGGCAATTACCGCCTTACCGGACGGCAGGTCCGCAATCGTAAGAAATTTGGTATCCGCGCCGCGGTCAAAACAGACCGCCTCATAGATTGCACAAACTGTCTGTATATTCAGAATCAGAATACCTTCTTTTGCGGGAACGGCGCTTTGTCCGATATCCTGGTCAAGCAATTCCTTTACAAGGATGCGTTCCGCTCCCATCGGGTAGCGATCCGGCAAAACCCTGATCTCCGCCTCGTTGACATCCGGAAGATTTTCCGCATCCTTTACGGCAAGAAGTACTTTTTCAAATTCAAAAAAACTCTCTAACAGCCCGATTCCTTTCTCTATTTCATCCGTACGGTTGCGCAGAATCCAGGCATCATGCAGCAGTCCGGGGTCACATTCGATACCGTTGACGATCAGGTATTTCCTGTCACAACCCGCTTTTGCAAAGGTATCGATCTTCCTGTAAGCCGGGAAGGCCGCGCCGCCGAATCCATATACATTATGATTTTTTATTCTGTCAATCAAGTCACTCAGGGTTAAGGAACCGGTATCAGCAGAGACCTGCTTGCCGGCATCGCTGCCTGCATCGGTAAGATCATAGTAAGCCTTTCCCTCCCCAGAGAGTCTTACCACCTTCTTAATCACTATCTTTGCCTGACCTGGGGCAAGTTTCTTTTTAAAATGTGACAGTAATATTTTTAGTGTAAACTTCTCTTTCTCTTTCTTAATTATCGGATAACCTGTCATTCTTTATCTCCTTTTGTAAAATGGTCACTTTATCAGTAATCCGGCAAGCAATTCCGGCTTGATCATCTTAAAATTGCTATCAAACAGCTTTTTCAGAGCAAGCATCTGGACGATGCTCCAGTAGTAATCCGACAGCTCCGCCGGGTTGCCTTCCAGGACTGTCCCTTCCTTCTGCCCTGCCGATACCAGCATTTCAAAATACTTCAGCACTTTCTCATCATACCGGTTCAAATTGGCGTTCCCGCTCTCCATCATAACCCGGATGCTCAATACAAGATTATAGGTATCGGTACCCATAGAATCAATTGTCTGAATCAGGAAACCGGACAATTTAAGTATTTTCTCCGAAACGCTTCTGTCCGCTTCCATAAGTCTGATCATGTTCTTTTTATTTACGCCGAGAAACGTAACGACAATCTCATTAAACAGCTCTTCCTTCGACTTGAAGTAGCAGTAGATCGTCCCCTGTCCTACTCCTATGTAGCTTGAAAGGTCACTCATTTTCGTCCCTGCAAATCCGTTCTTCGCAAAATAGATAAGTGCACCGTTCATTATCCTGTTCCTGGTATTCTCGCGGATCTCTTCACATTGCTGTTTCGTTTTCGGCATGTTTACCTCCTGTCTGCGTGTTTATCTTCACACTAAAACCGGTTTTATTATTTTCTATTGAATATATATTCATTCATAAAATAACACATATTGGGAGCCATGTCAATATTATGTCAAAATTTTTTAAAATCTCCCAATTTAAAAATTCAAAGTATTCCTAACAAGATCTTTTCTATGAAATAAAAAAGAGTTTCGTTTACGAAACTCGCGCGCCGAGCGCGGCCGGCTTTGCCGGTAAAATTCCTAAGCTTTGTTTTTTAAGCTTTGCGTGCTGAGTGCGCACCCATAGCGGAGCGCTTTTTATCGTATAGGATGAACTTTCCTATACGATAAAAAATCGATATTACGAAAATAAATGAATACTCATATTATTTCCGCAATATCGATTTAGTACTGTAAGCCCTGTTATATCCAAAACCGCTTACAGCCAGGGATTAATTACATATTTACCTTTCGCGCGAAGCTCCGGTTTGCTTAATATCTCCGGCAGATAGTTAAGACCGCAGACATCATGAATCATGGATTTAACATCCAGCCTTCCTGAATCAATCAGGGCAAGCGCCCTTGTGTGTGTATAAGGATTGATAAAGGAGGCCTTTAACTCAATTTCTTTCTGGAATATCTCAAACGGTCTGACTTTTATTTCTTCATCCGGCTTGGTCAAACCAAACATCATGACAACAGACTTATTCCCTGCGATATCGATTGCCTGCTCGATCGTTTTCGGCAGGCCCACACATTCGATGACCGTATGAAGCCGTTTGATATTATTTGCCTTTAATACTTCCTTCACATCCTGTGTCACAGGGTTAATGACAATATCCGCTCCAAGCTTTTTTGCTACCTCCTGTTTGCTTAACACGGGCTCAATCAGGACTATCTTCGCAGCACCCTCCAGTCTGGCAAGCTGGAGCATAATCAGTCCGATCATTCCGCCGCCGATCACCGCAACATTGCTTCCCGGCCCGATGCCGCACATGTCGATACCGTGCAGACAGCAGGCTACGGGCTCCGCCATAGCGCCCTGCTCGAAGGTGGTATGATCGCCAAGCAGATAGACCTGCTTTTCATCCACCTTGCAATACTGGGAGAAACCGCCGTTTACCGTTGTTCCATAACCGATCATATGCTCGCAGTAGTGGGCAATACCTTCCCGGCAGTAATAGCAGTTCCCGCAATACCGGTTCGGATCAATGCACACTCTGTCTCCGGCTTTGACACCGGTAACTTCTGCTCCTGTCCTTTCGACAATACCTGAGAATTCATGTCCCAGAATAACGGGAGGTGTCGTATCCGCCGCTCCTTTATCGCCGCTAAAGATGTGGACATCCGTTCCGCATACTCCGCAGGCCATAACCTTTATCAGTACGTCATGGTTTCCGATTTCCGGAACACCGGCTTCCTCAACACGCATATCATGTCTGCCGTAAAATACGGCGCTTTTCATTACATCGTTCATAAAAACCCTCCGTTTAAACTCTTTTCAGTTCAGTTACATCAAAAGCAATAAAAGTTTAATGAAACAGTTCTTTCCGCTCGAAAACTGATAGATTAAGCTATCACTATATTACCACATGTACATGAATTGTTCAATATGGCAGAGCAGTAATTCAAGCTTGTTTATACAGAACCTTTTGTCACCATATATGGAAATAAGGAGGAAATAGGAGTATAATATATTTATCAGAAATAAAAAGCACTTGCGCCCATTGGCGCCAAAAGCAAAAAATGGAAGGGAGAGCAGTGAACATGGTATTTCAGACGGAGTATGAATTTGAATTACCTAAAGGTTATATTGATGATAAGGGAAATATACATAAAAAGGGAAGCATGCGATTGGCTACGGCTGCGGATGAAATCATTCCTTTGAAGGACCCAAGAGTACAAGAAAATCCGGGTTATTTAACTATTATAATATTGTCACGGGTAATCATCAGTCTGGGAGAGTTAAAGGCAATTGAACCAACGATGATTGAAAAACTTTTTGTCTCCGATTTAACCTATTTACAGGATTTATATCAACGTATCAATGGAACCGAAGGTAACAGTTCAGCTAGAATTTAATAAAGGATTGACGGTATTACTTATGTATGTTATTATTTTAACATGAATATGTACTTTTCCGGTTGGCAGTTGTAATTCGACTGTTTCAAGTTTTTAGCTTATAGGGTGGAGAGCTTCTATGTTGAAGTTCTCCATTTTTTTATTTCATAATAAAAGTTTCAAAGCATTACTGGTAAATAAATCTTCTTATTTCGGAAGATTTTATGAATTACAAAAATAGTATTTTGAAAAGAGGTGAAAGGAATGGAATTTTCTGAAAGCTTACTGATAGCTTTATTTTGTATGTTGGTCGTATTTTCCGTACTTATCATACTATGGGCTCTTATCCGGATATTCTCTTCGATAATCAGGGCAATCGAACGAAAAGCAGATAAAAGCTCTTTATGAGCTGATAGGAAGGATAAGTAATTGCATACTTAAGATTAGATTAAGGAGGAATTGATTGTGTTTATTGATTCACTAGTTAAATTATGGAATGATTCCGGATTTGCGGTATTGACCTGGCAATCCCTGTTAATGATCCTTGTTGCCTGTGTTCTTATCTATCTTGCAATAGGGAAGAAATTCGAACCTCTTCTTCTGCTGCCGATCGCTTTTGGCATACTGCTGGCAAATCTGCCGGCAACAGATCTTATGAGCCATCCTGACGCTGCTGCAAATGAACCGGGTGGACTTCTTTATTTCCTGCACCTGGGTGTCGAGAAAGGTGTCTATCCCTCTCTCATCTTTCTGGGTGTCGGCGCCATGACGGATTTCGGTCCATTAATAGCCCGTCCCAGCAGTTTGCTTATCGGTGCCGGTGCGCAGTTTGGTATTGCCGCAGCCTTCATTATAGCTTCCGCTATGGGTTTCACGCCACAGGAAGCCGCCTCAATCGGCATCATCGGCGGTGCCGACGGCCCTACCGCGATTTATCTGACCACAAGACTCGCTAAGGATCTACTTCCCTCCATCGCGATAGCCGCTTATTCCTATATGGCCCTGATACCGTTAATCCAGCCGCCGCTTATGAGATTAATGACTACAGAGAAGGAACGTACGGTGGTAATGGAACAGCTGCGTACCGTATCAAAGATGGAAAAAATATGCTTCCCTATCGTAGTTTCCATACTATGTATACTGCTTCTGCCATCCGTTGCACCCTTGATCGGTATGCTGATGCTCGGTAACCTGTTTAAGGAATCCGGAGTTGTCGAAAGATTGTCGGAAACCGTACAGAACGCATTAATTAATATCGTCACCATTTTCCTTGGCCTTACCGTAGGCGCAAGTACGGTAGGCTCAGAATTCCTGAAACCAAAGACATTGGGAATCATAATTCTTGGGCTACTGGCCTTTATGTTCAGTACGGTAGGCGGACTTTTGATCGGTAAAGTAATGTGCTGGGCAACAAAGGGTAAGATTAACCCGCTCATCGGGTCTGCCGGAGTATCGGCGGTGCCGATGGCCGCGCGCGTATCTCAGATTGAGGGTCAGAAAGCAAGACCTGGGAATTATCTGCTGATGCATGCTATGGGGCCGAATGTAGCAGGTGTAATCGGTTCCGCGGTAGCTGCCGG
>JAEWSD010000275.1 GCA_023398615.1 Bacillota bacterium
TTTGCAGATTTTACATGGTACTGGTATAATAATCTCTTATATGAGGGGGTGAACCATTGAAAAAGAAAATTGTTATTTGCGTATTGATACTTGTTATAGTGGTAATTGGCATGGTATCTTTATGGCCATTATCGTTTTCGGGAATCATAGCAGATGACGCAGATTTAATTGTAGTGCGTACGGATGCGGAGATTGAGGACGATGCGCCAAAACATACCGTAACAAATTATCAGTTTCAGCCTGACACAACAGAATTTGCACAAATTAAGCAGATATTGAACAATTATTCTTTCCATCGTTCTTTGCGCACTTTTTTTGACGATGCTTCGATAGACGGAAACGATGCGCGATATTGGCTGCACATATATTCGGGAGAAAACAACATCACTTGTGGTGGAACGGGCGAAATCATAGTAAATAGTCATGTTTACCGCATCGGGTATTGGGGCAACAAGACGGCTTTATCCATGATGGAGGAAATAAGTGATTTACTGACGGATTAGGTTGCTACGCCTATCCGGCCAGTCAATGGCGATAAGCAGTTGGTTTACGCGGTGACTCTACTCCCACCCCCAGCCTTCTCCAAGGAACAGGACGAAATCCTTTCCCCCTGACTTGTTAATATCATGTCTTTAAACCATATAATATTGATTAATAACTTTTATTTCATTCTCCATATCATACTGCTTTAATAATTCAATTAACTTTGTCCCATTATAAAAGCATTCAATACCTTTCGGTTTATTTTTTTTTCTTTCAAGCATCAGTGTTTTAGCTTTTTCTTCAAAATCTGCAGTAGTAATATAGCAGAATTTAAATGCTTTATTTCCGCCAATGTACTTTTTACACAACTCAAACGTTCGTTGTAGAAACCATTTTATAGTGTCCCTTTCCGGGAGATTTTCATTTACATCATATTGACCAAGTCTAATAATATTTCCTTTTTTATAACCTTTTAATTCTATAATAATATTCTCATCTGCCGTCTCAATTAGATAATCACACTCGAAATGTTTATTATTATAATTCCCCTCATAACTATGGCTTATTAAAGCACTAGATGAATATATTTTATTAATAACAGGATACATCAAATATTCAAATAATGTTCCTTTCATGTTTCCGTAATTATCTTCATTTCCACTTTTCCTTATTTCTTCCAATGTTTCACATATATTTGAGGTGAAACCCGCTGATTTCTCAGTAATTTTCTTATTAATAGTATCCATATTTCTAATAAAGCTATAAGCAACATTAACAGCCGAAACTCCTAAAATATCGCCTATCTTAAATACTATATATTGGTTTTTCTTTATTAAAGCTAATGCTGCACTCGAAATATCATTTACTACTACAATCGGCAATACTTTTCTATTTTCATTTTTTACAGAAAAAACTGTTCTATTAACTCGCTCTTGAAATCCAGTAAAATCATATTCTTCATACCGGTATTGATAATTAAAATCCAAAAGTACCATAGTCTGATACTCTTTTTTTATATTTCCTATTCCAATAGCATTAGAAAAACCAAAAGCATCCCAATTTTCCATATTGCGCACTATACCATTATAACAATTTCCTGGTCCCATAAAACATAATTGCGCTCCGTCAACTAAATTACATCTCTTTAGCCAATCTAAAACTAATACTAGTAATGCATTTTTTATTTTGAGATTTTCTAGCGACTGTTCAACTAATGATATAGGACTTCCATTTTTCATCATACAGATATATTGCGTATTTTGATATTCAATAAACTTAGCTATTCCCAGTACATCTAATTCAGTAAGAATAGTATCAATATTTATGCTATGTGAGTTTTTGTCTATTGTTGCTCCAGATATCTTTATTGCTTCAAGTAAAGAAAGAGTCCCCCCATTTCTCTCCAGGGCATATATCACTCTATGTAAGTATTTTTTGTATATGCTGATGCATTCTTTTAATACTCCATATTCTTTCTTTTGATTAGGACTAAAATATGCATATTGCTTATTTCCAAAATAGATAGGATTTGAATTTCTGATATAACCTCTTATGACACAATTTGATAATACTTTCCTACAGTTTTCATCTGTAATAGTAAAACTTTTTTTAAGAATATCGTATATATCAGAAGCTACCAATACTGCATTTGGATTTTTTTCAAAATATGATTTTATGTATTCCTCATGTACTATTGCCATGTCACACCCCCCTTATGAAAGTATCTAATTCTTAATTGCCACTATTAATGTGATTCGTATCAATTTCTAACTCACTCCACACAACAAATTCTTTCCGCTACATACTGGGCATATTTTAAATTTCGCTTCTTTTATTCTCTCTTACTCTAATAGGAGCTAATCTTTCCACAATCGATAACTACATTAAACTGCTTTTACATAATTATACCCTAATATTATCCATAATTCTATCAATATTTATATGAATCAACAAATGTACCGACCATAGTCTAAGAAGCTTGTTGGTTTATTTTTCTTCTTTCAATACACTTAAGAAACACTATTATGTCTCTATTCTAAGTAAATACTTACATTTTTTTCTTCCATAAAGCAAAAAACAGACCTGAGAGGATCCAGGTCTGTTTTCTACGATACTTTCGCATGATTTTCTATTTCATTTTCTACTGTCGACGAGGGTAATTCGAGTTACCGCAAGGATAAGACGGGGTGCCTCGGGGACAATCCATCAATTAATAACTTATAATAATTCCGCCGTTCTCCGCATACATGGAACTGACTCCGGCGGTTTCAACGATTAAGCTATCCTGAAACGGCACCCTTTTCATTATTTCTTCCTTAACAAAGAGCGCTCTTTCATAATTATTGCAATGGGCAATCGCAAGGATCTTTTCCCCGGCACGAGCCACGTCCTGCTCTACGCTCTTTATCATTGACATCAGGGCCTTCTGAATTCCCCGGGCCTGATCGATCTTACAGATTGTACCGTCCGGCGTACCTCCCAAAACAGGTTTAATATTAAGTACATTGCAGATAATCGCCTGAATATTGGTAAGGCGTCCGTTCTTTCGCAGGGTATCCAAATTCTCCAGCACAAATTTTGTTTTTAATTCACTGCGGAACTTCTCGATCAGTTTTACGATTTCTTCAAAACGCTTGCCGGCTTCCGCAAATTCCTGAATCTTCTTTGCAATCAGAGTCTGTCCCACCGATGCGCTGCAGGAATTAAAGACCTTGATATTCTTATGCGGATGCCCCTCTAAGTACAATTTCCTGCCTAACTCCGCGCTGTTAAAGGAACCGCTGAGATTGGCCGATAAGGTGACTACATAAACATCCTCTTTACCGCCGTAGAGTTCCATGTAGGCTTCCGGTGACGGACAGGAAGACTTTGGACAGGCAGGGGTTTCCTTTGTCTTTTGTAAAAAATCCTTTTGATTAAAACCGGCGTCATCTACTATGGTAGCACTTCCGACCTGCAATGTCAGAGGAACCAGATGTATACGCTTATCTTTCTTCATGTCTGCCGGCAAATCGGTGCAGCTGTCTCCAATGATCTTGTAACCCAATGTTTCTTCCTCCCTGTAAGCTTATCATATTATATTGGTATATATTGGAAATGATAACTATATGATTTTATTTTTTTAACCATATAATATAGTTTTCAATACCATCAATCATAGCATACCAAATTATATTTTTAAAGACTTTTTTGAAAAGTCTTTATTAATATTTTCTAAAAACTCAATAAAATTATACTCCAATTAATTTACCATTCCATTCATCCGGAAGAACAAAGCCGGGCTGTTTCAGACTAAAAAAAGAAGATTTACAAGCCGCACAAAGGCCTGTAAACCTCCTTTACTTACCATATTAAATTATTTCGCCAAAAGCATCATAATGTCATTGCTTCTGTTAATGAATTTTGTCATTGCTTCCGGCTCCAGCGGTTTGTGGCTCAGCATTGCCAAATCATACAGCTGTTCACAAATCATCGAAGCATTTTCCGCATCCGCATGGTCAAATACATACTGTACCAACGCGTTATTGGAATTCAGCACCAAGGTTTCATTGTTGCCGAACATGCCGGGATCCATGCCGTACATATTATACATTTTCATCATATCCTGCATTCTGCGGCTTTCTTCGGAAAGGGTAATCATAGAGGAAAGCTTATCATTCTTCAACGGCATTACCTTAACTTCCAGTTTCTCTTTATTCAAAACCTTCCGAAACAGTCCGGACAGCGCCTCATTCTCGGCTTTCAGCTTCTCCGCATCCTCCGCTTCATTCACAAAGCTGTCCGTTACATCGGCATCGATCCGCTGGAAACGGTAATTGTCAGACTGGTGCTCCAATTGGGTAATGAACGGCTGATCGATATTATGTGTCAGTATCAGGGCATCAATGCCTTCCTCTTTAAACATATTAATGTATTGGCTCTGCTGCTGTTCATTCGTAACATAGTAAATGATATCTTTCTTTTCTTCCTTTTCTTCTTTCTCTTCCTTCTTATCCTCTTCCGATGCCGTTTCGGTATCCGCCGCCTTTACCTCCGCTTCTGTTTCCGGTGCGGATTTCTTTGCCGCTTCCACATATTCCGGCAGTGTGATATACTTGCCTTCCAGGTTCTTGAATATGATGAAATCCTTTATCTTATCCCTGAATTTATCATCCTTTAGGCATCCGAATTTAATGAACGGGCTGATATCATCCCAGAACTTTTCATAGTTCTCCCGGTCTACCTTATACATGCCGGAAAGCTTATCTGCTACCTTCTTAGTTATATAATCTGAGATCTTCTTGACAAAGCCGTCATTCTGCAAAGCACTTCTTGATACGTTAAGCGGAAGATCCGGGCAGTCAATCGTACCCTTTAGCAGTAAGAGGAATTCCGGTATAACCTCCTTGATGTTATCGGCAATAAATACCTGGTTGCTGTACAATTTAATGGTTCCTTCCAATTGGTCATATTCCGTATTCAGCTTCGGGAAATACAGGATGCCTTTCAGATTGAACGGATAATCCATATTCAGATGAATCCAGAATAACGGTTCCTTATAGTCATGGAATACATCACGATAAAATTCCTTATATTCCTCATCCTTGCAATCGTTGGGGTGCTTGGACCATAAAGGAGTGGTATTGTTAATCGGCTGAGGCTTCTTCGGCTCTTTCTTCTTTGCCTTTTCCTCATCTTCCTTTGATGCCTCTTCTGACTCCGTATCCGCATCCTTATTATCCTCGGATACTTTACCGTCTTCATTTACCGTGGCATCGATTACTTCTTCCTCAGTATCTTCCTCATCCTCTTCCGCCTCTTCAAGCGGAGCATTGGCATTCTTAAAGTAGATCTCAACCGGCATAAAGGAACAGTACTTGGTAATAACCTCTTTGGCCTTGTATTCATTTGCAAATTCATAGCTGTCTTCATTCAGATATAGGGTGATTTCGGTTCCGCGCTCTGTCCGGTCTCCGTCCTCCATGCTGAACTCGGTTCCGCCTTCGGATTCCCAATGAACACCGACAGTGCCTTCCTGCCATGATAAGGTATCTATCACAACCTTATCGGCCACCATAAAAGCAGAGTAAAATCCAAGCCCAAAATGTCCTATGATCTGATCCTCATTCGCCTTATCCTTGTATTTGTTAAGAAAATCCGTAGCACCCGAGAATGCAATCTGATTGATATACTCTTTCACCTCATCGGCAGTCATACCGATTCCGTTATCAATGAATTTCAAAGTCTTTTCTTCGGGGTTCACGATTACATCGATCCTGTATTTATTATCTTCCGGAAGATCCGCTTCTCCCATCAGTTCCAGCTTTTTCATTTTGGTAATCGCATCACTGCCGTTAGAAATTAATTCCCTGAAGAAAATATCATGATCGGAATATAACCATTTTTTAATGATAGGGAATATATTTTCCGAATTAATCGATAAACTACCATGTGCGCTGCTCATTTAAAATCGCTCCTTTTATTGTAAATTTGTTATAATACATTAATATTAATACCGTATTTTCCATTTGTCAAGGAAAAATCAGCACTCGACATATGTGAGTGCTAACAATTTTATTCCGCTTCTTCGAAAGCAACCCCGTTTTGTTTTAGAAAAAGCCTGACATAATCATCCCATATCCTGTCCAGGGATTTATCCATCGTAAAAATTTTAACAGAGGTACCGGTAATAATGGTCGCATTGCCTTTTTCAAATCTCATGTTAAGGAAAAGTCCGTTGATATCCCCTGCTTTTATCGCCAGGCCAGAATTCAGAAGTAAATTCTCGAGAGATACGGCGGATAACACAAACACCGTCTTAATAGCCAAAGGCAGCTTGCGCCCTTTAATCAGCGAAAACGCAAACGGCTTTATTTCACTCCAGGCGGAATATCTCCTGCCGCCAAGCAGTTCCAGTTCCTCACCGGTATAATATTCCTCATTCAATGCACCGGAGATATGAAAATGATTAAAGGTTACAATATCCGTCTCCGAAAGCAAAAAATTATCAAATGTGTCCTGTATCAGCAAGTTTTTCATAAAAGACTTAACATCAAGAATTTTTAATGATATCATGAATATTTCCTCCGAATTAACAAACACTATATTATAGCTCACAATCTGCATTCGTGAGTGTGAATTACCCTAGATTGTGCATATGGAATAACGCATAAAGGAGGGATTTGTTATGTATTTTGATCATTCGAAAAGAAATTATTATCGCTTTCCCAGTAAAAACAGCATAAATGAAATTGATAAAGCGGTACCGTACTATTTCCCCGAGAGAAATTCTTTCGTTATCGATGATCTGAATGACAGTTTTCTTAGCTCAAACCGCAGTAATTATAATGATAGTTACGACGATATTCACAGGAAAGGAGATTAATAATGAGAGCAAGCAATAAAGTATATCAGGAGGTTGCGGAACACTGCAGCGGGTTCGATCCGGTAAATGACTCATTCAGCAACTCAGCCGGTGATAATCAAGAGGTATCTTGTATCAGCTGCAGGCATTTTGATGAGGACGAATACTGCGAACTGGATCTATATGACCAGATCGTAGAAAATCGTCAGATAAAAGATTAACTCTTTCCTTCCATTTACGGGGCTGGCGCAGATGAAGCTTTGCTTCATCTTGCACAGCCCCATTTCCATTCATCAGAATACAGGCAGCAGGCTTATCAGATAAAGGCAAAGGATATGGGCAGGATAGAAAACGTAATAGAAATATTTATTGCCCTGCCGTCCCTTCTTTCCATTATAATTAAGTAAGAATACCACGGACAGGGAAGCAAGCCCTTCCAACGGTAAGCCTGTAAAATTTGTTACAAAGAATAAGGATAAGGTAAGTAAAACTTTATTTCCCCTGAAAATATAAAGAGCTACAATTAAAAGTATTCCCATATAAGAATAATCGGTAACCAGAAGGATTGCGGCAGCAGACCCTGAGATTACCGCGGCTCCCTGCAATAGTCCGATTATGACCGTCCTGTTTGCATATCTCTTTTCTATCTTACTCATCATATAGATAACAGCAAGTCCGATTAAAAGGGTAAAAAATACGTTCTGTTGTCTTAAGAAGCTCCAGGAAACATACCTGTTTGAGAATGCCAGGTCAAACGGGAGCTCGGATATTAAGGCAAAAGCAGCCAGCCTTTTCATGTATTTCTTTACATCACTTGTATGGTAAAAGCCTTCCACCAGCAAAAAACAGAATATCGGAAATGCCAGCCTGCCTATTGACCGGCAGAGCAAATATGCGTCCGTATTACCTGGTATCAATATCGCTCCGATATGATCAACAAGCATAATTGCCATTGCAAGCAATTTAAGTGTAAAAGTGCTCAAAATTATTCCCCTCCCGGATTATTTGCCGACAAAAACTACCGCTGATCTCGAGTTTACCAGGTATTGTTTCTGATTGGCGATTGGTTTCAATTCATTTCTGATCCTATCCTCTGTCGTGTCCGCCAGTACATGCCACTGCATATTATCCGGCAATTTCGGCAGATCAAACTCATGCTTCTCCCAGTGCATATTAAATGCAAGATAAAAGGTCCTGTCATTTTCTTTCCTGTTTATCCTGGCATATCTGCCCGACAGCATAACGCCAAGTATCCTGCTGTAATGGGAATAATCCGGATACCAGGCCTTCACACCGTGAAAGGAGATATCAGGGAAACCGCAGGATATATAATCCATGTTCCTTAAAGGGAAATCCATATGCAGTATCGGATGCTCCTTGCGGATAGCGATCATCTGCTTAACATAGGAACAGATATCTTCGTTTTGTTTTAAGAGGTCCCAATTAAGCCAGGTTATCTCATTATCCTGGCAGTATGCATTATTATTACCCTGCTGTGAATTCCCGAATTCATCACCTGCCAGAATAAGCGGCGTCCCCTGGCTAAACAGCAATACCATGAAAGCATTCCTGATCTGCTTCCTTCTTAGCTCATTTACCTTCTTTTTTTTCGTAATGCCTTCTTCCCCGCAATTCCAGCTGTAATTATAATCCGCTCCGTCATGGTTATTCTCGCCGTTTGCTTCATTATGCTTCTGGTCATAGGAATATAAGTCCATCAAGGTAAAGCCGTCATGGTTTGTTATATAGTTAACCACACCGGTTTTATCCGGAAGACGGCTTATCCGGAAAGCAAATGCTTTCACCTGTTCCTCGTCCGCTTTCAAAAACCTCTTCACATCTGTGGAAAAGCCGTTGTTATATTCGGCCAGCTTAATAAATCCCGGTTCAAAATCCTTCGTATAAATCTGATTACTGTTCCAGCCTTCCGACAGCAGCTTTGTCCTGCCAAGAATCGGGTCCAAAGCAAGCAAGGCGGCCGGTATCGCTTCGCAGTTCAGCGTAAAACCGTCAATATGGTATTCCAATGACCAGTGCCTTAAACAATCCTGAATTAATCCATGCTCCGTACCTGGGGTAAAGTTCATCTCCATAATAACTTCTATCCCGTTCCTATGTAAGGAATCTACCATAAATTTTAATTCCCGTACCGCATCCTCCGGGTCCGAGGTATAGGAAGCCTTCGGTGCAAAATAATAATTATCACCGCTATAGCCCCAATAGTTAACCTTAAAGTTAAAAGCCATTCCTCCGGATTCCATTATTTCATTATACTCATAGATCGGCATGAGCTGAACACAGTTGATGCCAAGCTCCTTAAGGTAACCGATCTTTTGCACGACGCCGGAAAAAGTTCCCTTATCCTTTACCTGGGAAGAGGAATGCATCGTAAATCCCCTGACGTTCAGCTTATATATAATTAGCTGGGAATAAGGCAAAGGACAGCGTACACCCGCCTCCTTTTCCTCCGTCCATTCAAAGCCGGAAGGCGCAAATCCGCCGCGAATATGAAGCTTTTCCTCCCTGGACAATCTCTTTCCGTAATACCTTCTTCCAAATAGTACTTTAGCATAGGGATCCGGGAATTCCCTTTCTTTCACCTGATACATATATTCATAATCCTCCGGATTGTCAAGCTTTACCCTGACCGCAAACACATCACCGGTCCTGTCCTTCCCGGTCAACGGTATACTGCTTACTTTTTCACCGTTCATTCTGCTGTAAAGGTTCAACCTGCATTCGTTCCCGTTCCGCACGTTAACGGCAAAGTTAAACCAGCCGTCAGAAAAGCTTACTCCCAAAGGAATCGGTACACCCTGCATAATCTCGAAAACACCCTCTGCTCTTTTTGCCACCTTTAACCCCCCTATTATTAAATATGCATTTTTTTATTCAATTCATCCCTCATGTTTTCGCCTTCAAATAAAACGAGAGCAGCTATCGAGATCACGCTTACCGTTACACAAATAACGGAAGGATACTTTACGCTAAGCAAATCAAGCTTCACAAATATTACGGGTATGATGCCGAATACCGCATCCAAAAGGAAATATATAATAAAGTTTCTGACGGCAAGGCGCATGATCTTTGCCGTTACAGCCATAACAACCATCGCCGCCACACAGGCAATTGGTATTACATAATCCAGAGACCATCCCTTCCAGCCGATACGCCAGTCCCAGATTACGGCCAATACGGATATGAGCGCTACCTGCCAGGTGATTGTCTTAGGAATGTTATATCTTTTTCGGATTACGATTGCCAGACTGATCCACATGCACAGGATGCCTGCAATCACAAACACCGACCAGTTAATATCAACCGGGAACATCGCATTCATTGCAATGCTGACTACAACTGTACTGATCGATATAAACAGCATTAACCGGAGTACCAGATTATACTGGTAGCTTTCCGGAATGAAAGGGAATACCTCCTCTTCCCTGCTGCCTGTGCCGGATAATGGGTTCTGACACAAGGGACAGTATCTGCGTTCACCCCGGATATCAACCTTACAATGTTCACAATGCTGCATATTAACCCCTTCCCTGCCTGTTCAGCTTGCCTGCAAACGAATACCGGCAGATTATAAAGACTTAAGACTCATTTCGATACACCTTTTTATTACAGATTTGCGGCAATTACTACTTCAATCCCCTGCTGGGTCAGTGTCTGAAAAAATGTTTTCTGGATATCCGTATCCGTAAACGGTGAGGTAAAACTCACCACCAGATTGTCCTCATAGGAGCAAATGCATATATGAGGCCTTCTTGCACTGGTGAAAACCGCAAACTGCCTGAGATAACTATTAAGCTCCGGAGCCACGGAGATTTTCCCGATATTAGACAATGCGGCGGTTATTCCCCTGTCATTTATCCTGTCCGCTATCCTAAGGGTAAAATCTTTTAAAACCAGCGGCACAACTCTTGCAAACATGTTGTGTTCCAATGCCGCAAGACGGTTCATATGGTCTTTCAAACGCTCCTCCGTCAGTTCCTTCCGGAAGCTTTCGCCTACACTTTGTATAACATCCCGGAATTCCGTACTGTTTTTACCGAAATGGTATTCCACATTAATAGTCCCAAAAAAGTTTCTGGCAGTCTCCGATTCAAAAAATTGCCTCAAATTAACCGGTACGGATAAAACTACAGGATGTTTTTTCCCGCGCTCCGTCATCCCCTTATATATGGAATACATAAATAACGCAGTTAAGTAAACGGTCATCGTGGCATCGTGCCTGTGAGCCGCATCCAATACGGCTTTTACGGACATGGTGCCTTCTATCACCTGCATGCGGTATTCGTCTCTGCGTGTTCCCCTGATGCGATAAGCTTTAGGATGTTTAATAATTCCCGGATGTTTTACTCCCGTATAGTGTTTTAAAAAACTGTCATCCATCTTCTGGCTGATCGACGCATCATATTCCAGCCGCGGTATTTTTCCATCAAAAAGTTCCTTATGCTTTTTCGCCAGATAATAATAAATTATGGTCTTCATAAACATAAGCGCACCGGTTCCGTCCGAAAGCGCATGGAAAATCTCCAGATTGATCCGGTTCCTGTAATAAAATACCCGGAACAAAAGGCCTCTTCGGTCCTGGTTGTAGATCCTGCCGCATACCGGCTCGGATTCCTCCCGGACTGCCGGGCGGATATTGCCGGTCTCAAAATAATACCAGAACAGGCCCTTTCTTAAAACGGATTTATACATCGGAAAAGCCTCAATTGCCTCATCCAATGCCTGCTGCAGGATATCTCTTTCCACACTTTCAAATAATTCACAGGAGAACCGGAATACTTTCGTATCTTTCTCGTTACTGGTCGGCGGAAATATCTTAGCCGCATTGTCCAGCCTTGTCCATTCAACACTTTTTCTATGTCTCATCTTAACCCTTTTATACGGCTGGTACACTGACTGCCCGACATCTCGGATAATTCCGTCGGCTGCTTCGTACTAGCTGTCAATAAATTTATTCATGTATTCATAGCATTTTACAATTACGGCGGAGCGCTTTGGCAGAGACAGGAAACCGTGAAGCGCATCTCTCATGCGCCTGATCTCCACACTATTACCGAACTCCCTGAGCCGCTGTCCGTATGCTTCCGCCTCGTCACGAAGCGGATCATATTCCGCGGTAATAATTAATGTCCGCGGCTGTCTGCTTAAATCCCCGGCAAGAAGGGGTGCCACATACGGATTATACAAATCTTCCTTCCTGTTAACGTACAATTCCATGTAATCGCGTATCCGTTTCGAGGTAAGGATATAATCCGTGCCATTCTCCCTGACCGACGGGAAAGGCGAACTCTCACCGTGATCGTTATAGGTAGCCGGGTAAATTAAAATCTGTTTAACCGGAAGGAAACCGCCCCGGTCTCTTGCCATCAATGAAACTACAGCCGCAAGGTTTCCGCCGGCACTGTCTCCGGCCAATATTATCTCTTCCGGCTTTATCCGTAACAGGGTACTGTCCAGAAATAACTGCTGTACCACATAGTAGCAATCCTCCGCTCCCGCCGGGAACGGATGCTCCGGTGCAAGCCGGTAATCCACCGACACCACGATCCGGCCGGTCTGATTTGCCATGTTGGCACAGATCCTGCTGTAGCTGTCTATATTCCCGACAACCCATCCTCCGCCGTGGAAAAATATCAATACCTTTGAATCCTTCTTTCTTTTCGGCCGGAATATACGCACCGGAATCTCCCTGCCGTCATTGATAATCCTGTGGTCCAGCAGATTATATAACGGCCTGATATACGGATGGGCCGCTATGATTACCCTGCGGTGCTGTCTGTAATATTTCTTTACATCTAAAGTAGAATTGGACAGTGCTCTTAACGCCATTCTCCGGATTCGATTCATAGCAATGCATTTTCCTTTCCGTTCTACCTTCATACAGTCAAAATTGATAACTTCATTTTATCCGAGATACCATTAAAAGTCAATCAAACTCAATCACTGAATTATTTTCTTACAAAATATAGCTTGCAAAATATGAATTATACGATACAATAGATATGGGCATCAATTGACATAAAAACAGAGAGGTACTATATGATTCAGGCAAGTAATGTAACTTTAAGGCTTGGGAAAAGAGCCTTATTTGAAGATGTAAATATTAAATTCACGGAAGGAAACTGCTACGGTTTAATCGGAGCCAACGGAGCCGGCAAGTCCACCTTCCTGAAGATTCTATCCGGCCAACTGGAGCCTACCAACGGCGATGTGATCGTCACTCCCGGGCAGAGACTCTCCTTCCTGCAGCAGGATCATTTTAAATATGACGGATTTAACGTTTTGAGTACCGTAATCATGGGAAATCAGCGTTTATATGATATTATGAAGGAAAAAGATGCAATCTATGCCAAAGAGGACTTTACGGAAGCAGACGGAATCAAAGCCAGTGAACTGGAAGCGGAATTTGCGACATTAAACGGCTGGGAAGCGGAATCCGATGCCGCTACATTGTTAAACGGACTTGGTGTTGATACGGAATTGCACAGTAAGCTTATGGGCGAGTTAAACGGCAATGAAAAGGTAAAGGTATTGCTGGCACAGGCACTGTTCGGCAACCCCGATATCCTTCTTCTGGATGAGCCCACTAACCATCTGGACCTGGAGGCAATACGCTGGCTGGAAGAATTTTTAATTAATTTTGACAATACCGTTATCGCAGTATCCCATGACAGGTATTTCTTAAATAAGGTATGTACCCATACTGCGGATATCGATTATGCGAAGATTCAGTTATACGCCGGAAACTATGATTTCTGGTATGAATCCAGTCAGCTGATGATTAAGCAGATGAAGGAAGCAAACAAGAAAAAGGAAGAAAAGATTAAGGAATTGCAGGAATTTATCCAACGGTTCAGTGCCAACGCTTCCAAATCAAAGCAGGCTACATCACGTAAAAGAGCCCTGGAAAAGATTGAGCTTGATGATATCCGTCCATCCAGCAGGAAATATCCTTATATTGATTTCAGACCAAACAGGGAAATCGGAAATGAAGTCCTGACCGTTACTAATCTATCAAAAACAATAGACGGGGTAAAGATTCTCGATGATATTTCCTTTACGGTGAACCATGACGACAAGGTTGCTTTCGTAGGACCGAATACCCTGGCCTCGACTACACTGTTCCGCATACTTGCCGGTGAGATAGAACCGGACGAAGGCAATTACAAGTGGGGAATAACCACAACGAACTCCTATTTTCCAAAGGATAATACGAAGTATTTCGACAGTGACGACACGATCGTCGACTGGCTAATGCCGTATTCACCGGAAAAGGACCCTACCTATGTACGCGGCTTTCTCGGCAGAATGCTGTTTGCAGGTGAAGAAGGTATCAAGAAAGTCAAAGTTCTCTCCGGCGGTGAAAAGGTAAGGGTAATGCTCTCCAAGATGATGATCCTGGGAGCCAATGTCCTGATTATGGATGAGCCTACCAACCATCTGGATATGGAATCCATCACGGCTCTTAATAACGGACTGATTAAGTTCCCCGGCGTACTTTTGTTCGTATCACAGGATCATCAGTTCGTCCAGACCATCGCAAGTCGGATCATGGAGATCACTCCAAACGGATTAATTGATAAGATAACGACTTACGACGAATATCTGGATAATGATGAATTTGCCCGCAAGAGACAGATAATGCAGATCGACCGCAGTGATGATGATATGTAATATAGTTTGCATTTCTACCCTACGGGGTAAAATAAACAGGGCTGCTGCTAAAGCGTATGGCTTATGCAGCGGCCCGTTTTTGTCCTTATCCTATATGAGTGCATTTGATTCCTTCAGCCTTAGATCGGAAAACGCAAGGCGGAATATCTGTAAAATTGCTTCTACGACTTTATAACATAGTTCAACAATGTACATGCAGTCTATTTTGATCAGTTTCATCGCTCTTTGGTATTCCTGATGCATCTTTTTAATAAAATCGCAGATTTCATCTACCGTATAAAAGGCATCGTTTTGTAAACGGTTATCCCTGATATCATTACTCTCAACATAATTTTTTAAAGCATGTATCAGGTTTTTCTCATAGCTGCAATGTTCCCTTAAACTTCCGTTAAAAGCCTCGTTGTGGGGAAAGGTAAAATAATCGGCAATATAGTGGGTAATTACCCCGAGATGCCTGCAATAATAACCCGTAATCCCTCTATCCACATCATAATCATCCGTAATCTTTACTATTTCATCTCTGAGTATTTCAAAGGTATCTTCGATACAATGCTTTCTTGTTATAAAAGACGGTACGCAATCCGGTAAAATACTTCCCAAGTAGAAAGCTTTTTTGTGATTAGACAATTCCTCGGTCTGTATATTGTTCATTAAATAACTTGCCAAGGAAATATGCGACTTCTTTCTCATGGTGTCCCCCGTTCATATGAGTAATGTAATTTGTGTATCAAATATGCGTAATATTGGCTTTATCGACTTTTTCCGTCATAGATAGACGCTTCCAATAAGTATTTTACTATTGCTGTAGCAATTTTACAAGTGTAAATTAACGACTTTACAAAGAAATTAATTTTTAAAATCATGTTAAGATTAGATTGCCTGTACAATAGAAAATCTTTTGCCTGATCTACTTGTTATTGTAGCACCAACCCGCGGAAAAATCACCACTAAATTTTACTTAATTACTATTCAGCCTTACGGCTGAACCGTAACCTTTACTTATTCTTATTCTTATGTCAGCTGTGTCGTTCTGATTTTCTTGACATTTTATAATACACCATGTACAATTAGAGTAATTGTATTAAAATTACAATATTTACTATTTAATTTGGCATGCTTATTCTTGCCGCCGTAATGAATTGGGAGATGATATTTTGGACTCGAGTGAAGTCACGCAACTGATAATATTAGGTATACTATTGCTACTATCCGCTTTTTTCTCATCAGCAGAAACCGCCCTCACAACGGTAAACAAGCTTCGGATCCGGAGCCTTGCGGAGGATGATATTAAGGAAGCTCAGACAGTGAATCAGCTGATAGAGAATCCGGAGAAAATGCTTAGTGCGATACTGATTGGCAACAATATTGTCAATCTGTCTGCCTCTTCAATTGCCACTGCTCTCGCAATACATCATTTTGGAAGTATCGCTGCCGGTGCAGCTACCGCTATTTTGACCGTATTAATATTAATCTTTGGTGAAATTACACCAAAAACTTTAGCAACCATATATTCAGAGAAGTTATCCATGAAATACGGCAGGATCATTTATATATTGACAAAGTTAATGACCCCTGTCATATTTATCATTAATAAAATTTCTCTTGGAATTCTTTTGATCTTTCATATTAATCCTCGTGCAAAATCTTCCACAATTACGGAGGATGAACTCCGGAGCATCGTTGATGTCAGCCATGAAGAGGGAGTCATTGAAAGTGATGAACGCCGAATGATTACAAATGTTGTTGATTTTGGCGATTCTCTGGCTAAAGATGTTATGGTTCCAAGAGTGGATATGGCATTTGCCGAAGTTTCATTATCCTATGATGCTTTAGTGGAGACGTTTTCCATTGATAAATATACCCGCATGCCGGTTTACAGTGAAACAAGAGACAATGTGATCGGTATCGTTAACTTAAAGGATTTATTTTTTTATAACGAATCTAAGGAAGATTTCAATATCAGAAAAATCATGAGGGAGCCCTATTTCACTTATGAATATAAGAAGACCTCCGACCTGTTAAAAGAAATGCGGAAAGATTCCATTCCGCTTGCCATTGTTCTGGATGAATACGGCGCGACTGCCGGGCTCATTACCCTGGAAGACCTGGTAGAGGAGATTGTGGGCGAAATTCGTGACGAATATGATGACGATGAAGAAGACTCCATTCAATGTGTGGCCGAAAATGAATATATTGCTGACGGAAATGCCAAGCTGGATGAAATAAATGAAGCAATCGGCCTGGATCTGGAATCGGATGATTATGACTCCGTTGCCGGCCATATTATTTATCTTCTTAATCACCTGCCCGAGGAAGGTGAAACCGTTACCGAGAACAATGTAATCTATACGGTAGATGCTGTGGAAAAGAATCATATCTGCAAGGTACACATTGTCGTGCTGCCGGAACCCGCAACCGATAAAGAAGAATAAAGGATACTTTTACCCCCCTGCCAATGCATATTATTATTTCCATCAAATATGTATCTGCAGGGGGATTTTTATGTGGTCCTTCTGGAATTTACAGGCTGCACCGATGCTCTTTTACGACCCCAAAACCATCAGTAGATTCCTCCGGCAGAGTAATCATCATGTATACTCTTATCCGTATTGTATATGATAAAATCACCGGCCTTAAAATGAAACGTTACATCTTTATAGTCGGTTTTGCTTAGCGGTGCCCCTTCCATTACCCACATGCTGTTGTTCCCACGCTCCAGGTAATTTGAAGCGTTGATATAGCTTAAATGCTCCTTGCCGGTGCTGTCGACGGTTACGATATCGAAATTAACAATGATAAATCCATCCTTCTTCCAGAACTCTTCCGTATACCTTATCCCATATTTCTCAGCATAACCGTATATATCATAGCC
>JAEWSD010000009.1 GCA_023398615.1 Bacillota bacterium
TCGCTGGACATGGTCTTGCGAATAAATCAGCAAAATATCTAATACATTAGTATTTTGATTGTCTGATTAAATAATTTTTTGCAGTCGTGGCGGAATTGGCATACGCGCTAGACTAAGGATCTAGTGAGCATTGCGCTCGTACGGGTTCAAGTCCCGTCGACTGCATCTGTCGAATGTTTATGACGATAGATAGGAGTAGTAATTGAGCTACTCCTATTTTGCTATTCTCTTTTTTGCGGAATCGTTCAACGGCTATACATTAAAAAAGGCACTATTTAATATTGCAACCAATAGTTACGGGGATAGTTGCTAGAAATGTTCTGGTATTCCGGGTATTATACTGATATGGAGGTGGTCATATGGAAATGAATGAGAAGATAAAAGAATTGAGAACCGAGATGAATATCTCACAAGAAAAACTCGCAGAACTGTTGGAAGTTAGCCGCCAGGCTGTTGCAAAATGGGAATCCGGCAAAGCACTCCCGGATACGAAACACCTGATAAAATTATCACAAATATTCAATATTCCGGTCGAAGATATGACCACCGTAAACCCTTCCAACACTTATGTAATCGAAGGGAACGAAATCTGCAGTTTTTGCGGAAAGCCGGCTAAATTTTATCATGATAAATTCTTATCAGAAAAATATTGCTCTCCCAAGTGTCAACAATTACATGAAATAGCCTTGCAAAAAATTAAAAAGAATATGAAATGGTTTATACTGGGCATAGTTATTTCTTCAGCAATGTTGTTATTATGCGCTTTCCTGAGTACACCATTTGATAAAAAATATTTAGCCGGCGGCGGAATACTGCTTTTAGGTATTACTCTTATTCTTTTTCCTTTTTGTACGCCAGAGTCATACAAGCGTTATGGATATGAAAAGACTACGAAAATCGGTCGTTTCATTGGTTTTTTAACGGAGCTGTTTGGACTATTCATTTTAATCATCGGGTGAGGAATTACAATTCCGATTGGAGCAACAAGATCATGAACATGCTTTATGTTCATGATATAATGAAAAAAATATGTTCGTGAGGAGGTTATGCATGAGAAGAACGGTTACAGAGGCTCTGCGAAATCAATTTGATTCCACATTTCACATGGCAAGTGTGCTTGTCGGGATTTGTCCGGAAGAAGTCTGGGCTGCATCTTACAATGAAGTTCCTTTTTGGCAGCAGGTTTTTCACTATGTGTATTTTATTGATTTCTGGATGCGTGAAAGATATGATGACAGTGAATGGCATACCATGATTTTTGATAATGCTTATACTACCGACTTGTATGCAGACAGTTATGAGGGATTGTTTATTTCAAAAGAAAAAATGACGGCATATCTTGACGCAATTCAAGCAAAAACCACTCGGATATTTAATAGCCTCAATGATGAAATGCTGAACATTTCGGTTTATAATAATGACCCCCGGTATACTTATACGGATGTGATTCTCGGACAAATAAGGCATATCATGTATAATATCGGTTATCTCAATGGTATCTTACGAGAGTTGGGGCTGCCGGAATCAGATTGGTATGCTTACAATGAGCCGGAAGGTTCTTAACCAAAACTTTTTCTTAGGGCTCCGGAATTTGCTTTCACTCCGGAACCCTTCTTTTATGTATATCACACTAATACACTGATATGCTATTTAGGAAGCATCGTTTTTTCAACAAAGTATTGATAAATTTTTCTGGTGATTTCTCTACCGTAATGCAGTCCGTCCTTCTTGCCGTCTATTTTGGTGACCCATAAATTCTTAGAGGTAGCTGCCTTGTCATTCCCTTTAATTCCGATTACAGTGTTGGTAGGAATCCACGTTACACCATCATTTAAACCTTCCTTCAAGTTATAATTGAACTCCTTAATCCCTTTTATTTTATATCCGGTACTCAGTTGAGTCACATTCGATTTCAGCTTCTTTCCATAATACGCTTGGATTAAGTTGGCATCAACATAACCCACCTCCGCAACATATACCTTGCAGTCTTTCCACTTACCGGCGGCCAGGCTGTTAATTTTATCCGAATAATATATCCAGGGGTTACCGCCTAATTTATCCGAATTATAATCATTCACACCCAACCAGATCAGGATGGTATCTCCCGGCTTTTTGATACTGTTTACTTCTCCCACGGCAGTTTTGCAGAACCAATCATAGCCTTGTCCCTCTTTACAGATAAACTCGGTATTTACATTCGTTAACACCCATTTACTCATATTATTTGTTCTGGAATCACCCACGATAATTAACTTGTTGTCCGAATAATCCGATATGTCCGTGTTGTTTGCATCATCACCGCTGTTTTCGTCCGGTTCGGTATCCGTAAAGAATTTGTTCCCGCTGGAATCTGTTACATCCTTAAGTGCGGGTACATCCGCGATTGCATCGTAATTACTGTAACATAAAATTCCTTTGTAGCCTGCCTTTTTGTAATCATTTGCAATGGATGCCGAATAGTATTTACAGTGCAGTAATGTGCTCAGTGACTTGAAATGGCATAGATTGCTTTTATTCTTAACACTGCTGTACGGCGGGTATACGGTTATCCTGCCGATGGAGGCCGAACTGCTGCATTGAAAGGAATAAGTCGTATTATTCTTAACATATGTATTTTTGCGAAACTGGCTTTTTTGTATGGTAAAACTGGCATCCTTATTTATCTTATAGGAAAACCCTATGGCTTCGGAAATAGATTTTGCTTTTACCATAATATTTCCCTGCGGCGATTCCTCCGTCAGATTCTCATAAGCGGTCCAGCTGTGATCACGGTTTTGCACAAGTACCAGATATCTGCTTTCTTTTGCAGCCGCCTTTGCCGGAAACGGTATAAAGGTCGCTAAGATAATGATAGCCAGCAGTCTCCAAACTGCCTTGTTTTTCACCGTTTTCCTCATCACTTGCTTCCAGAACATTGCATTTTTTCTCATCATATAATTTTCTCTCCGTCAAATAAAAATATTCCGTATCCGGTTCCGGTTTTCCCCCCTTTTTCCAGATGCTCCGCGTATGCCCTCTGCAAGGAAGTTTCCCGGGATAAATCCTCCGGGGCCTTCTTAAAATCGCTGCCGAATACCCGCCATGCATCTTCAAAGCTTTCCCTGGTAAAGCCTTCAATATAGGAGAAGTCGTTCATGAATCCCCGGATATTCAGTCGTTCGGGCAGAAATTCCCTGTGGCCCGGATATAGCAGCCAGGAATCACATACCATCGGTATCGGCTTTCCATTAAAGTCTCCCTTATAGAATTCATAAGCCTTCCGGTAGGAATCCAGCCGTATATCCCAGGTAAACGCTCCGCAGGACGGAATATGCATGTTAATGACCCTGTCTCCTTTCCGTACCGTAATCCCGCCTTTCTTAAACTCTTCCAGCTTGAATTCCTCATATTCATATTGCATACGTCCAAGAGCAAAGCGGGTCATCTCATAGAAGCCGGGATACCAGCTCCTTACAAAATTCCCCCAAATATCATAGACTTGCTTACATTCGTTAAGCTTATAGGTAAGATCTTTCATAGTATCCAGGAAAAGCTGCTCCGGCAGCCCTTTCCCCTGATAATGCCCGTATAACGGTTCCGTACACAGGAGTAAAAGCAGCATTGACATGGTATATTCATGTATGCCCATATCCTCCGCTAACCTATCGGTATCTTCAAACGCTTTCCCATATTCCTTTTCCATAAATAAATGTACGAGTTCCTTCATACGTTCCGTAAATGCGGAATCTTTTACTATACGCTGATATAATTCAAGAAATACTCCTTCGGCTTCCTCCGGAAATTCAATTTTTTTCATTAAATTTACTAAGAATACTTGACTATTCATTCAATCTGTCCTCTCTAACAATTTCGTTACTATTCAGCCTTACGGCTTCATAGCAACTTCGCATCACTCACAAAAAACACCTCGCGGTACCATAGGCTGAACTGTTACAATTTCTCCCTATTATAGCATAAAGTATTGTAAAATTCAATGTTTTCGACTTCCATTGAAGCGGCATAGTAACAGTTCCGCCTATGGTACCACGAGGCGTTTTTTGTGAGTGAAGCAAAGCGAAAGTCCTTGACTTTACCGTGCGGTGGATGGTTTATAATATAATTACCAACTAATCATGAATTTACAAACACAGAAAGATAGCTGTCCGCGAAGAAGGAAAGGTGAACAAATATGGATACCAATTACAAAAGGGATTATAAGAAGGAATATAAGGATTTATGTTTTCCGAAAGGAAAGCCGAATATTATTGATGTGCCTGAAATGAATTTCATTATGATTGACGGAAAGGGGAATCCGAACATACCGGATGGTGAATATCAAAAGGCAGTTAAAGTATTATATGCGTTATCATGGACAATTAAAATGAGTAAGATGGGTAATCGCCCTGACGGCTATTTTGAATATGTCATGTCTCCGTTGGAAGGGCTCTGGTGGCTGAATGATGATTCCAGCATGAATTTTACCGAGAAGGATAAATATTGCTGGACTTCCATGATACGCCAGCCGGAATTCGTTACACCGGAGATATTTGACTGGGCCCTCGGAGAAGTTGCCGTAAAAAAGCCCCTGCTTGATACGTCCAAAGCCAGGCTGGAGGCTTTTTCCGAAGGTCTTTGCGTACAAATGATGCATGTCGGGCCTTTCGACGACGAGTGGAAAACCACCGTCGTCATCGATGCTTTTATAGCGGAAAATAATCTTTTAAATGCTATCTCCGATGTTCAGGCAGACGGGAAGATCCGCAGACATCATGAAATCTATATGAACGATGCCAGAAAAGTCAATCCGCTCAAGATGAATACCATATTGCGTCATCCGGTAAAGCAAACAAAAGTCCCGGCCAATTAAGGCCGGGATATTTATTAGATTTTAAGCAATTTTTGATTTTGCAAGCTCGGCCAAAGTAGTGAAGCCCGTGGGATCATTAATAGCCAGGTCGGATAACATCTTTCTGTTAACCTCTACACCTGCAACCTTTAAACCGTACATAAGCTTACTGTAAGATATTCCGTTCATTCTGGCCGCAGCATTGATTCTTGCAATCCACAATTGTCTGAACTGTCTCTTTCTCTGTTTTCTGCCTGCAAAGGAAGATGTTAATGCTCTCATTACAGATTGTTTTGCAACTCTATATTGTTTTGATCTGGCTCCTCTGTATCCTTTCGCCAGCTTTAATACTTTATTATGTCTTTTCTTCGCGTTCAATCCGCCTTTAACTCTTGCCATGTTCTATTTCCCTCCTTTTTGCCGGTATCCTACAGGTACGGCATAATTTTCTTCATATTCTTAACTTTAGTATGATCCAATAAGGTAGCTTTTCTAAGATTTCTTTTTCTCTTTGTCGATTTCTTTGTTAAAATATGAGATTTATAAGCTTTCATTCTTTTTAACTGTCCTGTACCTGTTTTCTTGAAACGCTTTGCTGCTGATCTGCTTGTTTTAATCTTAGGCATGATATTTCCTCCTTAAATTATGATGCAATTAAATTTTCCATAACGGCCATTCCCGCAAGGTTGTCCAATTGTCTTATTTTTATTATTATGACACCTTACAAATGATTTTGTAAAATGTTATTAACGCTTCTCGGTCAAAAACATAATCATGCTTCTGCCTTCCAATTTTGCCGGTTTCTCAACGGTTGCAACATCCTCAAGCTTTGCAAAAAATTCATCTAAAATCTGTTTATTGGATGACATATGAGCCATCTCTCTGCCACGGAAACGAAGGGCTACCTTAACCTTATCACCTTTCATGATAAATTTTCTTGCCTGGCTTGCCTTGGTATTCAGATCATTATCATCAATGTTTGGCGACAGGCGGATTTCTTTTACTTCGGTAACTTTTTGTTTCTTCTTAGCTTCCTTTTCCTTCCTCGCCAGTTCATATCTGTACTTGCCGTAATCGATAATCTTACATACCGGTGGCTTTGCGGTCGGAGCAATTTTTACCAGATCAAGATTTGCATCCTTCGCAAGCTTCATAGCATCCTTCGAGGACATTATGCCAAGCTGTTCGCCTTCCTCTCCGATTAAACGGATTTCTTTGTCTCTAATTTGCTCATTAATCATTAATTCGCTAATAGTAGTGCACCTCCATAGGTTTGAATCTTACATTATTGTGTTAGTATGCATAAAAAAAATGGATAGCAAAGCCTATCCACATTCCAAATCTGATCATTCTCCCGTCAATTACTCTAGGGAGAGCCTGCCTTCAAAGACCGGCCGGCCATAATCACGAAATATTAACCAAAGTCACACAACCGTGCTGAGGTGAGAGTGGATACTCTGCTTTGTTGTCACCGTAGAATCCTCGTAATCTTTACAAATGATTCACAAGCTTTATTATTATAACATATGTAATTCATAAAGTCAACAAGTAAATAAACGGCTACTATAAATCTGAAAGCAAACCCGGCAAATCATCGATGCCCTTGAATTCAGGAACTACGACAGACTTTATTCCGGCCTTTATCTCCGCCCTGACATGGGTAATACACATTTGACGGATGCCGCCGATACTTTTACAGTCATCTTCAATCAGTATATCCGGTATCACCGCTTCAATGACATGCTTATATCTCTCACCCTTGCCCCTGTAATAAAGCCTGCTTCCAGGGAAACCATGCCTTTTTAAAACCTCGGCAATAGCTGCAACCTGGACCTTCGACCTTCTTGAGGTACAATAAATAATTTCCGCACCCTGCCGTTCCCAGGAACCTATTTTATTGATGCAGCCACCTATCGGTATATAGGTAGCGAACTTCAGAAGATTGATCAGATCTTTGTGGCAAAGGACAGTACCTTCCGTGAATATCATTATGTTAACTTTTCTTCCGGAAGAATCCCTGTTTGGGGATTCCGGCGACAAATCTACATATGGCATGGTATCGTCCCTCCTTTTATCTGCACTTACGGAAGTATTTTCTTCCGATAGCTCCATTAGTCTCTTCCAAATTCCGACAGCAGAAGTCCCGGATTCCTGTCCAGAACCGTCTGAATACTCCAGCTGTGAACAAAAAGCAGCAGTGGATTATCCTTCAGGTCCTTTACCTTCTTGGTGTCTGAGGTTACACTTAACTTTCCTACATCTATTCCTTTATTCTCAATCCAGCGGATATGTTCGTAGGCCAGCGGCTCCATGCGGATTTCCACACCGTATTCGCTTTCCAGCCTGAACTTAAGTACATCAAACTGTAAGACTCCCACAACACCGACAATGATTTCCTCCATGCCGGTATTAAATTCCTGGAATATCTGGATGGCTCCTTCCTGAGCTATCTGGGAGATTCCCTTCAGGAACTGTTTTCTTTTCATCGTATCCACCTGACGTACCTTCGCAAAATGCTCCGGTGAAAAAGTCGGAATCCCTTCATATGCAAACTTCTGATCCGGCATGCAAAGGGTATCCCCGATCGAGAATATCCCCGGGTCAAATACTCCGATAATATCTCCGGCATATGCTTCCTCAATGATTTTCCTTTCCTGCGCCATCAGCTGCTGAGGCTGGGATAACCGAAGCTTCTTCCCGCCCTGTATATGGTTTACTTCCATTCCGGCTTCGAACCTGCCGGAACAGATTCTCATAAATGCAATACGATCCCGGTGGGCCTTATTCATGTTCGCCTGGATCTTAAATACAAATGCCGAAAAAGCATTGCTTATCGGATCTATGACGCCTTCCGTGGATTTCCTCGGCAGCGGCGAGGAAGTCATGGACAAAAAATGCTTCAAAAAGGTTTCCACACCGAAATTCGTTAAAGCGGAGCCGAAGAAGACCGGAGTAAGCTTTCCCTGCTGAACCAGTTCCAAATCAAAATCACTGCTGGCACCATCCAGAAGTTCTATTTCCTCCGAAAGAATTCCGTGATTTACCCTGCCGATAAGGGAATCCAGGTCAGGGGCCCCAAGCTCCGCCTCGATGTTCTCGATTTCCTTCTGACCGTTATTGGCGGCAAAAAAGCGTGTAATATGTTTCGAATCCCTGTCATAAACACCCTTGAAATTCTTGCCCGAACCGATCGGCCAGTTGATCGGACAGGTTCGGATGCCAAGCACGGTTTCTATATCATCCAGCAGTTCAAAGGTATCCTTTGCTTCCCGGTCCAACTTATTAATGAAGGTAAAGATCGGAATGTTACGCATGACACATACTTTAAACAGCTTCTTGGTCTGATTCTCGACACCCTTTGAGGCATCGATAACCATGACCGCGGAATCCGCAGCCATCAGGGTACGGTAGGTATCCTCCGAAAAGTCCTGGTGACCCGGTGTATCTAATATATTAATACAGTAATCCTCATAGTTAAACTGCATGACCGACGAAGTTACCGAAATACCACGCTGTTTCTCAATCTCCATCCAGTCGGATACGGCATGTCTATCCGTCTTTTTTCCCTTTACGGAGCCTGCAAGGTTAATTGCTCCGCCATACAGTAAAAGCTTTTCTGTTAAGGTCGTCTTGCCGGCATCCGGATGGGATATAATTGCAAATGTCCGCCTTTTCTGTATTTCCTTAGTATAATCACTCAAAATAAATCCTCCAAACCATATATTACTAACCGTTAGTATTTACAATCTACATATTTTAATATAACAAAACTATCTTATAATATAATAATTTCGTGATAATTGTCAAGGATTTTTCCTCCGTTACAACATACACGTTATCACTCAGTTACGAGACTGGGTATTTTCATTTTGCCCCTTTTGTGATATTCTCTTTTTTGTAAAATGTATGAATGAAGTCCAATTAATGAAAATTCTATGAATTGAGGTATCGCTAGCATGAATCATTCGACAGAGGAAAAAAACGATTCACCGGATAGTACGGTTTGTCAGGAAGTTAATCAGCAATCCTGGAATAATGAAACCTATCTTGCATGGGTAAACCGGTTCGGAACCCCCCAGGATGCTTTCGTTAAAATCCAAAAGGACCCGGCTAAGACAATTTCATCCCTGCATCATAAATTCGGAGAGGTCGAAGGAAAAAAAATAATGAACCTGATGGGTTCAAACGGTACGAAGGCAGTATCCCTTGCCTTATTGGGCGCCAGGGTTACCGTAGTCGATTTCTCGGAAGGTAATAAACAGTATGCTATGGAACTTGCGGCGCAAGCTGGGACGGTAATCGAATATATTTTGTCCGACATTCTAAAATTACCGCGGGAGCATATAACAGGGGACTATGATATTGTATTCGCGGAAATGGGGATTCTTCACTACTTCACCGATCTGAAGCCCTTTATGGATATCGTTTATAAGCTTTTAAAGAAGGACGGAATCTTCGTAATCCGTGATTTTCATCCGGTTTCCACAAAGCTTATCTCCTCAAGGGGAACTACGGCAAAGATCCGAAAGCATAAAGTAACCGGCGATTATTTTGATACCTCGCTACGAGAGAGTGAAGTATCCTATTCCAAATACCTGGGCGGAGAGGAACATACGCACAAAGTATTACTCCGTCAATGGAACCTTGGTGAAATCATAACCGGGATTGCAGGAAGCGGGCTTGTCATCCAGAGCCTGGAAGAGGAACCGAACCGTTCCTGCGATACCTACGATAAAGGCATCCCCAAGACCTTTATTATATCGGCCAGAAAGTAAGAAGCTGGTGCAAAGCTCATAATGATTGCGAACCTTTCCTTGAAAGGTAGGTAAATTATTAGCTTTGCACCAGCCTCTTTTCAATAACCGCAGTCTCAGAATATCTGCCTGAGACTATTGTTCTGTTTCAATTTTTCTGATTTCCTTTGTCCGGATCTCCCTGCATATATCATTAATGAAAACCTCCGGGGATTTCTGTCCTTCATCACCCAAATAACGGCTTCGTACGGATACCAGTCCTTCCTCTTCTTCCTTCTGGCCTACCACCAGCATGTACGGTACCCGATCCAGCCTGCTTTCACGAATCTTGTAACCGATCTTCTCGGCACGCTCGTCCACGGAACACCGGATGCCGTTCTCCTTTAATTCCTGTGCAACCTTTCCCGCATACTCATGATACTTTTCCGAAATCGGAAGCACCCTTACCTGCTCCGGACACAGCCATGTAGGGAATAGTCCGGCATACTTCTCGATCAGAGTCGCCAATGTTCTCTCATAGCAGCCGATTGACGTTCTATGGATGATAAACGGACGTTTCTTGTCGCCGTTCTGATCAATATAATACATGTCGAATCTGTCCGCTAAAGCAAAATCGAGCTGGACGGTAATGATGGTGTCCTCCTTGCCGTATACGTTTTTCGTCTGGATATCCAGCTTAGGGCCATAGAAAGCGGCTTCGCCTTCCGCTTCCGTGAAGCTGATTCCCAGATGCTCCAGAATTTCCCTTACTTTAGCCTGTGTCTTCTCCCATTGCTCCGCATCGCCCAGATACTTATCCTTGTTATTCGGGTCCCATTTCGAGAAACGGTAGGTAACATCATTTTCCAGGCCGAGCGTCTTTAAGCAGTACATGATTAAATCCACACAGCCACGGAACTCGTCCTCAATCTGTTCGGGTGTTACGATTAAGTGTCCTTCCGAAATGGTAAACTGTCTGACACGGGTCAATCCATGCATCTCGCCGGAATCTTCGTTGCGGAATAGGGTCGAGGTCTCGCCGTAACGGCACGGAAGATCACGATAGCTCTTCTGGCTGCTCTTGTATACATAGTACTGGAACGGGCAGGTCATAGGGCGAAGCGCAAAAACCTCCGCATCCTCATCCTTCTCATCTCCCAGTACAAACATACCCTCTTTATAATGATTCCAGTGGTCCGAAATGATATATAAATCTTTTTTCGCCATAAGCGGTGTTTTCGTCCTCATATAACCGCGTTTCTCTTCCTCGTCTTCAATCCACCTCTGCAGCGTCTGTATGATTGTGGTTCCTTTCGGCATAATAAGAGGAAGTCCCTGCCCAATGACGTCAACGGTTGTGAACAGCTCCATCTCACGGCCTAATTTATTATGGTCACGTTTTTTGATATCTTCCAGATGTACCAGGAATTCATCCAGATCCGCATTTTTAGTAAATGCCGTCCCGTATATTCTGGTCAACATCTTATTCTTTTCGCTGCCTCTCCAATAAGCACCGGAGGAGGATATCAGTTTGACGGCCTTAATGCCCTTTGTGCTCATCAGATGAGGACCGGCACACAGATCCACGAACTCACCCTGACGGTAGAAGGAAAGCACCGCATCTTCCGGTAAATCCTTTATCAACTCCACCTTATAGGGCTCTTCCCTGTCTTCCATGAATTTGATTGCTTCTTGCCTGGACAAAGTAAACCTCTCCAGGGCAGCACCTTCCTTGATAATCTTCTTCATCTCTTTCTCAAGCTCATCCAAAGCCGTACGGTCAAAGGGCTCACAGTCGAAATCATAGTAGAAACCGGTATCTATGGACGGGCCGATTGCAAGCTTTGCATGCGGGTAAAGGCGTTTTACGGCTTCCGCCAATACATGGGAGGTTGTATGCCGATAGGCGGCCTTTCCGGCCTCATCCTGGAAGGTCAGGATATTCAGACTGCAATCCTCCTCAACCACCATACGCAGGTCAACCACTTTGCCGTTAATCTCTCCTGCACATGCCATTCTCGCAAGTCCTTCACTGATGTCCTTTGCAATATCAATCACTGACATTGCATTATCATACATTTTTACAGTTCCGTCTTTTAAGGTTATTTTCATCGTCTTCTCCATTCCGTGCCGCCACCGGCACAAATAAGTTATTAACATTTCCGGAAATTTAAGCGGTACTGCGGCCATTCTGCCGTTTACCACATTATCGTAACAAGGTCTTTTCTGTTACATAAGAAAGAGTTTCCCAAGCGAAACTCTCGTGCCGAGCGCGGCCGGCTTTGCCAGTAATTTTCCTATGCAATAAAAAAGCCCGTTCCTTCCGCCCTGCCAGTTTACGGCAGTTCGAAAGGGACGGGCATATCATTGCTCGCGGTTCCACCCTGATTGGAATGTAAAACATTCCCTCTTTATTTTGATTATAACGTAATCAACGGGCCGGATTAGGGCCGCTCGGAGGTAGTCTTCGGATACTTCCAAATAAGATATTCTCAGCAAATCATATCTCTCTCTGTATCATTCCGTATCTTACTCGTCTCGTCACCGTATTATCCATATAAGTAAATCCTATTATAGCATTGTAAACTCTTTTGTCAAGAACAAATAATGTAAAATTATCTGTACTCATAAATTTACCACACATCAGATTTAATCGTTC
>JAEWSD010000068.1 GCA_023398615.1 Bacillota bacterium
TTCCATATATAAAGGAAGTAATCCGTAAGGAGCTGGATTTGCGTAAAATTGCGGACCTGGTTAAGACAAGAATTGAAACCTTCCCGGACATCAGGGATATGATAGATTTCTTTGAAGAGCTGCCGGAGTATGACAACTCTATGTATACGCATAAGAAGATGAAAACGAATGAGGAGATATCCCTAAATGTTCTTACGGAAATGCTGCCTCGGCTGGAAGCGATTGAGGATTATTCGATTCCAGGAATTGAAGCTGTGGTAATGGGATATATCGGTGAAAAAGGGATCAAGAACGGCATGGGATTATGGCCGCTTCGAACAGCGGTATCCGGAAAGCAGTCTACTCCCGGCGGTGCATATGAAATTATGAGCATTATAGGGAAAGAGGAAAGTATTCGAAGGATTAAGACGGCGATTGCCAAGCTAAGCAATTCGTAAAACGCCCATGAATGTAAATGAAGCACAATTAAAAGCGATACAACATAATAAAGGGCCTATGCTGGTATTGGCTGGGCCCGGTTCCGGGAAAACCCTTGTGATTACCCGCAGAACCGAACATTTGATTGAAAGCTGCGGAGTGAATCCGCATAATATCCTTGTAATCACCTTCACTAAGGCAGCCGCAGAGGAGATGAAGGAGAGGTTTCACCGGCTGACGGGCGGAAGGTGTTTGGGAGTTAATTTCGGAACCTTTCACGCGATATTTTTTACTATTTTAAAGTATGCTTACCATTACGGTTCCGCCAATATTATCCGGGATGACCAGAAGAACCAGTATTTCAAGGATATCATCCGGCAGCTTGAAATTGAGATGGAGGACGAATCGGATTTTATATCCGGAATCAGTTCGGAAATCAGCCTGGTTAAGGGCGAACGCATGGATATCGACCATTACTATTCGATAAATTGTTCGGAAGAGATATTTAAACAAATCTATCAGGCCTATGAAGCTAAACTGCGAAAGGCAAATCTAATTGATTTTGACGATATGCTGGTTATGTGCTATGAGCTCTTAACGGAGCGGGAGGATATACTGGCGATCTGGCAGAAGAAATTTCAGTATATCTTAATCGATGAGTTCCAGGATATTAATAAGGTACAGTATGATATTATCCGTTTGCTCGCACTACCGGAGAATAATCTTTTTATCGTCGGGGATGATGACCAGTCCATTTACCGTTTCCGGGGCGCAAAGCCTGAGATCATGCTGAATTTTGACAAGGATTACCCGCAAGGCAGCAAGGTGGTACTGGATGTGAATTATCGGTCGACCGCCAGGATCATAGCATGTGCGGCCGACCTGGTTAAGAATAATACCAAAAGATTTCCAAAGGAAATTCGTGCCGTGAAGGAGGAAGGGCATGAGGTGGTAATAAATACCTTTCAGGGCTTAAAGGAACAAAACAGCATGGTGGTTGCCGACATTCTCCAATATTATAAAGCGGGAATCCCATTTTCAGAGACGGCAGTTTTATTCCGCACCAATACCCAGCCCCGTGCCCTGATAGAAAAACTGATGGAGTATAATGTTCCGTTCCAGATGAGGGATCTGATTCCGAATCTTTATGACCATTGGATTGCAGCGGATATAATTGCTTATATTAAAACGGCAGGGGGCAGCAGGGAGCGTTCCTTATTCCTTCGGACAGCCAACCGGCCGAAAAGGTATATCAGCAGGGAATGTTTTGATGACTCAAGGGTGGAATTTACAAGGCTTAGGGAATATTACGGCGACAAGGAATGGATGCTTGACCGGATTGACAAGTGGGAATATGATCTGGAATTCATGAAAGATATGAGCCCTTTTGCGGCAATCAATTATATTCGTAAGGGCATCGGATACGAGGACTATCTGAAGGAATATGCCGAATTCCGCAGGATTAAAACAGAGGAGCTGATGGATACCCTGAATGAACTGCAGGAAGCGGCCAGGGAATTCAGGACCTGTGAGGACTGGTTCAGCCATATTGACAGTTACCGGAAAGAGTTAAAGCAGCAGGCGGACAGCCGGAAGGACAAGGATAAGGATTGTGTTGCCCTGGTTACCATGCATGGCTCTAAGGGTCTGGAATACCAGGTGGTAATTATCGTAGATGCCAACGAAGGGATTACACCTCATCATAAGGCCATGCTGGAAGCAGATTTGGAGGAGGAACGGAGACTTTTCTACGTAGCGGTTACGCGTGCAAAAGAATATCTGCATATCTATTCCGTAAAAGAAAGATATAATAAGGAGCTGGCCTGTTCGAGATTCGTCGGCGAACTCTTGCTTAGCAGGGACAAACTGGTACCCGGGGCTGCGGTTGAACATAAGACGTATGGTCTCGGGGAAATCAAATCGAATTCCAAGGGTAAATTAGTCATTTACTTTGAAAGGCTTAAGAAAGAACGAACCCTGGATCTGGAATTTTGCATACAAAATATGCTGCTCAAAATAAAGGAAGATAAATAATACCAAAAACAGGCTCTGCATTTGTAGCTTATAACATCAAAAATGCAGGCCTGCCTATTTAAAAATTCAACCTATCAATCATTCTCTTCATCTTCTAATTCATCATCATCTTCAAACATTTCATCGAATTCTTCATTATCCATTAATTCGTCAAATGCATCGGAAACTGCTTCGAATTCATCATCATCCTCAATATTGAGCAATTCGATCTCATCGTTATCATGCTCAATAAATTGATAAAGGAAGATTTCGCCTTCCTCGGATTCTTCTGCGTCCGCGGGAACAAGGGCAATGTAATCCTTATCTTCTACAGGAAAGATGCATAGAACCGCGCACTCCAGTTCTGAACCGTCATCCAGGGTTAATGTTACATTCATATGATCCTCATGATCGTGATCATGACCGCATTCGCATTCGTGTCCGTGTTCACTCATAAATTAATACCTCTCTTTCACTTTCTCAAAGCGTAGAGCTTCTGCCCGGAGAAATAAATATAATATAATATTCCCGTTTTGAAGGAATTATAACAGCGACGCCGTAAAACATAGCATTTACAACAGCTGCTTACCATTTGACTTTAACAGATAAGTTATAAAATTGCAAGGTAAATATAGACATATTACAAATTCCTAATATAATTAAATTTTACAAAAAAAATATTGACTTTATATAAAAATAGAATAAAATATACAGTATATTTGACAGAAAAATGAGTCAAATTACATATTGTAAATGCAGTAGGTGTGAAAAGAGAGGAGAACATTCAGTGGCTACAACCAATGCGAATGATAGCAGACCAAGAGATAATCGAAGCAGAGAAGCCAGGTCAAATGAAAATTATAAGCCAAGAACCAGCCGAGACAGCGCAAATGCGGCATCTGAACAAGGAAGACGAGAGTATAAGCCTTTTAACAGGGAGAAGAAATCTTATAATTACAATAAAGATTCAAAATCATTTGGCGTGAATAAAGACAATAAGGTCGGAAAAACAGCAGGAAGCATCGGTAAAAGCAAAGATTATAAAAGCGGAGGTTATAGCAATAGCAGCTACAATAAGGACAAGGACCTGGATAATGACAATAAGCATGGTAAAGGCTATGGCAGCGGCAGGGACCAACGAATGGGTGAAGCCAAATCAAAGGCCGGTCAGAACAGGGAGAAAGAGCAGCAGCCTGATAAGTTCGAAACGATTAAACGCCTGGAAAAAGAAAAAAAAGCGATGCAGCGGAAAAATGAAGAGTTTAACAGAAAATCCGAAAGGCCGAACCGAACGGCAGTAAAGCAAAGAAGGACAAATAACATCGACTGGACCAGAGGGTATGCCAATGGCCTGTACGGTGATGATGATGAAGATTATACGGAATATTTATAAAAGCAACATAGTATAAAAAAGAAAAGGCATCTAAATGACATAACTCATTTGAGATGCTTTTTTTGAGGACAGGTGTTATATGGGTGCTGAGGACAGAAAAAAAATTAAAATATCGGTAAGAAACCTGGTAGAGTTTATACTTTGCTCAGGTGACATCGATAACCGAAGCGGCGGGCGAAGAGACACGGATGCGATGCAGGAGGGAAGCAGAATACATCGGAAGATTCAAAAGAGGATGGGTTCCAATTATAGCGCGGAATTCCCTCTTAGCATTACCCTGCCTGTATCCAGGGATGGTGTTGAATTTGAAATCTGCCTGGAGGGAAGAGCGGATGGCATCATAAGCCAGCCGGAAGAGAATCCCTCTGTCATTATTGATGAGATTAAGGGCGTATATATGGAATTAAGCCATCTGGACACCCCTGTGCCGGTTCACCGTGCGCAGGCCATGTGTTATGCCTATATTTACGCGAAACAGTATGAGCATAAAGTGATAGGGATACGTATGACTTACTGCAATCTTGAGACAGAGAATACCAAATATTTTAATGAAACCTTTGAAACCGGTGATTTGGAGGAATGGTTCTTTCATGTTATGGACGAATACGGGAAATGGGCGGCCTGGCAGTACCGCTGGTCACTTTGCCGGAACGAGAGCATAAAGGCGCTGGAATTCCCGTTTGAATACCGCATGGGACAGAAAAAACTGGTAACGGATGTCTATAAGACAATCATACGGGATAAAAGATTATTTATCGAGGCGCCTACCGGTGTGGGTAAAACTATTTCGACCGTATTTCCGGCTATGAAAGCTATGGGTGAAGGGCTTCTTGAGAAGATGTTTTATTTAACTGCAAAGACAATTACCAGGACGGTGGCGGAGGACACCCTTCAGCTTCTGATCGGAAATGGCCTGCATTTGAAATCCGTTACCATTACGGCAAAGGAGAAGATATGCATTCTTGATAAACCGGATTGCAACCCTGTTTCCTGCCCCCGTGCAAAAGGGCATTATGACCGTGTGAATGATGCGGTTTTCGATTTGCTTAGCAATGAGGAAGGAATCTCAAGGGAGTCCATACTTTACTATGCCGGGAAGCATAATGTCTGCCCGTTTGAGATGTCTCTGGATGTTACGAACTGGGCGGATACGGTTATTTGCGACTATAATTACGTGTTTGACCCGAATGTATATCTGAGAAGATTTTTCCTTGGTGATAAAAAGAATGATTATGTATTTCTGATTGACGAGGCACATAACCTGGTTGAGCGTGCCAGGGATATGTACAGTGCGGTATTATATAAGAAACAGTTTTTAAATAGTAAGAAACTTGTAAAAGACAGGGATAAAAAGCTGGAAAGAAGACTTGCGGCCTGCAATGATGACCTGCTGAAGCTGAAACGGGAATGTGAGGATTGCAGGGTAGTCGATAACATTACGGATTTTATCCTTCACTTAATGAGGTTAATGACAGAGTATGAGGAATTCTTACAGGAGAACCCGAATACGGAGAGAAAGGATGAGATACTTGAACTTTATCTGGATATCCGGCATTTCCTGAATATCTATGAAATATACAGCGAGAAATATATTACTTATACAGAATTTGATGAGGAGGATGAATTTTGTATCAAGCTATTATGCATGGATCCTTCCGGGAATCTTAACAACTGCCTGGAGAAGGGTAAGAGCGCGGTGTTTTTCTCGGCTACCCTGCTTCCGATCAGTTATTATAAGGAACAGCTGGGCGGACGGGAAGAGGACTATGCGGTCTATGCACCTTCGCCGTTCGATGAGAATAACCGCCTGCTGATGATTGGAAATGATGTCAGTACTAAATATACAAGACGAAGCGATTCCGAATACAGGAAGATATTTGACTACATCCGGGTGTTCATTAGTGCGAAAAAGGGGAACTATATGGTGTTCTTTCCTTCCTATCAGATGATGAACCAGGTGGCGGAATTAAGTGAGGGGCATTTGGAAGGTCTTATGTTGCAAAAAAGCGGCATGTCTGAAGCGGAGAAAGAAACATTTCTTCGGGAATTTGAGGAAGGTACGGGGCAATCCAGAGTCGGTTTCTGTGTAATGGGAGGAATATTCAGTGAAGGCATCGATCTTAAGAATGACAGGCTGATCGGTGCGGTCATTGTAGGAACCGGACTTCCCATGATCTGTAATGAAAGGGAGCTTTACCGTTCCTATTATGACCAAAGGAACGGCAGGGGCTTTGATTATGCCTACCTTTATCAGGGAATGAATAAGGTATTGCAGTCTGCCGGGAGAGTGATCAGGACGATGGAGGATAAGGGGGCGATTCTGCTTTTGGATGAACGCTTCTGCCAGAAGCAGTACGTGAATTTGTTCCCGCGGGAGTGGTTTCCGAACACCATTGTCAATCTCGAAAGTATGAAGGGAGAGCTGGAGAGGTTCTGGAGGTAGCTAAAGGGTTAATTGGTTACGGAGTATTGGGTACGGGCTTACGGATAGCAGGAATCGAGTTTTTCCGTTGCTGCGACACGGCCAGCCAATCGTCCGCTTTGTGAGGACAACAAGTTGTCCTCTCTAATCGTACACTTGACAGGCCGTGTCAACGCAAACGAAAAACTCGTTATTCCTATCTACCCGCAAGCCCTGTTTTCTGCAATTTTCCGGAAAACGTAATTCGCGCCGGGTGTTTTAGAGGTTTTCATATTGAAATCAGGTGTTTATGCCTGGGGCAGGTTTCAGAATATTTGATTGATGTTTTGTTACGGTTCAGCCGTAAGGCTGAATAGTAACGATGTTTTTTATGGGCTTTATGGCTGGGTTTTTATTTTTTAAAATATATGGTACGATATGGTAATACAAGTGTATATTTTTAGAACATGAGGGAGGAGTCTATTTGAGAAGATCGGAGATTTCTGCGGTTTTACAGGCCGATATTCATTCAGTGTGGGATATTGTGACCGATAACAGTAATTTTTCGTGGAGAAGTGACTTGGAAAGGATTGATGTTTCTGAGGGCGGGAGACGTTTTACCGAGTTTACGAAGAATGGGTTTTCTACGGATTTTACTGTTACGGTGAAAGAGGAATGCAGACGGTATGAATTTGACATGGAGAACAGGAATATGACCGGACACTGGACAGGAATCTTTGAGAGGGCGGATAACGGCGGAACTGTTATTCATTTTACGGAAGAATTAAGGATGCAGAATCCGCTTATGGAGCTGCTGTCACATTTATTCATGAATATCGGCAAGATGCAGCGGATTTTTGTAGCTGATTTGAAGAAGGCATTGGGGGAGGAGTAAATTTGGTAAGATTAAGGCCATATAAGTCTTGTGATGCGAAAGTTATTGTGAATTGGATTAACAGTGAAGAGGATTTTGTGAAATGGTGTGCTAATAACATACAGTACCCTTTTACCGAGGAGTCTTTGAATATCTTGGAGGAAAGCCGGAGGGACGACGATAAAAGCTTGCTTTTTACCGCAACGGATGAGAAGGGAATTCCGATAGGCTTTATGTCTATGACGAAAGCTGATTATGAAAGAGACTGTATTTATTTTGTTTTTGTAATTGTCGATTCTACATTGAGAAATAAAGGGTATGGCGAACAAATGCTTAAGAAGGCCATAAAATATGTATTTGAAATCTTAAATGTATCCAGGATTACCTTACAGGTCTTTGATAATAATCCCGGTGCGCATGCCTGTTACCGGAAAGTGGGTTTTGCAGATAAAAAGTATTGGGAGACAACATTTCGATACAAGAATGAGTTGTGGGGATGCTATGATATGGTAATGGATAAGAGTAGAGCCTGCCCCATGCTGTGAGAAAAGCACATGGCAGGCTTAATCCGTATAAAACAGTTCCTAGATGCGGTTATTAAAAAGTGTTTAAAAATGAAGACTGTTTCCGTAGAAGGAGTAAGAGGAGCGTTCCGACAGGAAGTCCTCGTCCGTAACCGAACGGAATATGGTGTTTAGAATATGGTAGCATAATGCTCCGAGGAAGCCGCCGATAAATGCAAGGATTACGTCATCGATATCCCCTTTTCCAAGCTGGAATACGCTTTGAATTACTTCAACAAGAAGGGGAAGAATAAAGAGTGAAAGGGTACGTGTCAGGCGCCCGAAATATCTTAAGAGCAGGATTGTATAAAAGCCATACGGGATATACAGTACGATACCTTTCGTAAAATATGGTACTAAGTCACCAAGGCCGATCTGACCTTCAATGAAATCTTCAATCCGGGTTGCTATCGTTACAAAAGGAGCAAAATTAATAGAATGCATATCCGAACGGCCGGTATTGCCCGTAAACAGCAGGTAAATCAGTACTCCTGCATAGAATAACACGAATACGATACTGATATTCCGGTAGAACAGATTGAATTGGGAATACTTCGGACCTCTGTCGAACAGGCAGCGGAATATACAATACACCACGGGAATTGCCCAGTTAAGGATGATAAAAAGCAACAATCCTTCCGTATAAGTCAGGATAGAATCCTTTCCTCCGTAATAGGAAAGCAGAATGATAAGAAAGCTTATAAAAAGATTAAGCAGAATATAACTGAAACAAGATTCATAGTTCATGAACTGCTCCAACAGGATATGGGAGAACAGCAGAATAATGATTGAGGTAAGTCCAAAGGTAACCAGTGCGGCACCAAAGAAATAGTAGGTACAGAATTGAACGGTTATGGTAAGTATACTAAGCAGGATCGTGATTGTAGTTAAATGTGCGGAACTCTTTTGCATTTTTGCACCTTCTTTCTAATGGTAGTTTATATAATGATTCTTAACTGTTTATTCGTACAGGAAGTTTCTATATGCTGGAAGGTGCCGGGATATTCTCCGTCAACATGCACCGTTGCAGCTTTATGCAGCTTTATTGTAAGAGTGTTGCAGTCAAATATTTCAACGCCTTTATAACGTGTATGCCTGCCGATCAGCAAAATCGGCATTAAGGCAAGTATTTTCAACCTGGATAGCCCATGAACGATACAAACGGACAGTTTTCCGTCAAATGGGTTCGCGGAAGGCACTATCTTCATTCCACCGCCTTCATACCGATGAATCATACAGGTAATAAGCAGTATCTGCTTATAGGAATGTGAAAGTGTACCGTCGATTATGAATTCACCCTCCATAAAAGGGCAGGACAGAAGCTGTTTCAGCGCAATAATTATGTAGGTTAGCTTACCCAATCCCATCTTATTTAAAACATTTTTAATTTTAGAATTCAATGCCTCCCTGCAAATAGCCGCATCAAACCCCATTCCGGTGCTGACTGCGAACCTGCGGCTGGCATTGGTATCCTTAATCCTTATGATTCCCGTATCAACATACTTAAATTCCGTCGGAGAAAGGATATGTTTTAAACTGGCCACGGGATCCGAAGGAAGCTTTAAACTTCTTGCAAGATCATTGCTGGAACCGGAGGGGATGTAGCCTAACAGTACCTCATCGTAATCGGGAATGCCATTAATAACCTCATTTATTGTGCCGTCTCCGCCAAGTACGACAAGATTCTTAACGCCGGGATTACTTGTACATATTTCTTTTGCAATTTCGGTGGCGTGGAGCTTATACCGTGTTATATGATAAGTGTAGGGAATCTCAAGCGAATCCAGTTCATGCTTAACGGTGTTCCAGATTTCCGAACCTTTGCCGGTGCGTGAATGGGGATTAATTATAAAATGATACATATACGGCTCCTAACTGTGCTCCATGCACAAATACATTAACTAAATTCTATATGATAATGATTTTAATGTCAATGGATGTCATGGATTTAATATACATTTTTGTTACAGCTACGGAGCAATTCGAACTTGTGACAAAACACAGTACGGCCATGTGACAAATGTAACTTGTTAGCAGTATGGAAATACAGTATGATAGGACCATAAGATATGGATGAAACAGTAAATGAAACAGGGAGGTTTTATAATGAGGATGAAATTATCAAATGTATTATGGGGGCTTTTCTTCATAATCATTGGAATTGGTTTTGCAGGAAATGCATTTCATATGTGGAATTTTGAATTGTTCTTTGACGGATGGTGGACATTATTTATTATCGTTCCATGTGCCATCAGTTTAATTCAGAACGGCTTCCGTTTCTGGACGGTCACCGGATTAATCATAGGTATCATGCTGTTTCTGTCCAACCAGAATATGATTGACGGAGCCGTTTTAGGTAAATTGATTGCACCGCTAATTCTAGTCTTACTCGGTTTAAACATGATATTTAAGAATGTGTTTCGTTATGACTACGGCAGACATATCGATGTGAAATATCAGGGAGGTACTTCGGAGTATTCGGCAGTGTTCTGCGGCAATCATTACCGTGTGGACGGAGAAAAATTCCTGGGAACTACCATCAGTGCAGTATTCGGCGGTTTTGAACTGGATTTAAGAAATGCAATCATTGATGAAGATATTGTGATTAATGCGACGGCCGTATTCGGAGGAATCGATATATTTGTCCCTTCCAATGTAAGGGTTAAAGTGTCCAATGTACCGATATTCGGCGGAGTAGATAATAAGGCCGGTACGTCACCGGATCCTAACGCGCCGACAATTCTTCTTAATTCAACATGTATGTTCGGGGGGATTGATGTGAAATGAGTGAATTACAAAAGGTCATAAAATATTGTGCTATGGGTTTTGCGGCATTCCTTGCCTTTGGCATTATTACCGGTATACTGACGGCGATTATTGCCATAACCGGAACCTTTTCCGGAATCGATTCGGGAAAGGCGGTGGACATAAACAAAAGCTTTGAAGGGGTTGAGAGCCTGTTAGTTGAACCCGGTGTCGGAAGCCTTCACATTAAAAGGGGAGACAGCGACATGGTGGAGGTTGTTGCGGAAAATGTAAGTGAGAATTTCATTGTTGAGAAAAGCTCCGGCGGAAAGTTAAAGATCAAAGGCAGATTTAATTTCTGGAATATCTTTGGTCACTCCAATAACGGGAGATCGGATATCACAGTCTACCTGCCGGACGGCTTTACTGCCGAGGAAGTGGAAATTGATGCGGGTGCGGGGAATATTAACATAGAAGCACTGACTACGAAGAAGCTTGATATCGATGCCGGTGCGGGCAATATTGAAGGAAGCAATATCATTGCGGACCGGGTCGAACTGGATGGCGGTGTTGGGGAGATTGATTTAAAAGAAGTGGAACTAAGCGAAGTGGATCTGGACTGCGGCGTTGGCAATATTAATCTGCAGGGCGGCCTGTATGGCAAGTGCAAGCTGGAATGCGGCGTAGGGGAAGTAAGTTTAGACCTTACGGAAAGTGCGGATGATTATGATATCAGGGTTGAGAAAGGTTTGGGCACAATATCCATTGACGGTGAAAAATATTCCGATATAAAATGGAACAATCGCTCTGCCGATAACTCCCTGGATATTAACGGCGGAGTTGGAAACATAGAAATAGATTTTGAAAATTAAATATTTGATAACATGACAGAAGTGTTATTTTAACTGGGCTGCTGCAAAAATCAAAGCAATATGAGCATAACGATGAGGGTTCGTGATTGCGTATGATTTTTGCAGCAGTCCGTTTTTTAGCGATCGGGACAGTAACATTTTTTGAATACCTCCTGTGATATTGGAGATAAATATATAGAAAGAACGAGAATACTGCTAAAAAGAATATCTTGTTCTTAAGGAGGCTATTTTGAAAAAATTATTAATAAACTTGGGAATAGTAACCATTTTGGTACTTGGAGCCGCATGCTGTGTGATGCTGGCGGTACATGAATATACGAAAAATGATATAGCAGCCGAGCCGAACAGTACGAAGATGATAAATCTTCAGGCCGGATCGGGAAAGACGGAGGAAAAAACTCCGGCCAGGGTGCAGGTGAAGCCGGCTGAGGTAACTGTTGAATATTCAGAGCATTTTGAAAGTGAAATAAAACAATCAGGGGAAACTCCGGCAGCCGGAACCGGAAACGGGATTACGGGAACAGGTGGGGAAGCGGATCCAATAGAAGAAATAACAGAACCTGATATTCCTGCAATCCGTTTTTATGACAAAGGAGGTACAACGGAGGACAAATCCGAAGAAGCAATTGAAACTGCTTTAAATATAAAGAACCCGTCTATTCCGGTTGATGCCGCCAACGCGATTCTGATGGATGAAGAGGGAAAAGTCCTGTTTTATAAAAATGCAACGGACTCGATCTATCCGGCGAGTACGGCAAAGCTGGTTACCGCATTGGTTGCCCTGGATATGTGTGAGCTGGATGAAATCGTTACGATCGGAAATGAAATCAATTATATTGCGGATGATTCCAGCCGCGCATATCTGGAGGAAGGCCAGGAGCTGACTATGAAAATGCTCCTGGAAGGCATGCTGCTTCCTTCCGGAAATGACGCGGCATATGCTGTCGCGGCCTATGTCGGAAGACTATCCCTGGGATACCGGAAAGCGGACACCGGGGAAGCCATAGAAGAATTTATAAGGCTGATGAATGAGAAGGTCTCGGAATTAGGCTTAAGAAATACCTGTTTTAAGAATCCGGACGGGTACGATGAGGACGGACAGTATACGACGGCATACGAT
>JAEWSD010000069.1 GCA_023398615.1 Bacillota bacterium
CACCGGTAAGATCGGTGACGGAAAAATATTTGTCTATGACGTCGAAAATGTTGTTAAGGTGCGTACGGGTGAGGAAGGGTATCCGGCGCTTCAGGACGAATAGTGCATATGCATATAATTTCATCCGGGTTTGGGCGAAACACCGCTTCCGGGTTTTGAACTTAAGGATGGAAGGCTTCAGGCAGGCCTTCCATCTTTTATGCGGTTTGGGACTTTTTAAGTTTAACGTCTTGCATTTTACTCCCTTTTCCTGTAGAATGGCAATATGAAAACATTACGTACTTTAAAAGAGGTCCTTTTATCATCACTTCCACTGGCAATTATTATAATAATTGTATGTGTCTTTATAGCGCCGATGGAAAACCCGACTAACTATATTAAATTATTTATGGGTTACGCGAGCGTTGTGTTAGGGCAGTCCTTTTTTCTGGTCGGATTGGATTCAAGCATCTTGCCGATCGGGAAGCTTGTAGGAAGTTCACTTGTAAAATTCAATAAGACTATATTCATTATACTGTTCGGTATATTGTTCGGGATTCTTGCAACAGTCGCAGAACCGGCGCTGGCGGTACTTGCGCGGCAAACCCACATGATTATGAATGGGGTCAATGAAACGGCTTTTGTATGGCTTTTAAGTACGGGGGTTGGCATATTCGTAGGGTTTGCCTTATACCGTGTCATAAGGGATATGAATATCAGGATTGTTTTTGCAATACTTTATATTTTGGTGTTTTTAACGGTAATTTTTGTTCCCAAGGAATTTGTTGCGCTGGCATTCGATGGCAGCGGAGCAACCACCGGAGATATCTCCGTTCCGTTTATCCTGGCACTTGGTATAGGTATTTCGGCTACGATGTCAAAACATAAAACGAATGATGATATATTTGGTATCATAGGAATTGCCTCTGTTGGTCCGATACTGGCAGTGTTTATTTATGGTATTATCCTGAATATTATAAATGGCGGTGAGATTCCGCCTGCGGCATTATATGACCCGGGCGCCGCGGAAAGCTTTGCTGAAATAACTATTTCTAATATTACCGGTGTTGCTTTGGCCTTATTCCCGATCGTTATTGTTTTTTTACCGTTTCAGCTTTTTCTGGTTAAGCTGCCAAAAAAGCAATTTATAAAAATGATGCTGGGTGTCATCCCTGTGTACATCGGTTTACTTATCTTTTTATCGGGAATTGATTATGGTTTTGCGTTTGCGGGTGAATATATCGGGGAAGTATTCCTCAATGCGGCACGTCCGTCATGGTTCAAATGGCTTCTCCTTCCCCTCGGCTTTGTTTTGGGAGCCGCGATTACTTTATCGGAACCGGCTGTTACGGTTTTGGGAGAGCAGCTTGAAGAAATTACCAATGGCCACATAAAAAAATTGGCTATTCGAATAACACTTGCCATTGGAATTGGGTTTGCCTCACTGCTTTCTATGGTGAAAATTCTGACCCAGATAAATATTCTTTGGTTCCTGGTTCCGCTTTATGCATTGGCTTTAATAATGATGATGCATACGTCGCCTCTCTTCGTAGGGCTTGCCTTTGACTCGGGAGGAGTGACAGGCGGCGCGTTAACATCGGCATTTTTGACACCGCTTACCCTGGGTGCCGCTCAGGCCGTCGCGCTGACGGGAGGTATAAAAGCACAATCTGTGCTGACAAACGGATTTGGAATCATTGCGTTTATATCGGTAACTCCCTTGATCACAGTACAGGCATTGGGGATAATATACGACAGAAAAGTGAAACAGTCGCAGGCACTCAACACAGAATATGAAGATGCGGAATATGAAGAATTATCCTGGTATGCGGAGCAAATGGAGGATATAGAAACAGATTATGTGGAGGACATCAAAGATGATGAAGGATGTGATTTACAACTAAACGCCGACTCAGAGGAGGGCAAGCATGGATAATCACGTTATTGATAATATTGAATATTTAATTTTAATTGCCGGCAGAAAACAAAAAGATGCGCTATTGAGCAGAATGTGCAGTAATGATTGTCGAATCGTAAATACCATGTATGGAAAGGGAACGATTAAGTCCGGCTACTTGTTGGATATGCTGGGCCTCGTTCCGGAGGAAAACAAGATCATTATAACCTGTGTTTTGCCAAGAGAAAAGGCAGATACCGTATTTGCAATGTTACAGAAAGACTTTAATTTTGGCCGTCCCAATACCGGGATAGCTTTTACACTGCCCATATCGGGTATGTCGTTTTAACTTTTATTAGGAGGAAACAATTCAAATGGAAAGTTCCGATCAATTCAAAGCCCTTTTTATTGTGGTGAATGCTGGTTATACGGACGAAATTATGGACATCGTTCGGGCGGAAGGTGCTGGCGGTGCTACTGTGATCAATGCACGAGGAGAAGGGGCTCATCATGAATCGTTCATGGGCATTACCGTCGATTCGGAAAAGGAAATCATTTTAACAATTGTTGACACACCCATGTCAAAACGGATTATGACGGCAATCAAGGAAAAAGCCGGATGGAAATCCATGCTTCACGGGATTTGCTTTGTTATGCCGGTAAACAGAGTTGTTGGAATAAATGCTGTAATCGAAGATGAAGAAGATAAAGGACATTGAATAAAAATGAAACCATAAAAGAGTAAAACGAAAGGACTTGGACCCTTGCGGGCCCGGGTCCTTTCACCTCTTATACAAGTCCTAACAGACGTACGGCGTTTGCTACGATCAGACAGACGGCAATGCCGGTTAATGTCGGTACGGCAAAGGATATCAGCGTCCATTTCAGGCTTTGTGTCTCATGCTTGATAGTAAGGCAGGTAGTCCCGCAGGGCCAGTGCATCAGGGAGAAAAGCATTGTGCAAACTGCCGTAAGCCAGGTCCATCCGTGACTTACGAATAACGTATGCAGTTCGGACAGGCTTTCTAAGTCGGTCAGTG
>JAEWSD010000080.1 GCA_023398615.1 Bacillota bacterium
GACACAGATCTTTTCGATAGAGGAATCACAGATTTTAGAAGAGCTTCTGAACATAGAGATAACGGAATTAAAGGTAGCGTTCGACAGCGACGGGAATCAGTATGCAATTCAGGCCGGGTTCCATTGCAGCTGGGATATATTCGGACAAAGGCTTGATTTGAATTCGAGAATGCAGCTAAAGCGCGTGAAGGATAAAGAGGATCTTTATGCCGCCGCAATGTTTGCCTTATCCGTCGGAATGTTTCAGGTGGTGGTTCAGGCAAACGATTTTTACAGCAGCCTGAGAAATTATTTATTCCGCATCCAGTATGATAATCTTTTTGTACAGGCGGTTTATGCGACAGAGAACGGAAAGGATATGCTGACGATCAGCCTGGGCGGAGAAACTCTTGGAAGTCTTGTGGAGAAGCTCGTCGGCCTCTGGAATCCGAACGCCCATTTTAAGCTGGATGCTCCCTGGAACATCATTAATAAGATCGATTTATCAAGATTTCAGCTGGTGATCAATGTTACGGATGAAACGGCGGGTTTTTACTATCAGGTTGACCTTGCGATCCCGGGATTGATGAAAATAGAAAAGATCGGGATACAGTACCGGCCGGATGAGGTATCCGGAGTGAAAAAAATCTTCTTTGCACTGACGGGCGAGCTGCTGGAACAGGAGTATACGGACAGCGAACCGCTGTCCTGGGACGCGGTGGACGGCAGGCCTCCGGACGCAAGCGCTTTAAATCAAAAGCTGTTTTCCCTGTATTATCTGGGCGTGGGCCAGCATTTAAAAAATGACGAGGCAAAGAATGCCACCAGCCTTACGGAGGCGCTTGACGCGCTGAAGCATCAATTATTACCTCCTAAAGACGGGGAGGTTATTCCGGATACGGTGCAATATGACCAGGACATGAATTGGCTGTTCGGTGCGGAATTCAAGGTTGATGCGCTGCGGGTAGGCGTCGTATTAAACGACCCGGCGATGTATGGGCTCATGGTCACGGTAGAGCAAAATACAGGAGCTCTTTCTGTTTTTGCCGGCCTTTACCTGGAACTGTTATACCGGAAAATCACGGATACGATCGGTATGTTTAAGGCAACCGTGATGCTCCCGGAGCATTTCCGTACCGTTCAGCTTGGAATTGTTACCTTAAAAATCGGACAGGTCAGCTTTGAAGTATATACGAACGGTAATTTTTACATAGACGCGGGTTTTCCGCATAACGCCGATTTTTCTAAATCCTTTGTACTTGAGGTGTATATATTTACGGGGCGCGGAGGCATTTACCTGGGAGTATTGAACGGAAGCACCAGCCGCAGTGTACCGCAGGTAAGCAACGGAGCCTTTTCTACCGTTCTGCAGCTAGGCGTAGGACTGTCCTTCGGCCTGGGCCGCAGCTTTGATTTTGGAATTGCAAAGGGAGGCCTGTCCCTGGAGGTGTTTGGAATCTTTGAGGGGGTACTCGGTTTCTTCGAGTGTAAGGATGATAACAAACAATATCTGTATTATAAGGCGGATGCAACGGTGGGCGTATATGGAAGACTGTATCTGTCAGTGGACTTTAAGGTAATTTCCATATCTGCCTCCGTAGAAATCAAGGCCTATGCGCAGTTGGTTCTGGAGGCGTATAAGGCGATGATCATTGCCCTGGACCTCTCTCTGGAATTGGAAGCAAAGGTTAAAATCCTTTTCATTAAGGTCAGCTTTTCCTATTGCTTTCATGAGCATGTGGAATTTGTGCTTGGCAGCGACAGTGCTCCGCCCTGGAAGCTCGCGGGGAATAACACCAGTGTATTACTTAAGGATAATCGTTTATCTCGGGCCGTACCGCATCCCTTATTTGCACCGGAGCAGCTGACCCCGGAGAGCAAAACACAGCTTGCAATTAATCTGCTTCCGCTGTTTTCCGCGGAGAATCCTCAGATTGATGTGGTATCTCCCGATTCGCAGGGAAACAGCTCAGATATGGTAACGCCCGTAGTTTTTGCCGGTAAAAATACACAGGAAGTTCCGAACTATTGCGTGGCGTTTATACCTTTGCTGGATATTGTAAATCAAAAGCTATTAATTGGTCTGCTTTCGGATTGGCTTTTATCCCGCTGGGAAGGTGCGGAGATTGTTTATGACCCGGAGTTCAAACCGGATCTTGCGGATCAATTGACCTATCGGCAGCTTTACGATTTTCTTCAGGAAAATGCGGTATTCTCCTTTACCGTACAAGACGAGAATGAGGAGCAGGACGGGGCCGCCATACCGATGCCTCCGCCGGTCAAATTAAGCTGGGCTGCGTCCGGAACGCCGGAGGAAGCCCGGAGCTTTATAAATTATTGGGAAGAAAGCATGGTATCGCAGGATTATGCGGATACCCTTACGGAATATTTCAGGGAGCTGAATGCCGACCCTACTTATCAGCCGGAGACTTCCAATGCTGCGTCCGGTGACGACATACCACTGGCACAGCTGATTTTCCTGGATTATTTCCAGATGGCGCTAAGGGAACTGATCGAACAGATTCTTGGCTTCTTTTCGGCATTTTCCTGTCAGCTTGAGGACAGCACGTTTTCTGCTGCGGAATGGGAGCAGATTATTTCGGATAATCCTGATTTAAGCTTTGCGCCTGGAAGAATCGTATTTCCGCAGTTTGGCTATAGTGTTGGTCAGGGGGACACCCTGTCGGGGCTTGCGGATAAATTGGCGGTTACCTGTAAGGAGCTGATTGACGGCTGCGGATTGCAGACGATGCTGTTAAGGCAGAAGGCTGCCATCAGCCTCCCGGAATACCGGTTTGATAACCGGCAGGCGGGACTTCCGGTAAGATTGGCTGCCGCACTTTTCTATGTCCGGTATCAGGAATTTGTGCTGGAAAATGAATATCAGGATTATTCGGCGAAAATCAGGAACGGCAATCCGGATTTTCCGATGGAGGACGAGATACGGGAACTTGGCATGGCGCCGGTTACGTTACCGATTGCAAGCGCCGGTGCGGCGGTAGTATGGAAGCCGCTGCTGGGAGACACGCTGGTCAGATTAGGCAAAATGTGTGCGTTTTATGATATGCCGGCGGGTGTTTATCCGGAATGGGACCGTTTCCTGGCGGCTGTTAGGGAAGAGAACGGTTTTATTATCATACCGCAAAGCATGACGGCGGTGGATGGGGATATTACAATTAAGATGCTCCTTCGGAGACTGATCCCGGATCAGACGTATGAGGATTTAACGGAGCAGGCAATAGAGGGAATCTGCGGCAGTGATATTCTCACATGCTTCCTGAAAGCGGAATTGATCAATATCCCGTATGATATCCTGCCTGGTGGGCCGGATACAAAGCAAACGGCAAAGGATATTCTGGCGGGGAGCAAGGCAACCGTGGAGGAGCTGGCGCTTGCTCTTGCGGCGGACCGTTCCCTGTTAGATACATCTCAGGTGCTCCTGTTTACAAATCAGGCGGAGCTTGATAAGCAGGAGGTTCGCAGCCAGCTTACAGATAAAACTGAGGTATTGACCTCGGCATTATCCAGATTCCTCTTACAGGGCTTAAGAATTATGAATCCCTGGCCTGTGCCGCAGGAGGGGAAAAGTACTCTTCGGGATTACATGGAGGATATCGA
>JAEWSD010000189.1 GCA_023398615.1 Bacillota bacterium
AGGTTGATTTTAATATAAAAATATGTTATTATGTAATAAATAGTAAAGAAACATGTCAAACGGTGCCTTTTTGTAAAGAAGAATATCCGGGAAATATGTATGCTTAACCGTGAGGGAGTAGTTCGCATGCCGGTGCATGTGGCTAAGTCAACATCATGACTGTTATATAGTCTGGCTTATCCGAAAAGGACAAGACTCATGTATTGCTTATTTATATTTGGAATAGGCCGTACATGGGTTTTTTTATCGTATCGGTGCGAGAGTTTCGCAAGCAAAACTCTTTCTAATTTCACGGGAAAAGGTGCTCTTTACTACAGTTTACCAAAAAAGAGAGGAGAATTCAGGCATGAAGCATTATCTGGAACAGGCGGAAGATGTACTGAGAGCGGTGGGCAGCAAGGCAGAAGGGTTAACTGTTGCCGAGTCAAAAGCAAGGCTTGAGAAAAACGGCAGAAACAAATTGGAGGAAGGTAAGAAGGACAGCCTTTTGAAGAAATTCCTATCTCAGCTTACCGATCCGATGATCATCATCTTACTTGCGGCTGCAGCCATATCGGGTGGGACATCCGTTTATGCCGGAGAATCATTTGCAGATGTATTTATTATCCTGTTTGTCGTGATAATTAATGCCGTATTGGGTGTTTATCAGGAGAATAAAGCGGAAAAGGCAATCGAAGCCTTACAGGAGATGGCGGCGGCAACCAGCAAGGTACTCCGTGACGGGAGCATCACGGAGATACGAAGTGAGGATCTGGTGGTTGGTGATGTGGTATTGCTTGAAGCAGGGGATGCGGTGCCTGCTGACTGCCGCATTCTGGAAAGTGCCAGCTTAAAGATTGAGGAAGCGGCACTGACCGGTGAATCGGTACCGGTCAACAAATTCATTCATATGCTGAATCTGAAAAGCGATGAGAAGGAAGTACCTTTAGGCGACCGTAAAAATATGGCATATATGGGAAGTACGGTGGTGTATGGCCGCGGCAGGGCAGTTGTAACGGCAGCCGGTATGGATACGGAGATGGGTAAGATTGCCCATGCCATTACTCAGACGGAGGATAATGCGACACCATTGCAGATAAAGCTGAACCAGCTCAGTAAAATGCTCAGTGTCCTCGTAATCGGAATCTGTATATTCATATTTGCATTCAGCCTTCTTCGTTCCGGTGATTTCAGCGGGGCGGTAATCCTTGATACTTTCATGGTTGCGGTAAGCCTGGCGGTGGCGGCTATTCCGGAAGGACTGGCAGCTGTGGTTACGATCGTATTGTCTATCGGCGTTACCAATATGAGCAGGCGTAATGCGGTAATCCGCAAATTAACCGCCGTAGAAACCCTTGGTTGTACGCAGGTTATATGCAGTGACAAGACGGGTACGTTAACCCAGAATAAAATGACCGTCGTGGAGCACTACGGACAGGATGAAATGTTACTGGCAAGGGCTATGGCTTTATGCAGTGATGCCGAACTCGAGAACGGCAGTGCGGTGGGTGAACCGACGGAATGTGCGTTAGTAAACTATGCGGCACAATGTGATCTTTTGAAGAATGATTTGAAGAAGGAATACCCGCGTGTCGGGGAAGCACCGTTTGATTCCGGACGTAAAATGATGTCAACCGTCCATAAGTATGCGGACGGATTTATCCAGTATACGAAGGGCGCGCCCGATGAGGTACTCCGGCTGTGTACCGGATATATGGAGAACGGTAAGGTTCAGGCCATGACGGATGAGAAACGCCGGGAGATATTAAAGGAAAATAAAAGCATGGCGGACAAAGCGCTTCGTGTGCTTGCTGCCGCTTATTGTGAGTATAAGAGTATGCCGGAGGAATGTACCCCTAAGAGCCTGGAGCATGACCTTATATTCATAGGTCTTACAGGAATGATTGACCCGGTCCGTCCGGAGGTAATTGCGGCAATCGAAGAGTGCCGTACGGCCGGCATCAGGCCGATAATGATTACGGGAGACCATCGTGATACCGCAGTAGCGATTGCTGCGGAAATTGGTATCATATCCGATCCGAAGCAGGCAATAACCGGGGCTCAGTTAAATGATATTTCGGATGAGAAATTGCAGGATACGATTCAGGACTATGGAGTATATGCCCGTGTTCAGCCGGAACATAAGGTACGTATCGTGAATGCCTGGAAAAAGAAAGGCATGATAACGGCGATGACCGGAGACGGCGTGAATGACGCACCGTCCATAAAGAGCGCGGATATCGGTGTAGGAATGGGTATTACGGGTACGGATGTCACAAAGAATGTGGCGGACATGGTACTGGCTGACGATAATTTTGCCACTATTGTATCTGCAGTCGAGGAAGGACGCCGTATCTACGATAATATTCGTAAATCCATCCAATTTCTGCTGTCCTCTAACTTAAGCGAGGTCCTTTCCATATTCATAGCTACCGTATTGGGATTTACGATCTTAAAGCCGGTTCATATCCTGTGGATTAACCTTATTACGGACTGTTTCCCTGCATTGGCCTTAGGCATGGAGAAAGGGGAAAAGGATCTGATGTTCCGCAAGCCGCGTTCGTCAAAGGAGGGTATTTTTTCCGGCGGCATAGGTGTGGATGTGGCGTATCAGGGCGTAATGGTTACTGTGTTAACTTTGATTGCGTATTTCATCGGCCATTTCATCGAATCAGGCAAGTGGGAAGCAGTCAACAGCCCGGACGGCATGACGATGGCCTTCCTGACTATGAGTATGGCGGAAATCTTCCATAGCTTTAACATGCGCAGCCAGCGTGGCTCCGTCTTTACCATGAAGAGCCATAATCTTACCTTATATGGTGCCATGATTGCCAGTTTAGTGCTGACTACCGGTGTCATCTACATTCCGTTTTTCAGGGAAATCTTTAAGTTTGAACACATCAGTATTACGGAATACAGTATTGCCATGCTGTTGGCACTCAGTGTTATTCCGATTGTCGAAACGGTAAAAGCCATTGAACGAAACATAAAAATAAAGCATTAATCTAATCCTATTAAATGATTAAGAGACTGTTGAAAAACTTAACTGTTCACGATGTTAAAAAAGCAATATGCCTAAACAGTTAGTTATACAACAGTCTCTTTTAAGGTATTTATTTCTTCTCAATAGAAAATATACTGCCCTTTACAACGGCAATAATTTTAGCGGTACCCTCGCCGTATTTGCGCTCATAGCTGGTTTTGTCGCCGGAAAGAGGAACCCCGTTTGCTAAATCTATGAAAGAAAGTTTGTCCGTCGTTATGTCTACTTCATAATCGGACATCTTTTCATTCAACACTATTGATCCCACTCCTTTTATGGTGTTGTAGTGAATTTCCTTTGTAAAATCCGCCGGCAGGGTGATACTCATTGCGCCGTGATCATTCGTAAGATAGAGATTGGTATTAAGCTCCGGGAGTGAAATTCCGGACGATGTTGCGTTAACTGTGATGCTGTCGTAATTTTGAGAGGGAATATAGATGGTTATCCTGTCAAAGCGCGACGGCTTTGCACCTTTTTTAACCTTAGCGGTTATTTCCATGACATCCTTATCCCTTTTGCGGGTGACCTGAAATTTTGCCGAGTCATATTCATATTTGAACGTATCGGTTTCACTTGTGTAAATATCGATATTACAATTATTAGATGTTAGGTTAATACTTGCAATTTTATCTGTACCAGCCTTAGAAGGAGCAGTTTTCTTTTCGGCCTTCACGGGGATTGCTGCTGTTAATATTGTGATAAGTAACACTGCAATTAGTTTTACAATAATTTTACTCATTTTCTCCTCCATTTAGTTAATGTAATTATATGTAATTTGATTGTATACAATCGAATTGTATATGTCAACGCTAAATTGACTTTGTGCGGGTACATGATTATAATTTTATAAACAGAGTAAGAAAATAATAAGAAGGGACAGTTACCGGGATGAAAGAGAAAAACTTCAGGCTGTCTGTCATTTTACTGGCGGCCGGTGACAGCAGAAGGTTCAATGGGAATAAAATGCTGGCGGAGGTGGAGGGGGAGCCCATGTATCTTCATATGTTAAAGAATATACTGGATATATCCGCTTCCAAAAAGGTCCTTGTTACCCAGTACCGGGAAATCATCGATTTCTTAAGTGATTCCGTATATGGTAATACGATATCTGTCGTCAGGAATGATTACAGTGAGAGGGGAATATCCTACTCCATACGGCTTGGGATCATGAGCTGTAAAGAGGCCCCGGAGGAGGAGCATGAGAAAGAGGCCCCCCGGGAGGCCTATCTATTTGCAGTATGCGACCAGCCCTGGCTTACGCGGGAAAGCATCGGGAAACTGATTGCGGCGTTTGCCGACAGTGAAAAACGGATAGCCTGCCTGTCCTATCAGGGCAGCCTTGGCAATCCGGTTATATTTGACGGATATTACCGTGATGAATTATTAAGTCTTAGCGGGGATACGGGCGGAAAGGCAGTTATAAGACGCCATTTGGACGATGTTGAACTGGTAGAGGTAAATGATTCAAGGGAATTGTCGGATATAGACACAAAACAGGAGTATGAATCCGGAAAGGCCGGAAAATAAGGAACAGCAGGAAAGACAGTCCAATTTTACAATAATTTTACACTGATAAAATGTACTTTTCATCAAACCTTGATATTCTTTGGATATACGAGCAGAGGAACCGGAGGTGTTATGCAATGGGTATTATGATGGAGAAAGATGAAGGTAAAATTATTGTAACAGAGATGGAGCAGACACAAGATGTTGATGAGATGGGGGAGAATATTGTACAAACAGAGCATCCGGTTGAAGAAACTGCAGATAAAGGGGAAAAATCAAAAAGAGCTTTTCACTTTAATATAAAGGAATCAGTTAAAAATTATCTGAAAAAATTCATGAATATGTCTATCGGCAGGAGGATGAAGCTTGCCTTTCTCTATGTGGGCTGCATGGCATTGGTTATCATAGCGATTTCCTTAATTAATATGAAAGTGATTCAGAAAAGGATCGGCAATTTTTATTCCGGTCCGTATCGTATAGAAGAAAATGTATTGCGGGCCCAGGTCGCCATGTCTAAGATAGAAAGCAATATCTACAGTGCCTATATTACGAAAAAGGAGAACTTATGCAAAAAGTATATTGCTGACTCGGAGCAGGAGTATCTGGTCGTTGAGCAAAGTATCGCAAACCTGAAAGCCGCAATGGCTAATCTGGACCAGGCGGATCAGGAGAAGATTATCCTTTTGGAAGAAGAAATCGAAAAAGGTCTCCGGTACCGTACCCAGATCATTGAAAGTGCGGAAGCCTTTGACCAGGAAAAAATATACAGTATTTATCGGAATGATTATGCACCTATTTTTAATCATATCATTCAGCTGTTGACGGAAGTCGAACAGGATTCTCTGCAATACGGCAGTAATTATATCCAGCGGTCGAATATTAGTGTTAATGTCAGTATAATTCTGTTTATAATTATTATTTTATTCGGAGTATTCAGCTGTATCTGGCTGCTGAAAATTACCGTGAAGAGTGTCACGGAGCCTATGGAGGATATCCTTGAGGCGATGATTGACCTGTCCGGAGGGAATCTGGAAGTTAATATTACTTATGAGTCTGAGGATGAATTCGGTATCCTTTGTGAGGCGGTAAGGAAAACGAGCGGTAAGCTAAAGGAGTATATCGGTAATATCACCGGGGTTATAAGACAATTGGAGGAAAAAGATCTGACGGTCAGAGTTGCTATTGATTATGAAGGAGATTTTAAGCCGATCAAGGCATCACTGGATAATATAGCGGTATCTTTTCGGGATATGATACATATTTTTGAGGATACGGCAGAAGAGATAAGCATCGGGGCCGGGATGATTGCGGAGACATCGAAGGATGTGGCGGAAGGCGGCATGGAACAGACAAGGGAAATCACTAAGCTTACGGAGCAGATCAATCAGATTGCGGATAAGGTTAACAGTAATGCAAAGAATGCGGGAGATGTTCAGCAGCTCTCCAAGAATTCCGTAGCGGCGGCGAAACAGGGCAACGGGCAAATGGAAGTATTGAGCCGGGCTATGGGGGTAATAGCGAAACAATCGGATGAAATATCAAAAATAATCCAGGTAATCCATAATATTGCAAATCAAACCAATCTTTTGGCTTTAAATGCTACGATCGAGGCAGCCAGAGCAGGAGCTGCCGGAAAAGGCTTCGGAGTCGTGGCAGGTGAGGTCGGCAAGCTGGCGGAAGAATGCTCGAGTGCGGTAAGATTTACGGCCGAGCTGATCGGAAAATCCATTAATGCCATGAAAGAAGGAGTTGTCTTAACCGGAGAAGCTACCAGGTATTTTGAAGAAATAATGGATAAGTCCCTGGAAACGAATGAGGTGGTCGAGATCATATCGGCCGATATGAAACAGCAGGCGGATCAGTTAAACGATACCTTAGCCTATTTGCAGCATATTTCATCGATTGCCGAATCAAATTCCGCAGCGGCACAGGAAAGCTCCGCTATGAGCCGTGAATTCATCTCGCGGTCCGAGGAATTGGAGGAATTAAT
>JAEWSD010000207.1 GCA_023398615.1 Bacillota bacterium
CCCTTGTCCTTTAAGGATTTCACAATAGCATCCTTATGTTCATGTCCAAAGGCTTCCATCGTAATAGTAAGCTCCACGGCACTGTTCCGGTTAATGCTTACGAACTGGTTATGGTCGAGACGGATAACATTGCCTTGTGATTCCGCAATAATCTTGGCGACATTCACCAATTCACCCGGCCTGTCCGGAAGCAGAACGGAAACCGTAAAGATACGTCCGCGCTGTATCAAGCCATGCTGAACAACAGAGGAAACTGTGATGACATCCATGTTGCCGCCGCTTAAGATGGATACTACCTTCTTATTCTTACAGTCCAGATGCTTAAGAGCCGCAACGGACAGCAAGCCGGAATTCTCAACCACCATTTTATGGTTTTCTATCATATCCAGGAAACAGACGATCAGTTCATGATCATCGATCGTAATGATATCATCTATGTTCTTCTGAATATATGGGAATATGTTGGCTCCCGGCGTCTTTACGGCCGTGCCGTCCGCAATCGTTTCAACATGCGGCAGCGTAACCACATGGCTTGCCTTAAGGGAAGCCTGCATACAATTTGCGCCCATCGGCTCGACACCAATCACCTTGATATTGGGATTCAGTAATTTAGCAAGAGTGGATACCCCTGCAGCCAGACCGCCGCCGCCGATCGGTACTAAAATGATATCCACGGTCGGAAGCTCTTTAAAGATCTCCATAGCAATCGAACCCTGTCCGGTAGCAAGCACCTCGTCATTAAACGGATGAATGAAGGTATATCCGTTCTCCTCGGCCAGTTTCATGGCATAATCACAGGCATCATCGTAAACATCACCGTACAGAATTACTTCCGCCCCATAGCTTTTGGTTCTGTTTACTTTAATTAAAGGAGTTGTCGTCGGCATAACGATAATCGCTTTTGCCTGATACATTTTTGCAGCATAGGCAACACCCTGTGCATGATTGCCCGCAGAAGCGGTAATCAATCCCTTTTCTCTTTCCTCCTGAGATAGTGTGCTGATTTTGTAGTAAGCTCCGCGTACCTTATAGGCTCCGGTAAACTGCATGTTTTCCGGTTTTAAATAAACCTTGTTGCCGGTAGCGTCGGAAAAATAATCACTGTAAATTAATTTGGTTTTTAAAGTGACCTTTTTCACTATTTCTGAAGCTTCTTCAAATTTCTCTAATGTCATCATAATCTTTTGTCTCCTTTAATTGAACAGCGCATTTACAAAATCCTCTGCGTTGAATTTTTGCAAGTCGTCAATGTGTTCGCCAATTCCGATATATTTAACCGGAATACCCAGTTCCGACTGTATTGCTATCGCAATGCCGCCCTTTGCCGTTCCGTCAAGTTTTGTTAAAATGATTCCTGTAATGTCCGCTACCTCATTGAATTCCCTGGCCTGTGCAAGGGCGTTCTGTCCGGTGGTGCCGTCAAGTACCACTAAGGTTTCCCTGTAAGCATCCGGGTATTCCCGCGTTATGACACGGTCAATCTTTTTTAACTCTTCCATAAGATTCTTTTTATTATGCAGTCTTCCTGCTGTATCACAAATAAGCACGTCGGTATTGCGTGCCTTTGCCGCCGTCACCGCATCGTAAATGACCGCCGCCGGGTCGGAGCCTTCCTGCTGTGCTATGATTTCCACCCCCGCACGGTTTGACCATTCGGTCAGCTGTTCGATTGCGGCGGCACGGAAAGTATCGGCAGCCGCAACCAAAACCTTTCTGCCCTTATCCTTCATCTGGCCGGCAAGCTTGCCGACCGAGGTCGTTTTCCCTACTCCGTTGACACCTATCAGCATGACAATTGATTTTTTATTCTCGAATTCATAAGCGGTTTCTTCCACCTTCATTTGATCCATAATACTTTGTATCAGGAGCTCCTTGCATTCCTTAGGCTCCTTAATTTTGTTTTCTTTCACCTTTGCCTTCAGATCATCTATAATAGCACCGGTAGTGTTAATTCCCAGATCCGCCATGATCAGGATTTCTTCAAGCTCCTCATAAAACTCGGCATCGATATTGGAAAATCCGCTGAATATGGAATCAATGCCTGCAATAATGCTGTTTCTTGTCTTAGACAGACCGGCAACCAATTTGCTGAAAAAGCCCTTTTTTGTTTCTCCCATTTTAACCTCTATTCTTGCGCACGTTTTTTGCGCATATCAAGTTTGTGGTGCGCAAGCACAAACTTGTGGTTGAAAAATTTAATTTTCAACATAATTTCTTTCTTATTTGTCCAGTTCATTTTCAATTAAATTAACGGATACCAAGGTTGACACACCCTTTTCCTGCATCGTAATGCCATACAGGATATCTGCGGCGGCCATAGTTCCTCGTCTGTGGGTTATAATAATGAACTGTGTATCCCTTGTTAATTTATGTAGGTATTTTGCAAACCGCTTTACGTTTGAATCATCCAGTGCCGCTTCTATCTCATCCAACAGGCAAAACGGTGACGGTTTCAGATTCTGAATCGCAAACAACAGGGAAATAGCTGATAAAGCCTTCTCACCGCCGGACAGCTGCATCATATTCTGCAGCTTTTTACCGGGAGGCTGTGAAGTAATAATGATACCGGCTTCCAAAATATCTTCATTGTCAGTAAGCTCCAGAGTAGCCTTACCGCCGCCGAACAGCTCCTTGAATACCAGATCAAACTGCTGGCGGATCGCCTGGAATTTCTCTTCAAACTGCTTGCGCATCTCGGCGTCAAGTTCCCTGATGATGCCTGATAAGGTTTCTTCCGCTTTTAATAAATCATCCCTTTGGGTTTTTAAAAACATATATCTTTCGGAGATATTTTTAAAGTCTTCAATGGCATTTATATTTACATCTCCAAGACCTTTCATTTTGCCCTTCAGCTCGGCAATCCTTTTCCTGGCCTGTGCCATGCTGTTAATCGAGTCATCCTTTAATTCCAGCGCAGTACTGAATGTCAGCTCGTATTCCTCCCACATATAACTGATCTTTTCATCACTTTGCTCTTCCAGCTTTTCCAACTGATTCGATAATCGGAAGCACTCCTTATCGAGCTCATTTATCTCTTTGGAAAGCTGCTCGCGCTTCTGGAAGAAATTCTTATGGCTTTTTGTTATAGTATCCTTAAAGAGAAGCGATTCCTTTATCTTTTCTTCCAATCCGGCGGCTTTCCGGCCGGAAGCCTTAATTTCCTCCTGTATCCTCCCGATCTGGTCCAGCTTTTCCTGAACCTGGACGGCAGATTCCTTCATACCTGAATTAATTACCGTTTCTTCCTCATAAAGCTTTTCAAAATCCTTCTTGATACGTCTGATATTTTCAAGTATATTCTGGTTTTTCTGATCCAATGCTGAAAAATCGATTCGAATGGACGCACTCTTTTCATTCAGTTTCTGCTCTTCAGCCTTTTCCCTTGACAGCAATTCATTTATTTGATTAATCTTGAGCTCATTCTCTTTGCTCTTTGCTTCATTTAACTGTAATGCTTCGTTCAGTTTTTGAATATGGACATTTAACTCCGTCGATTGAAGCTCGATTTCTTTTATCTCATTTGTGTATTCCCTGTAATTCTTTTCTCCGTCTTCCTTTCTGGAAAGCTCCTGCTGAAGGTTTAATTGTACCGTGTTCTGAGAGAGATAAACCTCCTGCAATTTAATTTTATTATTCTCCAATTCCTGCCTGGCATTCGTTTTCCTTAGCTTTTCTTTTTCCTTTTCCTCATTCAGAGATGTTAAGGAATCATTCAGCTTTGCTACAAGCTGTTCAAGCTCATCTATCTCGCGGCGGCGCCCTAACAGATTGCTGGAATTTTTATATGCTCCGCCGGATATAGAACCGCCGGGATTCAGCAATTCACCGTCCAGGGTAACGATACGCAGGGAATAATCATATTTCCTTGCTAAAGCAAGTGCCGAATCAATGGTATTTACAACGATACTTCTGCCAAGCAGATAACTCATTAACGCATTGAATTTCGAATCGGTGTTAACCAGGGTACTTGCTGTACCGATTACCCCTTCCTCATGGAACAATTTATCCGGATATTTGGCTTCCTTGCCGGAAATGCTGGTTAATGGCAGAAAGGTTGCCCGACCGAACTTATTCGTTTTTAAATATTCAATAAGGCGTTTTGCCGTTGCTTCGTTATCCGTAACAATATTTTGTATGTTTCCGCCCAGAGCCGTTTCGATTGCCGTCTCATACAGCGGGTCGACCTTAATAATATCCGCAACAACCCCGATGATACCATTTTCCGAAGCTTTCCTTTCCATTACCTTGCGGATACTGTTGCCATAACCTTCATAGCGTTCGGCCAGATTTCTTAAAGATTCAAGCCTGGATTTCTCAGAATGGTATTGCTGCTGACGTTCATTGATCTGAACGGATAAACCGTCAATTGCATCCTGTATTGCGGTAATGGAAGCTTCTATCGCTTCATTGTCCCCGTTGATCGCGTCAATCTGTTCCAAAACCGCATGAAGCTTTACTTCCTGCTCTTTAATGGCAGCATCAATCAAGGCCTCCTCACTTTTACTGCGAAGAAGCTTCTGGTTTAACTCAACCTTCTTGATATTATTTTGTTCGAGGATGGTTTCATATCGCTGCAAATTCGTCTTGATCGTTGCATTTTCAGTCAGGAAATCGAAGATTTCACTGTTGCAGACTTCGATCTGTTTCGTATAATCGGAAATACTGCTTCGGATCACTTCCAGTGAGGAAGCTACGGAGGTCTGATCTTCATCCAGCAGGTTAAGCCTGTCGTCAAGCTCTTGTTTTTCCCGAATAAACTGCTCCTGTTCTTCCTTCTTAGACTGAATCTCCTTATGAATTGCCTGAACTCTGCTCTGATAATGCAGTTCGTTCTGTTTTACCGCAAGAATCTGTTCATTTAAAACCTTGATTTCGCCTTCCTGCTTCTCCATATCGAGCTTACAGCCGCTTAACTCATTCTTATCCTGCTCAAGAGCCGCATCACACTGTTCGATCTGCAATTCCAGCCTGTCATATTCTTCCCTGGTATTCTCGTATTCCGCACTTACGGACGCAAGGGAATCCCCGGCGATCTTTTGCTTTTCCTCCAATTGCCGCTTTTCTTCCCGGAATTTTTCATTTTCCATCAGGAACAGATTCACATCATAGAGCTTTAACTCGTCCCTTAATTTCAGATATTCTTTTGCCGACTGGGACTGCTGTTCAAGGGGTATAATCTGCTTTTCGATCTCAGTCAGTATATCGTTTATGCGGTAAAGGTTCTGTTTCTCTTCCTCAAGATTCTTTTCCGCGGACAGCTTGCGCTTCTTAAATTTCACGATACCGGCAGCCTCATCGAATAGTTCACGCCTGTCTTCCGGCTTTCCGCTCAGGATTTTATCGATTTGTCCCTGTCCGATAATGGAATAACCTTCCTTACCGATTCCGGTATCCAAAAACAGCTCCTGTACCTCACGCAGTCTGCAGCCGCTGCCGTTGATCAGATATTCGCTTTCACCGGAGCGGTATACTCGCCTTGCAACGGTAACCTCATCATACTCTATGGACAGTTTATGATCGGAATTATCCAGAGTAATGGCGACATAGGCATAGCCCATCGGTTTTCTGGTCTCCGTACCGGAGAAAATAATATCCTCCATTTTGGCACCTCTCAGCTGCTTTGCGCTTTGTTCGCCCAGAACCCAGCGAACCGCATCCGCCACATTGCTTTTGCCGCTGCCGTTAGGTCCGACAATACCCGTTATGCCGTCATGAAATTCAAAAGTTATTTTATTTGCAAAGGATTTAAAGCCTTGAACTTCAATGCTTTTTAAATACATTATTGGTTCCCCGTTTCTTTATAGTGAGTATTGACTGATATGCCGCTTCCTGTTCGGCGGCTTTTTTGGTTTTGCCTATGCCGACTCCCAGCTCGATATCCTTAACCAGTGCCGCGACCGTGAATTTCTTATTATGATCCGGGCCTTCCTCCTTAATCAGCTCATAGGATAGGGGTTCCTTGCATTCACCCTGTACGATTTCCTGTAAGATAGTCTTGCTATCGAAAAAGAGGGCTTTATTTTCAACATCGGAAAGAATGCTTCCGCATATAAACTCTTTTGCACTAGTAAAACCACCGTCTAAATAGATTGCACCGATAATTGCTTCCATAGCATCCGATAGGATAGAGTACCGTTCTCTTCCGCCGGTCGCCGCTTCCCCTTTGCCAAGCAGCAGATAATTGCCTACCTTTAAATCAACGGCACAGGAAGCCAGGGTTTGTTCACATACCAGCTGTGCCCTTAATTTAGTCAGGTCCCCTTCCGGCAGCTTGCTGTACTTCTGGAAGATGAACTCACTGGTTATCAATTCCAATACGGCATCTCCCAGGAATTCCAGCCTTTCGTTATTATCCAGCTTACTCAGCCGCTTCTCGTTCGCATAGGAGCTGTGTGTCAGGGCCTGTTTCAAAAGCTTTCGTTCCTTAAACGGATAGCCGATGCTTTCTTCAAACACTTTCAGTTTTTCTAAAATTGCAGAATCCTGACTTTTCATACTGTATTTTCTCCTCCTTCCACATAATGGTACTATCAGGCAATCGCCAAACTCCTATTGTGTCTATGATTGCCTATAGGGTACCCTTTTAAAAACAACGCCCTCTGCCTGAGGCAGAAGGCTGATTTAAAATCTAAAAACTTATTGGTTCATGGCTTTTTTTATTTCTTCAACTGCATCACTTACAGTAACTATGTTCTCTGCATCCTCGTTGGCTATCTCGATGTCAAATTCTTCTTCGATTCCCATGATTATCTGGAAGATATCCAGGGAATCCGCACCCAGATCATCAACAAAGGTAGTTTCCATTGTAATCTCATCCTCTTCCACATTTAAAACTTCGCTAATAATTTTTTGCAGCTTTTCAAATTCCATAATATTAATCACCTTTCTCTATTTATTACTCTTCTTTTAGAATATTCATTCTTATTTTTTCATTGATCTGCTGTTCCGTAAATGTAATACATTGAACTATGGAATTTTTTATTTCCACGCTTTTTGAACTTCCATGTGTTTTCACCACAAGTCCGTTTAATCCCAGTAAAGGGGCACCGCCATATTGAGAAGCATCAAAGGATTTTAATGTTTCTTTCAATGCCGGTTTGCATAATAATGCACCGATTTTGCTTTTTACAGTACTCATCAATCCGGTCTTGATCTTGCCGATCAGCGCATTCCCAAGACCCTCGTAAAGCTTTAAGATAACATTCCCAACGAAAGCTTCACAGACAATTACATCAGCACCTCCGTTTGGTATCTCCCTTGCTTCGATACTGCCGATAAAATTGATGTCATTACAATTCTTAAGAAGGGGATAGGTTTCCTTCACCAGCAAATTACCCTTCTCCTCTTCCGCACCGATATTAACGATTGCTACTCTGGGATTTGCTATTCCTATTACATTTTCCATATAGATAGATCCCATCTTAGCAAACTGCAGCAGATGCGATGGTCTTGCGTCAACATTGGCACCGCAGTCAATCAATAAGGAAACACCCTTAACTGTCGGTATCAGTGGTGCAAGCGGCGGTCTTTCCACCCCTTTTATTCTTCCGACAATCAATTGTGCGCCTACCAAAACAGCCCCTGTACTTCCGGCAGAAACAAAAGCATCCGCTTCTCCGCTTTTGACTAAGTTTAATGCAACTACAACGGAAGAATTCTTTTTGCGCCGGATGGCCATTACCGGAGCTTCCTCATTCGTTATCATTTCTTCGGCATTTACAACAATAAGGCTGTTCCTATCGTAAGTATAATTATTCAGTTCCGCATTTAATACAGCTTCCTTACCAACCAGCAGTACTTTGATATCTTTTCTTTCGTTAACTGCTTCCACAGCGCCTTTAACAATCTGACCCGGTGCATTATCACCACCCATTGCATCAACTGCAACTCTCACTATTTTTTCCATAGTCGGCTCCAATCTGCGCTTCTTATGCACTTGTGCCGTGTTTTGGCACATACTCCTACGAACTAACATGGCTCCATTAATAGGCTTGGGAGCCTGTTATGATGTAAGGGCTCATACTGATTTATTCTTTCATTTACTTCCCTGTCAGTATCTATACACAATATACTAGATATTAATATAAAAATCAACCACAAATTGATAAAAAAATGAAGTGCCAATCGCAAGGTATATTGTCGGCTGTACGACACACATGGACCCCATTCTCGGAGATTCATGAAAACCTTTGATTGACACTTAATAAAAGCTGTCTCATTGCTAAATTTTTTTATAAAAAAAAGATTTATACGAGGCAAAATTTAAATTCTGCGGCTGTATGATCTGTTCCGTACTTCCTACAAACAGTACCGCATCTTTTTTTAAAGAGAGATTAAAGTTCTTATAAATATCGTCCTTTGCTTCTTCCGTAAAATAGATCAACACATTTCTGCATATAATTAAATCACATTGGCTCGGATAAGGATCTAAAAGCAAATTATGCTGTTTAAAATCCACACAGGCTTTAACACTGTCGGAAATCTGATAAGTCTTATCATTGATTTCACGAAAATATTTATTTAAGAAGTCTTCAGGAAGCCCCTTTAAACTCTTAATATTATAAAGACCCAGTTTTGCTTTTTCAAGCACCTGCATATCAATATCCGTAGCAATGACTTTTATCCGTGCAAGCGGCATAAACTTCGACAAAAGCATTACCAGCGAATACGGTTCATCTCCGGTGGAACAGGCAGCACTCCATATCTTTAAATTATTACCGAACTTCTGGAATAAATACGGCAGTACTTCATTCTCCAACAGCTTCCATTGTTCCGGATTGCGATAAAATTCTGAAACATTAATAGTCAGGTAGTTAACAAATTCATCAAATAAAACGGTATCTTTCCTTAATGCGTTCACAAAATCGGAATAGGACGCTTGCTTATGCTTCGCAATTAAAGCATCGATTCTCCGTTTCATTTGACGTTCCTTATATGCATTCAGGTTAATCTTGGTAATCTTGTATACTTGATCCTTAAATGACTCGTAGTTGTCAACCAAGTTAAAGCACCCCTTTATAATCCATTCGTCTTTCCGTTAAGAGTCAATGAATTATTCTTCTGTTGTAGATTCTTTCGGCACATCCGTGCCTGCATCAGCACTTGCGTCAGTGCCGGCGCTTTCATTTGTGTCAGCAGCCGTACCCGCATCGGCGCTTGCGCTTGGAGCCGTATTTTCTTCCTGAGTATCCAAAGCTTTGATGCTTAAGCTGATCTTTTTTTCTTCACTGTTGAAATCAACTACCCGGGCGGTTATTTCCTGTCCTATCTTTAAGACATCGGAAGGCTTATCCACATGTTCCCTGGAAATTTGGGATACATGAAGTAATGCGTCCACACCCGGCTCTAATTCGATAAAGGCTCCAAAATCGGTCATTCTGGCCACCTTGCCGTTCACTACGGTACCAACCGCATAGTTGTCGGCCGCTTTAATCCACGGATTTGCATCCTCGAACTTAAGACTGAGTGCAATTTTTTCACCTGCGATATCTTTGATAAGAACCTTAATGGTATCACCAACTTTTAAAATCTTCTTAGGATTCTCAACCCTTCCCCAGGACATTTCGGAAATATGAAGAAGCCCGTCGGCACCGCCAAGATCTATAAATGCACCGAAATCGGTTACATTCTTAATAACACCTTCGACAACCATACCCGCACTGATTCTTTCAAACAGTTCCTTCTGCATCTCCTGTTTCTTGGCAACCAGCAGCTGCTTACGGTCACCTATGATTCTTCTTCTCTTCGGATTGAATTCACTGATTACAAATTCAATTTCCTGTCCTGCGTATTTTGCCAGGTTCTTTTCGTAGCTGTCGGATACCAGGCTTGCCGGAATGAAGATTCTGGTCTCATCAAGAATAACGCTTAAACCGCCGTCCAGTACGGTAGCTACCTTAGCCTTCAGTACTTCCTTATTGTTGAAAGCTTCCTCAAGGCGTTTGCTTCCTTTTTCCGCAGCCAGTCTCTTATAGGTCAGGAGAACTTGTCCTTCACCGTCGTTTACTTTGATTACTTTGGCCTGCATTGTGTCGCCTTCCTTAACGACAGTGGTCAAATCGACATTGGGGGTATTTGTATATTCGCTTCTAGTAATGATTCCGTCAGCTTTATAGCCTATATTCAATACGATTTCGTCTTCTTTTACACGTATTACAGTGCCCTCTACTACCTCTCCGTTGTGTATTGTTTTTAATGATTCCTCCAATAATTGTTCAAAACTCATTTCTGACATGCGGTATGAACCTCCTTGATAATATTATTTGGGGTGGAAGCCCCTGCTGTAATACCTACGCTACGAAAAGATTTGAGTTCCTCCAAATCCAGGTCTCCAAGTGTCTGTATATAGTAAGTATTTTCACATTCTAATTTAGATATTTCGTAAAGCTTTTGGGTGTTCGAACTATGACGTCCGCCGATGATAATCATTGCATCAGACTCCTTTGCAAGCTGTCTTGCTTCCGCCTGACGTTCCTCCGTTGCGTTACATATCGTATTTAAAACAATTATATCATAATCCATTTTCGATATAATTTCAACTATATCTTGAAAATTCTTGTAATTAAATGTCGTCTGTGATACAATACATACCGTTTGATTACCCGCAAGTTTAAATTTCTCGGCATCGGAAACCGATTCTATAACTGTATAATTATTATTGCACCAGCCCTTGATTCCTTCGACTTCGGGATGCTTATCATTACCGACTATGATAATATAATGCCCCGATTCACTATGTTCCCTTACTATTCTATGGATTTTTAAAACAAACGGACAGGTAGCGTCTGCGATATCCAGGCCCTGTGCTTTGACGATATCATAGATTTCCTTAGAAACACCATGAGAACGTATGATTATTGTACCCTCTGTAACGGCTTTTAATTCTTCTATCGTCTGAATGAGACCGACACCCCGGGCTTGAAGATCCTTCACTACTTCGTCATTATGAATGATCGGTCCGTAAGTATAAACCTTTTTTCCTTTTTCCACTTCTTCATAAACCAGGTCTACGGCTCTTTTAACACCAAAGCAAAACCCTGCCGTCTTAGCTAATACTGCTTTCATAATCACTTACCTTCACATTTTTTATGATACAATTCAATAATCCTGTCAATGACCTGATCTATGGATAAATCGGAGGAGTCAATAAGGACGGCGTCCGCAGCCTGGCGAAGCGGTGATATCTCACGGTTCATATCCTGGTTATCCCTTGCTATGATATCCTGCTCGATTGCATGTATATCGCATCCGGCTCCCTTTTCAGCAAGCTCCGCATAGCGCCTTCTGGCCCGCTCCTTCGAGCTTGCCGTCAGATATATCTTTAAATCGGCATTCGGAAGCACTACGGTTCCGATATCCCTGCCATCCATGATGACATTTGCCGTTGCGGCCAGTTCCCTCTGCAAATCAACCATTTTAGTACGCACCCCGCTATGTCTGGCCACGGCAGAGGCCATCTTCCCGACCTCCTCGGAGCGGAGCAGCCCCGTGACATTTTCACCGTTTAAGATTACCTGCTGTTCCCCGTTCATGTATTCTATCGTGACATGGACAAGATTACAGGCCTGTGTAATTGCAGGCGCATCCTCCGGATCAACCTTCTGCCGTATTGCGTACAAAGCCATTGCCCGGTACATCGCACCGGTATCTACGTAAATGAATCTGAGCTTTTTTGCAACACCTTTTGCAATCGTACTTTTCCCTGCACCGGCAGGCCCGTCTATTGCTATATTATAGTATTTCATATTTATTTTTGCCGTATACCTTTGTTTACAGACGTAAACTGCCTCTTATAAACCGTTTCATCCTAAGAGGCAGGCACAATATCCTTTCGTGTAATTTTATTCCTATACCGCATTGCCGGCAATGTAAGCCGTCGACCAGGCAATCTGAAGGTTGAAGCCTCCCGTTAACGCATCCAGATCAAGTACTTCACCTGCAAAATATACATTTGATACGAATTTTGATTCCATAGTGGACGGATTTATCTCCTTTACCTGAATTCCGCCCCTAGTAATGACCGCCTCGTTATAATCCCGAAGACGCGTAATATGGAATTCCAGGCCCTTTAACAAACTAACCAGATGAAACCGTTCTTCCCTTGTAATCAGATTAACCTTTTTCTCAGGGTCGATTTTACTTAATTCTATTATAACTGGTATTAGCTTTCGTGGCAATAGCTGATCCAGCGCATTCTTATATTGTTTGTTACTTAATTCTTCAAAATCCCTTAAAATCCTTGCATCCAGCTGTTCTTTTGATAATGCGGGCTTTAAGTCGATCCGAAGCAGAAGATCCTTATTCTCCATATACCGGATGCAATAACTGCTGGCACTGAGTATAACCGGGCCGCTTACACCGTAATGAGTAAAGAGCAGTTCTCCGAAATCAGAGTAAACTTCTTTATTTTTTGAGGTTATGCTAATTTTTACATTTCTTAACGACAGGCCCTGCAATTCCTTTGCGATACCCTCTTCCTTCATATTCATCGGAACCAGGCAGGGGTACAGCTTCGTAACCGAATGCCCCATGTCTTTTGCAAAACGGTAACCGTCTCCGGTAGAGCCGGTAGCCTGATAGGACAATCCTCCGGTAGCTATAATTAATTTATCTGCGTATAGTATATCCTGATTCTTCATCCGCACTCCGCGGAATACATTACCTTCCGTTATTATGCCGCAGGCTTCGTTATTGTAACGGATATCGACATTAAGCTTTTTCAGCTCCCGCAATAATACCGCAATTACATCGGATGATTTATCGGACTCGGGAAATACCCTGTTTCCCCTTTCCGTCTTCGTCTTGAGTCCGAGCTGCCCAAAGAAATCTATCGTGTCTAAATTACTGAATGCATAAAAGGAGGCGTAGAGGAACTTTGGATTGGTTACCACATTCCGGAACAATTCTTCCGTGTCACAGGCATTTGTAAGGTTGCATCTTCCTTTCCCTGTAATAAACAGCTTCTTGCCGAGCTTATCGTTTTTCTCCAACAGAATTACTTCATTGCCGTTTCTTGCCGCAAATATGGAAGCAAGCATCCCGGCCGCACCGCCGCCGATAACAATTACCTTCTCCACTCTTTACTCCCGTCTGCGTGCGAAGCACGCATGTAAATAATGTATATATAATAAGAACAAAGTTTACTTACGGAACGCTTTTATCGTATGAGACGAACTTTTCTATACGATGAAAGAATTCCGACTTTTACCGCATATAACAGTCGGAATTCTTGAAATATTCTATGCTGTGTTTATTTCGTAAGGTTTCCGTCCAGGTAAACTTCGTTTATGCCAAACTCTAAATGTCCGGAAGTATAGGCCTGTCCTTCCTTACGAAAGATTACCTTCGGATAGTTGTCCTTCAAATTATCGACAAGGCTCTGGGCAAAAGCATTCAAAATAGTATCTTCCAAGCCGATGCCTACATTTGACAAAGGCGGCTGGTCGGACTTAAAGCTTACGATCACCGCGTCATCCTTCGTCGTAACCTCGTCTATCCCCACCGTAATTAAACGGTCCGCAAGGGAATCCGCTACCAGATCTACGATTAACCGGGGTGTTATCTCACTGTCCTGAGGAACAAGAGCGGATACCATTTCAACTTCAAGATTTGATTCATTCAGTGTATATATGGATATCTCCTTTGTTGCCGCCGGTTCTACGGATTCCTCTTTCGTATCCGTGCCGGTATTCCCGGAATCGTCCGGATTTACAACAGTATCTTGTATCATTTTCTTATCAGAATCGTTACTTTCCTGACTGTCCATGCTGTCGTCCGACAAAATATCTTGCGTATCCGACACCGTTTGTCCGTCATCTTTTTTTGTGTCTGATTTTGCACATGCGGTAACCGACAGTGCCAAAGCAAGAATCATGACAGAAAGGAAGCCTTTTATATTTTTATTTTTCATAAGCCACTCCTTACTTATAACCATTATCGCAAAATAATAATATGCTTTAACTATGTCATTTTTATGTTAAATTATTGTTATTTTAAGGCTTTTTATACCTAAGCAGGCCGTGATTATGAAAAGTTTATCCGTTCTTTATATGATCTTTATATTTCGATGCCTTCCAGCTCGTTAAGGATAGTTGTCCGTATCAGATTCAGGGCCTGAACCACCGTTGCTTCCCTGATCTTCTGCCGGTTTCCTTTGAACCGGAATTCCTTCACGATAATTTTATCGTTCAGCGCGCAGGCTATAAATACAAGTCCTACTGGTTTTTTATCGCTTCCGCCGTCCGGTCCGGCCAGTCCGGTAACCGCCGCCGAGATATTACTGCCGGAAGCAAGCAATGCGCCTGAGGCCATTTCCGATGCGGTTTCCTTACTGACCGCACCGAATTTTTTAAGGGTTTCCGCAGATACCTTCAGATATTTCTGTTTTGCTTCATTGGAATAGGTAATAAACCCTTCGTTTAAAACAGCGGAAGCACCGGGAACATTAACGATCCTTCCGGTCAGCAGGCCGGCAGTGCAGGATTCCGCAGTTGTTAAGGTCAAATGATGTTTTTGCAGAAGCTTTACTACCGTATCCTCCAGGGTTTCATTCTCACACGTGGTATAGATATTGGAAGAAAAACGAGTCCATAATTCTTTTACTATCGGAGCAACCAGCCTTTTCCCTTGATCTATACTATCGGCCTTCGCCGTGACGCGAAGATGCACCTCTCCGGTTTTGGCATAAGGAGCAATCGTGGGATTCGTCTGCCCGCCGATCAGATCGGCTATCATGGTTTCCGCCTTGCTTTCTCCGATGCCGCACAATTTCACCATCTCGGAATACAGGACTCCTGTCTGCAAGCTCTTAAGATAGGGATAAATACTTTGCTCAAACATTGGAATGAGTTCATTGGGCGGTCCCGGCATCAGTATGACCGTTTTCCCTTCCTCCGCAGCTACGATTAGTCCGGGCGCCGTGCCGTTTTCATTGTCTACAACTGTAGAACCCTCAATGATCATAGCCTGCTTCCAGTTATTTTCCGTAATATTCCCTGCCTTCACCTCACGGAAATAAGCCGCAATACGCATTTTGGTATGAACATCCTCGATAAGCCTTCTTTTTAATATGTCTGCCGTTACCTCCTTGGTCAGGTCATCCTTTGTAGGACCTAAGCCGCCGGTTAACAGCACAAGATCAGAGCGTGACAAGGCCGTTCTGATTACTTCGCCCAACCGTTCCTCGTTATCCCCAACCGAAACCTGATAATAGCTGGAAATGCCAAGCTCCGCACACTTCCCTGCCAGATAGTTAACATTCGTATTTACTATATTGCCGAGGAGAATCTCCGTACCGACACTGATTAATTCCGCTACCATTTTATCGCCCGCTTTTCTGTCATTTTTATACCCGTTGCATAACATATCTGCGTGCAGATATGTTATTGCCACAAACAATGAAGAAGTACAAAATGAAATTCTCCAGATTTCATTTTGGAGTTCTTCCAAGTGTGAAGATGTTTTTCCTTCACACTTTTTCACACCTTTAAAACATTTCTGTTCTTATACAGATAATCAATTAATGATACAACGGTAAGTATCAGCGATAAGTATATGAATATCTGTTCCAAAATATTAAATACGGCAAAATCAAGATTAACTATCAACAGGATGCACATGATCATCTGTGCGGTCGTTTTGAATTTGCCCCAATAGCTTGCGGCAATGACCACACCGTTGTCCGATGCTACCAGACGGAATCCGCTGATAATGAATTCCCGGGATATGATTACGATAATAATCCAGGCCGGTACAAGATTCAGTTCCACGAAGCAGATCAGCGCGGAAGATACTAACAGCTTATCCGCCAACGGGTCGGCAAATTTTCCAAAGTTTGTTACCAGATGATATTTCCTTGCAATATATCCGTCCAACGCATCGGACAGACATGCAACGACAAAGATTACGGCAGAGATATAGTTGCCTGCCGGAATATCCGGTAACAGGAATACCAGTAAAAAAACCGGTATCATAAATACTCTTGCAATTGTGATTTTATTCGGTAAATTCATGACAGCACATCCTTTCCTATATCAGTTCGCCAATAAGATCATAGTCCTTGGCACCGGTCACCAGAACATCAACAAACTCCCCGGACATTAGTTCCGCATCGGTACGAACGAATATATAGCCGTCCACATTCGGAGCATCCATATAAGTCCTTCCTATAAATACCTTGTCCGTATCCGGCAAGTCTGCCGGAGCTTCCCGCTCCTCTTCCGGTAATTTCCCTTCAATCATAACCTTAAGCTTCCTGCCTTTCATGGTCCGGGCTTTTTCAAATGCTATCTCCTGTTGGATTTCCATAAGTTCGGCCTGCCTCTGTTTCTTTATGTGCCTGCGGATCTGATTCTTCATTTTGGCGGCCGGAGTATCCTCCTCTTTCGAATAGGTAAATACCCCAAGCCGTTCAAAATGCATCTCTTTCACGAATTCCGTCAGCTCCTCATGGTCGTCGGCCGACTCGCCGGGAAAACCCGTTATTAACGTTGTCCTTATGGAAATATCAGGAATTTCTGTTCTTAGTTTTCTAATAATTGTGACCAGCTCGTCTTTGGTGGTCCTTCTTCCCATTCTCTTTAATACGGAATCGGAGGCATGCTGGACAGGCATATCCAGATAACGGCATATCTTACTTTCCGATTTTATTACTCCGATCAGTTCATCCGTGATTTCCTCCGGGTAACAATAAAGAATCCTTATCCATTCCAAACCTTCGATCCGGCATAGTCCCTTCAGCAGCTTCGGCAGGGCCTTTTCCCCGTAAATATCCTTTCCATATAAGGTAGTTTCCTGTGCTACCAGGATCAGCTCCTTTATTCCGCCTTCTGCCAGAGCCTTTGCCTCCTCCAGCAGCCGTTCCATCGGCACACTCCGGTAACTTCCGCGCAGACTGGGAATAATGCAATAGGTACAGTGCTTGTCACAGCCTTCCGCAATCTTTAGATAAGAGAAACAGCCTCCTGTCGTATTGATACGGTTTGTCTTTTTATCCGGGAAGTAATCCAGCTCTTTCATTCGTACGGTTCTGTTGCCTTCCAGCACAGAATCTATGACAGTAACGATCTCATCATAGCTTGAGGTTCCCAAGACCGCATCGACTTCCGGAATCTCATTTTGAATGTCTTCCTTATATCTCTGCGCAAGGCAGCCGGTCACAATTAAGCCTTTCAGATTACCGGTTTTTTTATATTCCGCCATTTCCAGGATGGTATTGATACTTTCTTCCTTCGCGTCGCTAATAAAACAGCAGGTATTTACCACAATAATATCCGCAGCTTTTTCTTCATTCGTTATCCGGTAGCCTTTCTCCCGAATCAGACCTAACATCACCTCACTGTCGACAAGATTCTTATCACAGCCCAGTGATATAAATAATATATCCATACTACCTCTTTCCTGTATATCAGTTTGTATTATATTTTTCCCATCCTGAATATTTTAACAGCTTTTTTACAAAATTGGAATCATTATTACTCATTTCTTTCCATTTTCTTTACCAGTGATATAAACTCATCCTTATATTCGTCAGAGGAAACATCGTATTTCTTGAGATTATCAAGTATCATCCGATAGGTTGCCGTGCCTTTATAAGAGCTGTCACGGAGAATCATGCCGAATGCGGCTACCGAAGAGGCAAATGCAAGATTTTCAGGCATTTCACTCATGTAATCATTCTTATCGACGGTTTTTGCGATTAACTTGCTCTCATCCTCATCCGGTTCTTTATAACGGATATTAACGGTAAGCCATTCGTTGCTTTCTTTTACGCCGCCCCCGGACTGATATTTCAGATCGCTGCGGGGAATCTCCTGTCCGGAACCGGTTTCGATCAGCTCATAAAGCGCAGTTACTCTGTGTCCGGCGCCGATTTCACCGGCATCCTTGGTATCATCGTTAAAGTCCTCGGTGTTTAACATCCTGTTTTCATATCCGATCAGGCGGTATCCCTTTATCATGGCGGGATTAAACTCAACCTGCAGTTTTACATCCTTGGCTACGGTAAAGAGAGTTCCGCCCATTTCCTCTACCAGGACCTTTTTTGCTTCCAGCATGGAATCAATGTAGGAATAATTTCCGTTGCCGTTGTCCGCAAGGGCTTCCATCTTATTATCCTTAATATTCTCTGTCCCGAATCCCAGTACGGACAGATATACGCCGTTTTTCCTCTTATCCTCGATTAATCTGGTAAGCTCGCCTTCACTCGATAACCCTACGTTTAAATCCCCGTCCGTGGCCAGTATGACCCGGTTGTTTCCGCCTTTTATGAAATATTTGTCGGCCAGCTCATATGCCTTTTGAATTCCTGCGGCACCGGCCGTACTGCCTCCGGCAGACAGCTCTTCTATTGCGCTCACTATCTTCATGGTTTCGTCGCCCCTGGCCCCTTCGAGAACCACGCGTTCCTCGCCGGCATAAGTAACGATGGAAATCCTGTCGCCTTCATTCAGATTTTCCGTAAGCAAGGTAAATGCTTTCTGCATAAGAGGCAGCTTATCCTCTGAAGTCATCGAACCGGAGACATCCAGCAGAAATACAATATTTGACCGCGGTCTCTCCTCAAAATCAATATCTTCCGCCTGAAGTCCGATGAGTAAAAGCTTGGCTTCCTCATTCCAGGGGCAGTCCGACAGCTCCGTATTTACGGAAAAAGGAACATTGCCCGACGGCTTTTCATAGTCATATCTGAAATAATTAATCATTTCCTCGATTCTTACCGCATCCGGCACCACCCTGCCGTCCTCATAAATCATTCTGCGGATATTACTGTAGGATGCGGTATCCACATCTACGGAAAAGGTAGATAACGGGTAATCCTGAACCGATTTGAAATTATTTTCCGTTAAGGCATTATATTCTTCGGTATTAAATTCCGCCGGGTTCAATTCCGCCGGAAGATTACCTTCCATTTCTTTTTTCGCGGTGGCATTGTCCGCATCCATCGTCACGGAGCCGCCCGCATCTGCCGCGTTTTGCAGCTGCTCCTCCGCGGCTTCCGCTTCATAGCCTTCGTAACCCGTCAAATTATCCTCGGGTACAATACCGTAACCCGGAGCCTGTTCCATCTGGGCCGGTGAGGTATCTGCCGCGGTTTCTTCTTTTTTGCTGCAGCCGGTTATACCGGGTAAGGTCAGCGCAAGGATCAAGATAAATGCAACCAAAGATTTCATAGCTGTTTTTAAATAGTTTTTCATAAAAGCCCTCCTCTTCATTTACAGTTTCATCTCACTGTTATACATAAGACGAATCGTAACAAGAAAGGGTTCCATTATATGGCAAGCAAAAACAGATTATTAGCTGCCACTTACCAGCGGCACAAATCATGGAGTTCTTTCAAAGTGTGAAGCGTTTTTTCTTCACACTTTTGCTTCCGGTCAGTCCGAGGTTAAATCGCAGACAACGGCTCCGGTATACCGGGTGAGCTGTTCCGGGTCAACGGCAAGCTGGCAGCCTCTTATTCCGGCGCTGACCGTAATGGTATCAAAAAGGATTGCCGTTTCATCCATAAAAGTAGGATATTTCTTCTTCATCCCTACCGGAGAACAACCTCCTCTTATATAACCGGTCAGACCTTGCAGCTCTTTTACATGTATCATTTCAATCTTTTTATCCCCGACGGCTGCCGCCGCTTTCTTAAGGTTCAGCTCCGTATTTACCGGCAGGCAGAAGACCAGGATGCCTTTCTTCTCACCTCTGGCAACCAACGTTTTGAACACCTGTTCCTGGGGGAAGCCTATCTGCATGGCCACGTGTTCACCCGCCAGGTTTTCCTCGTCCACCTCATATTCGATGGCTTTATATGCAATCCCCGCCGCCTCCAACAGTCGCATTGCATTTGTTTTAACCATAGCTTTTCCCTCCCAATGGTATTTATTAAGTTGATTGAGACACTTGTTCATATAAAGGTTTTCTTACCTTCTTGCGTGTCACTTCCACCAGGTTTAAGGCTGTCATATCAATCAGGGTTGTTTTTATCGGGTCCTGCCGGAACAGCCTGTCCAGTTCCTTTATCAGCAGTTCCTTATAGCTTTCTTCCGTCATATCGATGAAATCTATGATTATTATGCCTGAAATATTTCTTAAACGCAATTGCTTTGCAATCTCCACTGCGGCTTCCATATTTACTTTAAGAAAAGTTTCCTGAACCTTCTTTTTACCGTTGACGGCTTTCCCTGTGTTCACGTCGATTACGGTTAAGGCTTCGGTCGGCTGGATGATAATGGTTCCTCCTGATTTCAGCCAGACCTTTTCCCGCAGCGCATTCTGCAGCTTATGACTGATACTGTACAGCTTATCCAGATCGATCAATTTATCCTGATATAATTGAAGCTTTGGCAGGTCCTCTTTCTGGCAATTTTCAAGATAGGAACGAATCTTCTCATATATCCCGGCGTCGTCCGTCAGGATTTCATCGATGCTGTCCGCAAAGCCGTCGCGGATATTGCAGATATAGCCCGGCGGTGTCCGATAAAGAAGGGAAAACGGTGTTTTATGGATACCATATTCCAATATATCACGATATTCCCGGAGGAGAAATTCCATCTCTTCTCTTATCAATGCTTCCGGTTTATACATCGCATTCGTTCTCACAAGGAACCCGTAAGAATCCCCTTTTGCGTTCTGAAGCATTCTTTTTAGCCGGTTCCGCTCCGCTTCATCTTCGATCTTTGAAGAGACTCCAATCATTGATTTCCCGTGAATCAATACAACATATTTACCGGTAAAATTAAGGTTAACCGTTGCAACGGGTGCTTTTGTTTTGATATCCTCTTTCGATATCTGTACCAGAAGCTCGTCACCGGCAGCAGTCCTGTCCGTTTTCTTATTCTTAACATAAATCGGGGAAACCATATCATCCAGGGATAAATAACACATACTGCCCTCTGCGATTTCAACAAAGGCAGCATTGATATTTTTTATAATATTTTTTACCTTGCCCAGGTAAATATTGCCCAGAATGCTGTCTTCCTCCGCGGAATCCACACTGACCTGGACCATCTCATTTCCTTCGCAGATTGCGGAAATGATCCTGTCATTCTGTCGGATGGTAATTAATTTACTGTTCATATTAACCTCTTTTAGACATATACTTTTACAGTATCCATTTGATCCAGAGCCGCCAGCCGGCGAACCGTATCTTCGCCTTTATCCGCGTACACCTCCATACGGTGCACCTGATAGGCAAAGGCATTGAATGTTATACCGGCATACCGGCAAAAGGCTTCCATAACCAATTCCGGTTTTAAATTATTGACACTGCCGGCCGCAAGCCTCATATATACCTTAATATCATTTTCATAGCTTTCGGCTACGGTGGGGCGGCGATTTGAAATTCCGGTATCTTCGCCGAAACCGTCATAGAAATCCTCTTCCTGAAATGCAATATGATAAATAAGAGGCCTGATATCCGTATCCGTTTCGCTTTTCTTGGTTTTCTTGCTTATTATGATACTATCCCTGTTATAAAATTCGGTAAATGCATTCCGAAAAGCTGTCTTATCCATATACTCGCAACCGTCTTTTAAAGAAACCAGATAATCGGCTGCGGCCACAATGGACATGGCATTCCTGCTGTTTTCGGGGAGTATCTGGAAGCCGATGACACGAATGCCCTCAGCCATTACCGCATTGAGCCTTTCCAGCATGACTTCGGGTGAATCACAGCTGTAAAGCTGTGCGTCCATATATTCTCCGTCGCTGGTAAGCCCTACACCGAGCGGAGCGGCAAAGGATAAAAGCTGGTGAGGGCTGAAGCCCTGTGAATATTCCACGTCGACACCGGCTCTGCGGAATGCTTTTTGAAAATATCTCATAATATCCAGATGCCCGATGAATTTTATCGGACCTGTTTTTGTAAATTTTATACGAATCTTCATATGTTAGCCTTCCTTCATCTCATAGCATACCCCACCGTGAAAGCTTTTCGCCCCGCAATTGGCACATGCCGTTCTGCAGTTTGGTGTTACTTTTCCTTCTAATGCTCTTTCATACTCTCTCCATAGGAATTCCTTCGTTACTCCAACGTCAATGAAGTCCCAGGGTAAAATCTCATCCTTTTCCCGCTCCCTGCAGGCATAGAAATCGGTATCAATCTGATTGTCGGAGAACGCTTTCACCCAAAGGTCATAGTGAAAACATTCCGACCAGGAATCATAAAGGCATCCGGCCTTATAGGCATCGTAGATCACCTTTCCGACCCGGCGGTCTCCCCTTGCAAATACTCCCTCCAATACGCTTAATTCCGCTTCATGCCAGTTATACTTTATACTTTTACGGTTAAGCTGTTCATTAAACCTGCTTCTTAAGAATCTCTGTTTTTCGAGATATTCCCCTGCCGTATCCATCCTGGCCCACTGAAAAGGCGTAAACGGCTTCGGCACAAAGAAGGAGGTGCTTGCGACGATACTGACCTTACCGTTTCTCTGATCCTTCGGTATCGTATAGTATTCTCTTGCTATCTTATCGGAAAGGACCGCGATTCCTTCAATGTCCTCCTCATTTTCCGTAGGCAGGCCCAGCATGAAATACAGCTTGACCCGGTTCCAGCCGCCGATGAAGGCATCCATCGCACCGTTTAATATGGACTCCTCGGTCAATCCCTTATTAATGACATCCCGCAGTCTTTGGGAACCGGCTTCAGGTGCAAAGGTAAGGCTGCTCTTCCTTACATCCTGCACCTTACTCATGACATCCAGGGCAAAGGCATCAATTCTTAAGGACGGCAAAGATATATTTACCCCTTTTTTGCCGAATTCGTCAATCAGATAATATACCAGCTCCTGCAAACCCGAATAATCGCTGGAGCTTAAAGAGCTTAAGGAAATCTCCTCATGACCGGTCGCTTCCAGCATCTGTACGGCATAATCCTTCAGGAATTCCAGGTCACGTTCCCTGACCGGACGGTAAACCATTCCCGCCTGACAGAAACGGCATCCTCTGATACATCCCCTTTGGATCTCCAGGACTACCCTGTCCTGTGTAACCTTAATATAAGGGACCAGAGGCTTCTTTGGGTAATACGTATCGCCGAGCCGCATCTCCGCCTGCTTGCGGACGGAAACCCCGGCATGCTCATTCTTCCTTCGGAAACAGGATATCGTATTATCTTCCTTATATTCCACCTCATAAAAGGACGGTACATAGATGCCTTCTATCCCGGCTGCCTTCTCAAGGAATTCCTTTCTGCTTCCTCCAAGCCTTTTATTTTCCTTATAGACATCAAGTAACTGGCCGTAAACCGTCTCCCCTTCCCCAATATAAAAGAAGTCAAAGAAATCCGCTATCGGTTCCGGATTATAAGCGCAAGGGCCGCCTCCCAGGACGAAAGGGTCTTCCCCGGTTCTGTCCTTTGCATAGACAGGTATCTGCGACAGCTCCAGAATCTGCAGGATATTCGTATAGCACATTTCATATTGCAGAGTGATCCCCAGGAAATCAAAATTTTTAATGGGTTGCTGGGATTCCAGGGCAAAAAGCGGAATCTTTTTCTCTCTCATAATTTTGTCCAGATCTGTCCAGGGCGAGTATACCCTTTCGCAATAGGTATCTTCGCGCCGGTTAAACATATCATAAAGAATCTGTATACCAAGATGTGACATTCCGATCTCATAGACATCCGGGAAGCACATGCAAAAACGTATTTCAACCTTATCCGGATCCTTAACAACCATATTGATCTCGCTGCCGATATATCTGGCAGGCTTCTCAACCGTTAAAAGGATTTCATCCGAAAGCGCTAATTTTCTCATAATAATCTCCATTCTGCCGCAAACCCGCGAATTTGGGTGACATCTCAAATAATGACCTTTTTCTCAGAAAAACACATTGGTTAACATAATGTTATTATGTAATCAATGTGTTTCTTCACAAATACAAGCTTAAATTATTATACCTTATAACATATTAAAATACAACCGATAGAATCATACTTGCGGAAATTCAACCGTTACGGTTTTGGTATAGCGTCTGAGCGAATATTCACCGTCATGAGGCGCTCCGCAGTAGGCGGAAGACATATTTTCGCACGGGCAGACGCGCACAACACCTGTTTTAAAGAGCATCCGGGTAATCTCTTCCCGTTCCGCTTCTCCGCAAAGCAAGCCAACGGTCTGCAGGAAGTTCTTATACGGGTGAAGAACGGCTGTCAGCT
>JAEWSD010000217.1 GCA_023398615.1 Bacillota bacterium
ATGGAAACAGACCTCTATAAATGCATTATAACGCTATTTAATTAACTCGTAAACTGGTAAAACATGATTTTAGTCCTGCAAAATCAGGGAGTGCAGAAAATCATGAATTTACCTTCTCACTTAACTTAGTTAACATTTTTAGTTAACATCTATCTGATGAGAAAGCGCATACATTGTCGATAAACTTCCTAAGCTCGATTTTTAAGCTTACGTGCTGAGTATGTATCCATAGCAAACCACTTTTTATCATATACAACGAACTTTCCTCATATGCGATAAAAAAGAACCTGAGCTTCTTCAGGTTCTTTGAATGATGTTAAACATGGCTCCGATATCCTCAGTAACCATCCGGAACTTTGATTTTTCGATTAATATATTACCTCCGGTCATTATATAGGACGGAAAAACCCGGATTGAACCATAGTAAAACTCCTGGCTGCGCAATTTGTAAGTTGACCCGGCCGGGATCACATTTTTCCCCGTTTTCTTCCTTGCAATCATGTTAAAGGCTTTTTTTGCCACGTCTCCCATCAGCATTATGACTTCCGCCTTGGGAAACAGGCCGATTTCCTTTTCCAGAATACAAAGGCTTTCCTCTATGGTGCTTTTCTCTATTGTATAAGCATCCTTCGGAATTTTTACCGCGTTAGTAATATAAATACCCATCGATAAGATATCTGTAATGGAATCCGCCTTAATTCCCGCATTTTGAAATAACGGGATCGCTGTCTTCAGGTACTCGGCCGATTCACTTCTGCCGTAAAAATCCTGGCTTGGATCGGCAGGCACAACCTCATTTATCATTATTGTGCGAATGCTGTCCGCTTCAACCTTCACATCCGGCAAATGAAAATTCTTATCCGAAGCCGCTTCCGTTAACGCCGTTTGAATATTCAGAATCATTTGTACTCTCCTTTTCCTTTTTATTGATACCTAGGCATTTGCGAAACTCTTAATTGTGTCTGTGATTGTTCCAATGTGTGTTTCATCTGTCGTTACTGTTTGCTGAAATTATTTGAACGTCACATAAAAATGTACTTATTGTATGTGTAAGTCAAGTAATTTCAGCAAATTGTAGAGGCAGCTGAAACACACAGGAACATCAGCAGACACAAAAAGGAGTTTCGCAATTACCTATTTATTGATGCCTAACCAGGTTACCGGCCGTCTGCCGTACCTTACCTTAAGATTATAACATATCCAAACGCCATATGTATGTCATATTTATTTTATTATTGTTACTATTCGGCCTTACGGCTTCATAGTAACAGTTGGTGGAGCTAAAACTGTTCAAAAACATAACAATTTTCTTTACTTTTGAAAAGACCGTATCATCTCCCGCATGCCTGTCTCGAAGGAAACTGGTGCAAAATCCGGATAATGTTCCTTAAATTTGTCACAGCTCATAATGTACGGAGAATTGAATTGATACAGCATCTCCTTTAATTCTTTTAAAATCGGTATGAACAGCCCCAAGATACCAAGTAAAAATCCGGACATCGCCTTAACGTTATATCCCGTACCCAATTCCCGGTTGATGATGCCTGCGGCTTCCTTAACCGTTACCGGTTCGCTGACAGGCAGATGCCAGACCTGCCCGTAAGCACTGCCGTCCAGAGCTAACGTGACCAGAGCCCTGGCATTGTCGGGCGTATAGGAATAGGTATGTACCTCATCTACACTGCCTATAAACATGGGTGCTTTCCCCTGCAGCATCCTGTCAAGGAAGGAGGTATAAAACGGGCTGTTCACCGCATTGGGACCATAAAAATCGGCTGAACGGCCTATCACTGCGTTCACACGTCCGGAACGCATTGCCTCTGTAAGCAAATCCACGGTCATTTTTCTGGCCTTTCCTTTTTGAGAATCCGGATTCTGTGAATGATTCTCATCAAAAGGGACCTTTAAGGGGGAAGGGCCATACATATATACATTATCCAGATATATCAGTTTGGCACTTTCCTTTTCACAGACCGTTATGACATTTTCCATTACCTTCGGCCATTCCTCCATCCACTTTTCCGACCGGTAGGGTATTCCTACGCAAAGATAAACATAGCCTGCCCCGTTTACGGCAGCCTCCGTCTGTTTCAAATCAAGCAAATCCGCTTTGACCGCTTCAACTCCTTCAATCTCCTTATTTCTTACCACGGCTCTGAACTTAAGATCCCTGGCTCTTAATTCGTCAATGACCACCCGGCCCATTGTACCGGCGGCACCTAATACAACATGCAATCCTTCTTCCATTTGCATACCTCTCTTTCACTCATGTTTACACTGTCAACATTGTATTCCCATTATATCCCATTATGTTTACATTGTTAACATGCTATGTTATAATAATGGCTGGATAATATTTAGACATTATATTATTTTTCGGATGAAATGAAATCCGAAAGCGGAATTCAGGAAAGGTAAAGACAAAATGGACAGAGATCATTATCATCACGGTGCTTTAAAAAAGGAGCTTATCAGCAAAGGATTGCTGCTTTTGAACAGGGAAGGTTATGAAGGCCTCTCATTGAGAAAGGTTGCAGTCATGTGCGGAGTAAGCCATTCCGCTCCTTACAAGCACTTCCGTAGTAAGGAAGAATTAATTTCCGCAATTGTGCACGAGGTAACAGGCAGCTTTAATACCGCCCTTAATAACGCCCTCCTGCTGCATCCGGATAATCCGCCGATGCAGATTGTCGAATTAGGCAGACAGTATGTTAAATTCATGGTGGAGAATCCCGAATATCTGAAATTCCTTTTCCTCAGTGATAATGACTGCCCTATCATCATAGAAAACAATGAATTTCATTTTGAAGGCAATGTTAACTTTGAGATCGTCAAGAAAAGTGTGGAAAACTATCTGAAAGCGATCGATTACAGGAGCGGTGATGCCATAATAAGCACGCTCTCCATGTGGAGCCTCGTTCATGGGATCACCGTATTAATCGTAAATAAAAGTATTATTTATGACGGGGATTATCTGGGACTTGTTACAAAAATGATAATCGAAACCTTTCACATAAAGCTTTAAAAACAGTTAATATGAGCTTTTGACACTCTTCTAAAAAAGCAGTAATATTCCCATTCCTGCGGTCATAACCAGGAGTACGGGATGTAAGACCTTTTCCAGCCTGGCCTTATCGAAGTGCTTAAGAAGCACCGGTCCTAACGCTCCCCCGCTTACGGTACCTATTGCCAGCAATCCGACCGGCTTCCAGTCCACACTGCCCAGGCCCAGATGCATGAGAAATCCGGTAATGGACAGGCCAAGCAGTACCAGGACGGATGTACCGACCGTCTCCAGGGCGCTGCATCCAAGGATAGTAAGACCGGCAACTATGGGGCTGCTGCCGCTCAATCCCATCAAGCCTGACATGGCTCCTCCAAGTACACCGAACAGCACTGCCTTTGCATAAGCCAAACGCTTTATTCTGCCTGTCGTCCGTTTCCCGTCCTTTCCATTCTTTTTTCTTCTTAAGAACGTAACGAACATCTGCAGGGCCAGCAGGCACATGATGATACCGGTAAGCTTATGATACAGAGTTTCCGGTAATGCATCGGAATATAAGGAGCCTGCAATTGCTCCCAGAATTCCGCCGCTTAACATGGTAAATCCCAGACGAACATTCACATTTCCCGCTTTCCAATGACTGACGGAGCCTGCTGCCGCAGTGGGGATAATGGTTGCCAGTGAGGTGGAGGTAGCAACGGCGGGCGAAACATGAAAAAATACCGTCAAGATTCCGATATAGACCGCACCCCCGCCTCCTCCGAACGATATAATTAACAGTCCTACGAGAAAGCCGACGACGGGCAGGGCATACACAATCATCTTACGGCACCTCCCGTACAGCAAGCATTCCGGTCAGAGCGCTCACCAGCCTGACGTAACTGGCGTCCGCATCGACCTTTCCATCAAAAAATCCGGCCTCCTCCAATGAAACAAAACCGTGCAGGGCACTTCGGAATCCACGGATGAAATGTACCTCATCTTCCTTCGAATAACGGTAAGGCTCCATAACCTGATGCAGAATGCCGACGACGGACAATCCCTCCCTGCGAAGCTCCTCATCCCTGCTGGCAGGTATCCTTAATATTGCCTTATACAGTTCCGGATTCTCTTTCGCATACCTCCGATAGGCCATCGCAATCCCAGACAAAGCCTCTTCCTTTGCCTTCCCTACGGCAGAATCCAGCAGGACCGCTTCCAATTTACGGATTGCAAACTGTGCAAGGCTTTCGGTAAGCTCATTGAGTCCGCTCATATGGTTATACAGGGATGGTGTCTTTATCTCTAATTTTTCCGCCAGCCGGTTCAGGGTTGCATTCTCCAGGCCCTTTTCCTCCGCAAGCTCGGCAGCGGCCTTCAATATGGTTTCCTTGTCTATCTTCTTTCTTTTGCCCATAACTGTCACCTCATGACTAATATTAATTCATAATAAACTAATCATATTAGTTTGTCAATACAAAATTTTAATCAGGCACAAGGCTGCAAAATTACTGTGCGGTTAAACAAAATGAGCAATATTATCCAAGCACGATGCGATTTCTTATGGTATTCTGTTATCAAAAGATTAAAGGAGGGCAAAACATGCCAAGTGAGATAAGAACTGTCTGCTACGATGCGGATTTAATGATAGAAACTTATCGTTTTCAGGGTATCATGCAAAAATTTCCGAATCATTTTCACGATTACTATGTGATAGGTTTTATAGAAGCCGGCCAGAGATATCTGCAATGCAAAAACCGGGAATATATCATAAATCCCGGTGATATTACTATATTTAACCCAAGGGATGTCCACTCCTGCGAACAGATAGACGGCAAGACCCTGGATTACCGGTGTATCAATGTCAGGCCCGAGATTATGAAGAAAACTGCCCTGGAGATTACCGGACGGGAATTTCTCCCGGTTTTTTCACAAACCGTTCTGTACCACAGCGAGCTGACCGCCTCCCTGCAGGAGCTTCACCGTATGATCAGTGAAGAGGAAACGGATTTCGTCAAGGAAGAGCTTTATCTGTTCCTGATCGGACAGCTCCTCCATGAATATACGGAAAATACGACGGACCCATTCACACAGGAGCTGTCTTCCCAGTTTAAGCCGGTTTGCGACTATATGGAAGAGAACTATGCCAGGACGATTACGCTGGATGAGTTAAGCAAGCTTGCAATAATGAGCAAATACCACTTCCTGCGCTCCTTCACCCGCCAGAAGGGGATCTCGCCCTACAGCTATCTCGAAACGGTTCGAATCGGCAATGCCAAAAAGCTTCTGGAAGCCGGTGTACCTCCGGTAGAAACCGCCCTTCGCACGGGCTTTCACGACCAAAGTCATTTTACTAACTTTTTTAAGAAGTTTATTGGATTGACACCGTGGCAATATATGAAAATATTCGAAGATTCGAATGAACAGAAGCGTACGGTCTCCGGGGAGGTGCAGTCATGAAACACGGAACTTCCGCCGCCGGACATCTGGCAGCTTTTTTAACCATAACAATCTGGGGAACCACCTATATTGCAACGAAGATCCTGTTAAAGGACTTTTCTCCTTACGAAATCCTGTTTATCCGGTTTATCATCGGCTATTTTGCGTTGCTTTTGATCCGCCCGCATTCCCTGAAAACAAAAAGTGTACGGGAAGAACTCCTTTTTATTGCGGCCGGTTTCTGCGGTGTGACGATGTATTTCCTGCTGGAAAATGTCGCCCTTACCTATACGCTTGCTTCTAACGCAGGGGTCATCGTATCCGCCTCCCCTTTTTTTACGGCGGTTATCGCACATTTCTTCTTAAAAGAAGAACGCCTGCGCCCCCATTTCTTTCTAAGCTTTGCCATCGCTATCCTGGGAATTGCCCTGATTACCTTCAACGGCTGCTTTAACCTGAAGCTTAATCCGAAGGGTGACCTCCTTGTGCTCACGGCATGTATATTCTGGGCGGTTTATTCCGTCCTGATGCGTAAAATCAGCGTGCTCGGCTATCATAATGTAAGCTGTACCAGGCGGATCTTCTTCTATGGGCTGCTGTTTATGATTCCATTCCTGTTCCGGGCAGGATTTCACCCGGTTCCCAGTCATTTTGCCGAGCCTGCCAATCTGTTTAATATCCTGTTCCTCGGATTGGGAGCCTCCGCGTTATGCTTTGTCACCTGGAACTGGAGCGTGGGAGTACTGGGACCGGTTAAAACAAGCGCATACATATACCTGGTTCCGGTAATTACCCTTGTGGTCTCCTTTCTGGTCCTGCACGAGAATATTACACCGGCAGCCCTGCTCGGCACTTTCCTGACATTGACCGGTCTGTTCCTTTCCGAAAGGGGACTCGGGAACGGAAAGCAATATAAGCAGGACGTAAAGGCTACATGAACATTTCTACCTGCTTAATGCATTTTCCACCGCCTTAAGGATAGCCTTACTGGTAGTGGTAGCTCCCGATACGACATCCACATCGATTTTCTGCTCCGCGATAATATTGTCAATTACCCCTTCCGCCGCTTTTGCATGCTCACTGTCCCTGCCATGCCGTACACTTATCTGTTCTATCCTGTGATCCTTCACCACAACTTCGGCATGGTAGGTGTAATGCCCGTAGGCGAACTCTCCCCGATAGGTGCCGTCATCAATTACAGACAAATCTACATCATTGATTTGCATCTGCCTTACCTTTTCGTTATTCATTTCCGGTATGAATATCAGAAATACACATGCCGTCACCAGGATAAACAGAATTGCTGCCGTGATAAGAATGACAATATTCCTTTTTTTCCATTTCTTCATTGATAATCCTCCTGCTATGTTTGTGTAAATACATATAACACAGCAGGTTTAACACAAAATCCGTTATAATGCCATCGGGAAAACGGCTGATCCGCTTGTAAAGCCCTCATACTTTCGTATGATTGTGCTTATTTGTCCGCATTTCTGATGTCGATCACTTCATTCCTGGTATAGTTGACTTCATCCATCCGAACATCCGCGGCAAGATAATTATATAAAGCAATGATCGGGTCATGACCCTGCCCGAACGGGTCCTGTCCCAAAGCGGCATATACAATTCCTTTGTTAATTAATTCAAGGATTTCAGGATCATAGTCAAAGCATACGATTTTCGTCCTTCCGACACGTCCAAGCTCTTCTATCGCCCTTGCGGCTCCGGGTACGCCGCCGCTGGTTATAACAATTCCGTTAAGCTCAGGGAAGCGGTCCAGGACTTCCTTTACCTTGCCGTAAACCAGGATATTATCATCAACCGCCTCAACCTCGGCGACTATTTTTACCTTTCTCTTTCTTTTTAGTGCGGCTACCACCTTATCCCTTCTGATTTTATTAATGGAATCTATAAGGTTTCCTCTGAAGATCGCCACCTCACCGCTGCCTCCCAGGCATTTTAAAGTCAGTTCCCCGCCCAAATCCGCATAAGCATTCACATCCGGGCCGAAGTAGGCAAGCCTTTTCACACCGGCAGGCAGATCACAGTTAAAGGCTACGACCGGGATATTCATACGGTTTGCTTTCTCAATATACGGTTCGATCCCTCCGATAAAGCCGGGAATAACGATACCGTCGCATCCGCCCTCCAGCTTCTCCGAAAATACAGCTTTGAATTTCTCGTTCTCCATCTGCTCAAGCCCCACATAGTCCACATCGGCATTCTTTGATTTTAACTCACTTTTTGCATATAAGGCTCCCTGTCTGACACTTTCCCAGAATGGGTGGTCAAGAGGAGATATCATAACGATCTTAAGGCTCCTTGCGCTTGACCCTTTTACGGGAACGACGGAGGTCTTATATTTTGACAGGAGAACACCGATAGCGGACAGCATATTCTGCAAGGAAGCCGCCTGGTTCGATATTTCAACATTTCCTGCAAGCTCCTCCTCGGTTACCGCGGCGACATCCTGGGTAATGGAGGAAATTTCATTCGATGCATCATAAAGCACCTTGCCCCTGTCACTGATTTCCTTCGTATTCTCATTAATCAGCAGGGAATCCTCATAAACCTTTCTCATGTCCGTGCTGAGAATATTTGCATTCCTGTTAATGGTATGGAAAGATTCCTTTACAGATTGGAATACTTCCTCACTCCGGTTGTAGCTATCCACACATTCATCAATGCTTTCAATAACCTTTGCGTTACTGTCCGTAATACCGCTGATCTGTTCATTTATCTGTTCCACGCTGGCTAAGGTAGCCTGTGATAATTTACTCATTTCCTGGGCTACCACCACAAAGCCCTTTCCCGCACTGCCTGCACGTGCGGCCTCAATGGATGAATTCAGCGACAGCAATTGAAGCTGCTCCGTTATATTAACAATCAGGCTGCTTATCTGGTCGATTTCTTTCAGGCGTGAATTCAGGGCGACAATAAAGCTGGAGGTGTCTCCCAGATTGCCGGATATACTTTTCATTTGCTCATTATAGCTGTCCAGATGCTCAAGCCCTTCCAATGTCATGGTTACCGTGGTTTCTACAAATTTATCTATGTTAGCCAGACTGGTTGTTATATTACCGATCCGGTTGCTTACTTCTTCGATCCGGTCTATGGTGTTCTGTACAATCTGCAGCTGTTCCTGCGCCTTCTCTGCCACTGCCGTCATGCTTGATGCGATCTGTTCGTTCCCTTTATAGCTCATATCTATGCTTCTGGTTACATTTTCAATTGAATCAGACAGTATAATTACGTTCCTTTTCGTGGACTCAATGAAATTAAGGAGATTTGATTTCATATCGTTAAAGGCAACGGCAAGAGTTTCAAGCCCTTTCGTTTTATCTGCAAGTATATCGCTTATATTAAGCTTCCCTCCGGACAGAATATGGGCATTCCCCTTAATTAATTCCAGGCCGGCGAAAAACCGTATCAAAATTACAAGCTGAATGCATGACAGTGCGGTTATGATGCCGAGGAAATAAGGAAGGATGTGATTCAGACCGCCATATCCGGTTACATTAAGAATCAAGAGTATAACAGGAATAGAAAGAATAAAGATAGCCATTGTGAAAATAAGAGTTTTTGAAGCGTTTCGGTTCTTCCGTGTACCAGCGTTTTGTTCATTCATGATTTTGTCTCCCTGCCCTTTCATTTGTGTTGTCATTAAATAGAATAAACTGCAAGTTCTGCTATACAATACAAATAATACCATAAAATCACATAATAATCAATTAAATTACATAATTCATCAAAAGCATATCAACGGAAAAGCCTGTAGTGCCAGGGCACATTTCTCCTTCCGCAACAGTCTTATCCGAACTGTCCGACAGGGAAATGTATCCCACACTACAGGCTTTTCCTATAAATTATTTATCTATATCAATTGATTTCGAATATTCCTATTTGATCCTGATTACCGCTTTTACTACATCCTTTGCATTGTTTACCACAAAGTCAAACGCTTCCTTTGTATTTTCAAAGTCAAACTCATGGCTTACAATATCCTTTACATTTATTGCACCACTTGCTATCGCATTGATGGCGACCGGGTACAGGTTCCTGTAACGGAATATCGTCTTTAACTCGCCTTCCTTACTCATTAACTTCATAAAGTTAAATTCCGTCTCATCCTTCGGCGTCATACCGACCAAAACGATCGTACCGCCGCGTTTCACAACATCAGCGGTCTGTTTTACCGTTATTTCGGCGCCTGCCGTATCGATTACCACATGAGCGCCCTGTCCGTCCGTAATCTCATCAATCCTTGCCAGAACAGCTTCCTCCCTGGCATTAATAATATGAGTCGCGCCAAGCCTTTTTGCGGTTTCAAGCCGGTTCTGCAGGACATCTACCAGTATAATTTTTGCTGCCCCTCTTGCTTTTGCGGAAAGAAGGGTAACAAGACCGATACAGCCGGTTCCAAAGATCACCACGGTATCGCCCAGCTTCACATTCCCTTTGCCCGTAGCATGAAGTCCGACGGCAAGCGGTTCCACAAGGGCACCTTCGAGATTCGAAACATTCTCCGGCAGTTTAAAGCACATATCCTCCGGATGTGAGACATAATTCGCCAATACTCCGTGGTAAGGCGGCGTCGCAAAGAATTCCACATCCGGGCACAGATTATACAACCCCGACTTGCAGAACTCACATTTACCGCAGGTTTTACCGGGTTCCAGCGCCACTCTGTCGCCTACCGCAAGGTTCTTAACCTCGCTGCCTACCCGGACCACCTCACCTGCACATTCATGTCCCAGTATGAAATCACCGTCTACAACGAAATCGCCGATCCTGCCATGCTGATAGTAATGTACGTCCGAGCCGCAGATTCCGACAACATCGACCTTTACCAATACATCTTTATCCTTTAACACCGGCATATCGATATCCTTCCAGATCATATCACCTGTCCCGTGCATAAATATCGCTTTATTATTCATACAATATATACCTCCTTAATACGGGGCTGCTGCAGATTCCTGTTTTAACCGCACCGGAATCACTTTGCAGCAGCACCCGCTTTTCTTTTTTTTTGTAAGAGCCTGTTAATCGGCCATCTTACTTTATGGCACCTGATTTTTTGTGCATTTCAATATACTGATCTACATTGTCTTTCGTAATAAGGGGACAATCAATATCAATGTCTATCTGTGTTTCCTCACCGGTTAACAGCTTATTGGAGGTATCGAGAAGAGCCGTCGCAAGGTCGTAAGCGCTCTGCAGGCTGGTTGAAGTCATTAAGCCGTCTTTAATTAAGAGACATGCTTCTGCGGTACCGTCAACACCGTATGCTAAGATATTATCGAATTTCGGATCATCCTTAACAACTTCCAATGCACCGGCTGCCATATTATCGTTCATGGCAATGATCGCGTCAATCTTATCATTTGCCTGTACCCAGGTTTCCATGTAGTTCATTGCTTCGTCCTTATTCCAGTTTGCAATTTCCTGGCCTACGATTTTAACATCCGGTCTCTTTGCAAAGAACTCCTTCTCCCAGCTCTGCTGTCTCTGATCGGCATGGAAGTTTCCGGGAGGTCCCAACAATACAACTACGTTTGCATTCTGAGGAATCTGCTCCACTGCTAAGTCCGCATTCACCTTTGCCTGCAAATACGGATCGGCGTCAACCGAAGAGGCACCTTCGATACCGCTGATACGTGCGTTGGTGGTAATCGTAACAATACCTGCCTGTACCGCTTTCTCTACATAAGGTCTCTGAGCCTCGCCGTTGTTAGGCTGTACGATAATTGCATCGTATTTGTTGGTGATTGCATTCTCTATCAGAGAATTCTCCGTATCGTCGGAAGCCTGTCCGTCAAATACGTCCAGTTTTATATTCGGGTATTTTGCCGCTTCTTCCACTACCGCATTTGCCAGCCATGCCGCAAAGGAATCTGCCTGTGCTCTTGCAATATAGGCAATCCTGAAATTTTTCTCCCCTTCGGCAGGTGCCCCGGTTGCCGAAGTATTATCCTTTGTCTGGTTTCCGTCCGCGGTCGCGGCCGGCTTTGTCGCACAGCCTGTAAACAGTAACGCTACCGTCATTGCTAAAGCTAATATCTTTTTCATAATCTTCCTCCTGATAATTTTTTATTCTAAATAGGGTTACCCGCTATTGTAGACGTAATAAGTGATTAATATTTTCTTCTCTTGGTCTTTGCCCAGATGTCATAAATAACCGCTAATGCAATGATCGCACCTCTGACGATCTGCTGAAGATAGGAATTGACACCTACCAAAACCATGATGTTATCCAGGAAACCTACGATAAAGGCTCCGGCCAAGGTTCCGGAAGCAGTTCCGATACCTCCGGTAAAGCTTGTCCCGCCGATGACCGCCGCGGTAAGAGCTTTAAACTCATAGTTTATGGCACCGTTCGGCATACCGCCGTTAACACGGGACATAAACAGTACTCCGGCGATTCCGACCAATATACCGTTGATGATAAAGGCCCTCATTTTGATCCGGTTTACATTGATTCCGGAAGCATTTGCAGCCTCCTCATTTCCCCCGATGGCATAGATGGAACGGCCGAACACGGTATGCCTTAACAGATACCAGGTGATGATAAGCGCTCCTACCAGGAAAAGCATGGGGGTCGGAATTCCGAATATCTTACCCTGACCGAATTTCACATAATCGCCGATCTGGTAAATATTCTGCCCGTTGGTGTAAAGAAGCGCCGCTCCCCTTGCCATAGCCATCATGGCCAGGGTCGCAATGAACGGGGGAGTCTTATATTTGGTTATCATCAGGCCGTTCAGTACGTTACAGCCGACACCGACCAGCACCGCAACGATAAAAGCTATCGTAAGGGAACCCGTCTGGGTATAGGATGAAATGGAAAGTACGCCCGCAAGTGCGAGAACGGAAGCCGAGGACAGGTCCAGCATACCGGATATAATAAGGATAGTCTGTCCGAATGCCAGGATCGTTCCGACCGATATCTGAGTGGAAATATTCTGCAGGTTTTCCACCGATACAAAGTTCTTATTGGCCAGCCAGCAGAAAATGAATAAGGCGACCAGTACAAAGTAGATACTGTATTTGCTTTTGATATTCGAAAGCATTTTGCTTTTTTTCATGGTATTCGTATTCAATTATTTCGCCTCCTTTTGATTTTTCGTACCCGTAGCATATTCCATTATGCTTTCCTGAGAGAATTCAGAACGGGTCAGCATTCCGGTAACCTTACCCTTTGCCATGACATAGATCCTGTCGCACATTCCGATAAGCTCCGGCAATTCTGAGGAAACCATGATAAGTGCCTTATTTTGTCTGGCTAACTCCGTCATAAGTTTATAAATTTCATATTTGGCACCGACATCGATGCCGCGGGTCGGCTCGTCTACAATCAAGATATCCGGATTCGTAACCATCCACTTGGCCAGTATGACCTTTTGCTGGTTCCCGCCGCTTAAGGACTCGATCCTTGTCTCATAATCCGGTGTCTTTACGTTCATCTTCCCGCAGAATTCGGCAACCGCCCTGTTTTCTGCTTCGGCATGAAGCCTGCCGCCATATATGAACTTATTCAGACTTGCCAGGGATACATTTTCCCTTATACTGCGGACCGGTATGATACCAAACCTGCGCCTGTCCTCCGAAAGCATGACCATCTTTTTATTAATGCTGTTTCTGACATTCCTGATATGTGTCTTTTCATCCTTAATAAAGATTTCACCGGAGTCATACGGGTCAAGTCCGAATAAGGCTCTCATGACCTCTGTTCTGCCCGCACCCATAAGCCCTGCAAAACCGACAATTTCACCCTCCCGGGCAGAAAAGCTTACGTCTTCGAATCCTCCCTTTTGGGTCAGACTGTTTACTCTTAGTATCTCTTTGCCAAGCTTGATCTCCTCCTTCGGGAAATTGTTCTCAAGCTTTCTTCCGACCATCTGCGAGATTACAGTTTCCAGGGTATATTCCCCTATCGGCCTTGAATCAACCACACAGCCGTCCCGGAATACCGTAATTTCGTCGGCAATTTTAAAAATCTCATCCATCTTATGAGAGATATAAATGATGCAGGCGCCTCTGCTTTTCAGCTCATTGATTTTTTTAAACAAGACCTCTACTTCCTTATTCGTGATTGCCGAAGTAGGCTCGTCCATGATGATAATATCCGAGTTGTATGAGATAGCCTTCAATATCTCAAGCATCTGGATATCCGAAACCGTCAGATCCTTCAGCTTTGTTTCCGGATCATAGCCCAGATTCTCTTTTTTCAGGAGCTCGGCCGTTTTTTTTCTGATCTCTTTCCAGGCAATTTTCCCGTATCTGTCTCTGGGCCAGTTTCCGACAAAGAGGCTTTCTTCAATCGTCATCTCCGGCATATAGTTCAATTCCTGAAATATCATAGAAATACCGAGGCTTCTTGCCTGAATCGGGCTTTTTATTTCGACAGGCTTTTCATCGATGAGAATTTCACCGGAATCCTGTTTGTAAATACCATTGATGACCTTCATTAATGTGGATTTACCCGCTCCGTTTTCCCCGCAAAGCACATGAACCGTTCCTTTTCTTACCGTAAAATTAACCTTATTCAATGCCTTAACTCCCGGAAAGGATTTATCAATATCAGATACTCTTAATTTGATATCCGTGCTCAATCTTCCACTCTCCTTCCTCTGATCCCGGTCAAAGTGACCGAATCCCTTTCTGTAAAACAATAATAAACTAAAATAATGTACAAATATATGCTCCGAATTATTATCCTTATGTACAATTTTGCTGAATTAAGTAATTTGAGCTCCGGCAGCCTCCGAACCTTTGCACAAAATTAAGATTCCTTTGTACCGGATTAAGATTTCTTATTTTTTACAAGCCTCTACAAGCTCAAAAATCAAGCCGCCGGCTTAATTTTTGGCCAGAGTAAAATATTATTTATAATATTTGACAAAATATAAGCAGTATCCTCGGCCGGTCGACGCTAAATTGAATAGATATATGCCGGATTCATAGATATGCTTCAAGCAGCCGTTGACATTCCAGTTCCCTCAGAACAAGAAAGAGTTTGCCAAGGGCAAACTCTCGCGCCGAGCGCGGCCGGCTTTGCCGGTAAAGTTCCATACGCGCGAGTGCGCACCCTGCACAGAGTGCTTTTTTATTGTATAGGGAATTCGGAGGA